>CAYTAG010000006.1:0-42624 GCA_964435625.1 uncultured Halobacteriales archaeon | reverse complement strand
ACACGAGTTCTACAAGCCTCGGACTGCAAAAGTCCGAGCGTCTAAACAAGGCCCTATCCAGCTATCTGGCTTGGCTTGCATTACTCGCTCCTGATACTTTTGATCAAACTGGAACTCGATCTCCGCCGCTTGAAACACGTGTTTTGTACTCATACAGTATCCACCAGTCCACCTTGTCCATCATTCAACTCAGGAACCCACTTTTTGACAGCCTCTCCGCTAAGTGGGTACGCAGTTTCGATCATTCCGTCTGGTAACACGAAAATCCTCATGTCGACGATTCCACTATCAGGATACCCATTTTGTTTCGGCTGGAAGTAATATTTGGTCTTTTGGCCCTGAGGTGACGGATGACCATCTTTAATTGCATCATAGAGCATATCTTCACCTCGCCTTTCGTCATAGTATCTGGAAGTTTATTACCCTTCACGGTCCGGCCGAGCGGGAAGAAACTTGTACCCTCTTTTGCATCTAATTTGTATGAGGCCTCTATGTGGCGGACTTTAATGTGCTTCCAGCCCTCCTCTAATGTGCCTCTTTGTAAGAAGCGAAGTTCATCCCCTCGCTTGACAATTAACTGGGTGTTTTTCAACTCCACCTGCTGGGCAATTTGAACGAAGTCACTGGCTTCAAGATCGGGATCGACGTGGCGGTACCGTAATCCGTTGATCCTTCCCGACGTCTTGTCCTTGTTCGCCCACAACCGGCTCATCCGCTTGGTTGCTGGGACGTCCCCCTCAAGCACCCGCCGGACGTCGCTCGTCTCGTCGAGCGCGTTCACGAACCGTCGGACCTGCCCGCCGTCCCGGACGCTTACCAACCGCGCCGCCAGCCGCGCCTGGTCGTCGGGCGACAGCGCCCGGAGGTGCCGGCTGTCGATTTGGCTCAACCGCGTGATCGCCTCGTCAAGTTTCCCCGCCTGGAAGCCCTGATCACCCAATTTACCCGCGACCGCTGTATAATCGACGTCGAGGGAACCACCGTCCCCGACCGCCTGCCGGGTGATCTTCGCCGTCTTCCGGTTCGCCCCGGCTTTGATCAGCGGGCCGACCTCGTCGATATAAGCGAACACTCGCGACAGTCGGCTGTCGAATTCTGCGGCACCGGAGACACCATTGATCTCTTGGGCGCCGGAGGCGAGACAGACAACTCAATCCACTCAGTCGAGTTCAGCCGCGACATCTGAGGGATGTCGCCACCAGAACGACCCCGGATAGTATGATTTCTCGATATCACTATATTCGTCTAATATCGTCTCGATCTGGACCTCATATCGACATCTAAGGACTTCATCGAGTGCATTAACTTTCTCACGTTCATTGTCTAACTCGTCTTCCTCGAGTTCTAAAAGAAGTACCTGGATGACGTCCCGTCCACTAAGAGTATTTTCTAACTCGATGGAGATGGGATCTAATTCGAGAAAATGGCAAATGTTTCTCGGATAGTTATCAACCCTGGTCTTCAGTTCTTTGATTGCTTGTTCTCGGTATGACTTCTGGTCCAGTAGATGATCTAGTAACTCTTGCAATGATGCGAAGGTATGACTCGTGGATTCGGACGCTTCATTGGCTTTGCGAAGTTCTTCGAGCAGAAATTCACACTCATATGAAAGATAGATCGTGGTCGCGACGGTAATTCGATCGTACGTCTCGATTTCGTATACATCAGTTATTTTCTCTAACTCAGACAACATCTCTTTGAATTGATTGATGGTATGGTCAAGCCTGGATTCCAACTCTTCTTGTCTATTATCCATGTTTATGTTATGTTTTGATCGGTATTGCGTTTCCATTCCTAACTAACTTCCCGACCTGCCCAGGGTTGGGTCTGTGGAACGTTTGAATCTCACCTTTCGCATTAAGTGTCACGAACTCGTTAGCAGCACGGTTATACACGATCAAATTCGATGGATCTTGCCCGATCTGGTAATATATCTCAACGCCGTCTCTCTGGTTTGCAAGGGTTCTTGCCTTGCTCCTGTATTCTGACTTGCTCAAGGGTGGACTCCATTCTTGAGCGTGGTCCGAGTAATGCTTGTTGAAGTTTGCGTTTCGATCACCAGGTCGGCCAGCCGTCCATCTTCCCGATGCTTTGGTCCGGAGTAACTCTTCGAGTCGTTTAAGATTATGGCCCTTGTCAACGACGCGAATCAACGCACTCGGATTGACGTCGAAATCGGCAGTCATTTGGATGATTCGGTTGGTAATCTCATCGGGAGCGCCCAGCAATGGGTGTGCATCAAAGGCATCATCCAGTTTATTGATAACCTCGACGCCGTTGTCCCCGTATTTCTGCAGGAACGTTCCAAGTTGGGGATGTGACGGCTCCAGATCTTCGAACCGAGGTCCGATATCCTTGGCAAGCTGTTTTACGTTCTTCACTGCACCCGCCGTTTCGAGGTCCCTCACCAACCGAGTATAATCCCTACCTGGACCACCATCCGTAGCTTCCCTCGTAATCTTCGCCGTCTTCCGGGGCATTCCCGACTTCACCAGCGCCTTAACCTCGTCGACGCGGTTCGCCGTCGTCTGCAACGTTTGTTTCAGTTTGGAAACGCTCGCGATCCCTTTCAGCGCCTTCAGGCCCAGTGCGAGCTCGGCGACCGCCAGCGCCCCGTAGCCGACGTACCACCCGCGTTCGTACTCCTTGTACTCCTCGGAGTCGGGGTTCTCGTTGAAGGGGTTGTCGAGGTGTTGGGTCCGCTGGACGCTCTCGATCAGCAACTCGATGAGATCGGGCCCGAGCTGGCCCACGAACGACTTGAAGGCGTCGTAGACCCCGAACGGATCCGTGATGGCCAGCCAGATGAACTCGGGCAGTTCCGCGGCGAAGTGACTGGCCCCCGAGACCATCCCGGCGCCCAGCGGCGACACGTCCTTCAGCGCGTGGCCGAACGACGAAGTCTGGCTATAGAGCACCTGTTTGCGGGTATTCCCGTAGACGTCGGTTGCCTCGACGACCGCGACCGACCCGCGCAGGACCGTGAACGCCCCCTCCATGAACGATTCGCGCGTACTGGTACGATACACTTCGTTCGCCCTCCCGCCCGCGGCACTGTCGAACGTCGTGCCCTGCCGCGAGATTTCGAACTCCCGGATGCCGACCGAATCCTCGACCTTGTAACGGTACTGGAAGTACCACTTCAGGTCCGTGAGGGTGATCTCCGACGCCTGGTTGTACCACAGCAGCCTCGCCTCCGGCCCGGTCGTCGTGAACACCGTCGGGTCCTCGGTCTCCAGCGCCAGCGCCTCGTCGTCGTCGATCCCGTCGCCGGTGGTATCCTCCCGCCCGGGGTCCGTCCCGAGCGCGAACTCCCTGGCGTCGCTCAGCCCATCGTCGTCGGTGTGGTTCACCAGCGGGTTCGCCGTCACCGACCGCGTCTCGAAGAACGGCGAGACGTTCTCGTCGGCGTCGGGGTCGTTCACCACGTCCATCAGCGCCGTGGCGTCGTCGTGCTCGTCGACGACCCGGATCGACCACCCCTCGACCTGCTGGGAGTCGGTGAGGCCGTCGCCCGTGGTGTCGACCCGCCCGGGATGGGAGGTGGCGTCGACGGCCTCGCCGTACAGCGTCCACTCCCCCGCGTCGGGGACGATCTCCCAGGCGACGTCCACTTCTTCGCCGTCGCGCAACCCGTCACCGTCAGTGTCCGCCAGGGACGGGTCCAAGTCAAGGAGCGTGTGTGCGACCCCGGGACCGCCGGTCGGCATCCGGAGGTCCAGGCGCTCGACCGCGTCGGGTAGGCCGCTGCCCGTCGAGTCGATCACCACCGCGACGTACTCGACCTGGACGGTCGCGTTGCCCTCGGTCCGCACGGTGAGCGTGGCCTCTTCGCCCGCGAACGACCCCGCGGCCGGCGAGATCCGGCGGGTCACCCAGCCATCCGTCGTTTCGCCATATCCCAGGTCGAGGACCTGCGCGCTGGCGCCACCACCCACCAGGACGACTTCGGCCGTGCCGACGCCGCCCGTCGTGGCCTTCACTCGCACCTGGATCGCAATGGACGCGGTCGTCTCCGGGAGCGAAACCGTCCGAGAGATGGACGCGTTCGTGGGACCGCTCGTTCCGTCGCCGTCCCCCGATCCATCGTCGCTCCCGCCGTCCCCTCCACTGTCCCCGCCGCCGCTTCCGTCGTCGCCGCTTCCGTCGTTCCCACCGCTACCGCTCCCGTCTTCGCTGCCACCACCGTCGCCGCTGTCCCCGTCGTCGTCGCTACCATCGCCACCATCACCGTCGTCGCCGTCGTTGCCACCCGGGCCGGTGCCCGGGAGTTCCCAGTTCTCGTCGTACGGTTCGTAATCCCCGCCGCCGCTACCCCCGGAACCGCCGTCGTCACCGCCACTCCCGTCGTTGCCACCACCGCCGTCGCCGGAGGTCCCCTCCTGGCTCTGGACGGTCACCACCTCGTCGTCGAGCGAGACGGTCCCGTTGCCACTTGCCGTCCAGTCGGCGAGGTCGTCGAACGTCTCCAGGGCCGGCCACCCCGGTTGGGCATATTGGCTGGTGGCCTTCGTCCTCGCCCCTTCGTCCATCACCGCGAAGTACGAGAACGACGAGACGGTCGCGCTCGCCGTGCGGTTCCCGGCGTCGACCGTCGTCTCCAGGGGGACCCACCCTTCGTCGTCGGGGTCCCAGGTGTAGATCGTCACGTTCGTCGCCGATAGGTCCACACCCTCGTCGATGGGCATCGTCACCGTGGCTCCCTCGACGGCCGTGTCGTTGGTGATCCGCACCATCGGCCCGGCCGTGACGTTGCCCCCGTAGTCCGTCGGCGTGTGCCGGACGTGAAGGCCGTCGGCGACGACGCCTTCGCCGGTCGCCGTCACGGTGACCTCACTGGAGTCGTTTGTCACCGTCGTGGTGTACGTCTCGTTGCCGTCCGGGACGCCGTCGCCGTCCGAGTCGGCAGCCAGCGGGTCCTGGTCCAGACGGATTTCCTCGCCGTCGAGCAATCCGTCGCCGTCGCTGTCCGGGTCTAGCGGATCGGTGTCGTACTCGTGGACTTCCTCCCCGTCGGTCAGGCCGTCGCCGTCGGTATCGTTTAGTCGCGGATGGGTCCCGTGTTCCTGCTCTTCGAGCAGCGTCAACCCGTCACCGTCGGGATCCTCTTGGGCGTCCGCCACCCCGTCGCCGTCGGTGTCGTTGACGAGCGGATCCGTTCCGACGACCAGCACCTGGAAGCCGTCTTCGAGACCGTCGCCGGTCGTGTCGTTCGACAGCGGATCCGTCCCGATCCGGTACTCCTGGTAGGTCGCCAGCCCGTCCACGTCGAAGTCCTTCGCCCCGTCGATAGTTCCGACGTCGGACTCGTTGCGGGCGGTAAGCCGCGAGTCGCTATCGGTATCGAGCGGATCCGTCCCGACGACGGTCTCCTCGTAGCGGTCCGGGAGGCCGTCGGCGTCTAGCTTCAGGACGTCGAAACCGACTTGCACCGCATCGGATTCGGGCGGAGCCAGCATGGCCCCGTAGGCCATCGTGTCCACGCCACCGAACCCGTGGCCTGCCCTGGGACTCGTCGAAGACCAGCTCCCGGGGTCGTTGGCGAGCGCGTTGGCATTCCCCTGGCCGTTCCCTGGGCCGCCAGAGCTGTTCGACGACCCGTTACTGGGTCCGGCATTGTTTTCCCCACCATCGCTTTCGTTATTGCCGTTCGTCTCGGCCCCGCTGGAGTCGTTGGCGGAGCCACTCCCGGCGTCCGATCCTTTTCCTGGTCCCTCCCCGTTGCCGGTCTCCTCATCGGCCCCGGTACCTTGGTTGCCCTCGCCACGCTGTCCCTCACTTGCGTTTCCTTGCCCTGCCTCGCCACTGGAGCCGTCTCCCCCGTCATTCGCAGGGTCATCGTTTCCGGGCTCGTCCGGTGGTCCTTGCCCGCTTCCCTTCGACGAATTCTGGCTCTGATCGTCCGAGGGACCGTTGCCCGCATCGTCGGGCGGGCCTTCTCCTTTGTCATCAGGTGGGCCTTCTCCCCTCTCATCTGGCGGTCCCCCTCCCTTGTCATCCGGCGGGCCTCCGCCTTTGCCATCTGGCGGCCCTGCTCCTCTGTCGTCAGGTGGCCCTCCTGGCCGGTCGTCCGGCGGTCCCGTCTCGTTCCCGTTCGAGGGGCCCTGCGGACCATTGCCCTGCTGGCCGTTCCCTGGCCCGCCGGGCGTCGCTGGTCGCCGACTGTAATCGACGTACTCCAGCGGATTCGAGACCGAGACGTTGATCCAGTTGCGTTTCTCCTCCAGTGTGACGGTCGTCGAGAACGTCACGTTCTCGCCGGGGACCGTGGACGTATCGAGCGCGAGGCTCCGCTGTTCGCCGTTGAGCGTCAGCGTTCCGGCCATCCGGTGCGAGCGGACGTCCCAGACGACGCCCTTCACGGTGTACTCGATGGTCCCGTTGTGCGGTGGGTCCGTCCGCCGGGTGATCTCGACCTGGGGCTCGACCGCGGCCTGCATCAGATCCATCGCGCGCTGGGCGTGCCGCCAGGCGCGGTGGTACGACTCGACGGCCGCCACGAGCGAGGCGTTACCCGCGACGTGGTTGTGGCCCTGCTGGAGCGCCGCACTGGCGTTCGCCAGCCTTTCGTTGACGGCTGCTTCGTCGTAGGAGAGGTTCCGGCGATCCATCCCCTCGCGGACGCGCTGGGCGTCGGCGACTACGGTCTCGGCCAGTACGCGGTCGGAGGCGACCAGTTGTTCGCCGACGTCCGGGCGGTGCGCCTGTGTCTGGGCGACGATGCGCTTGTCCGTGGCAAACACCTGGCTCGCGTTCACGCGATTTTCGTCGACGACGTGCTCGAACGTCGCGTTCAGCGCGTCGAGGTGGCGCTGTGCGTCTGCTTGATCGAGAATCCGGTAGGCGTGGAGCCGGTGATCGAGCGCCGCCCCGTCGTCGCTGAAGACGACCGACGGATCGACGACATTCGACTGCCGTTGCTCACCGAAACCACCCGCGGCCAGTGCTGGGCCGATTGTCCCCGTCACCACCAGCACCGCCATGGCGACCGCGACGGCCCCCGAAACCCGTTGGTCCATTGGCTATGATGCAATGTTTATTTCTATTAATATTTGTGGAATTCTGTGCTCCTGTAACACCTTCTGGACTGCATGAAGGTTTGGCCGTAGGCCTCTCTGCTGTTTATTAGCAAAACGTACGATCCCGGTTACGGTCTAAGCTATTCTTCCTAGATCCGTGCAGCACTGAATTGGTCGAAGTCAGGATACCACAACTGTTGGTTCCTTTTGGTTACCCCCGGAACTGGATTTACCCCTGATGCCCGGAGCAGCACTGCTCCCTTGCGCTGCCCCTTTGACAAACCAACCACCACCAACCGGGATACCAACCCCTGATCTAGGGGTTGGCCAACCTCCGACAAACCCCCGGGTCCGGGGTTGGTGAGCGGCAACGAATCTTGAATCGTCACCCTTGGCTTACTCCAAGCCACCTACTCGTAACTCCGGTTGCACCCAGGCAGCCCCGGGGGTGCATTGCTCCCCGGCGCTACCCCTGCTGGCCACTTGGCCTAACTTGGGTCGACTAAGGGGGGTAGTAGGGGTGGAGTAGGCCCTTTAGTAGGGGGCCAAGTAGGGGTCGAGTAGGGGCCAACTCCGGTGACCGACAGGGTGGCCGGCGGCCAGGGATAGTCGACCATTGGGTATCCCGGGTCAGTGCGACCGGTTTCGATTGCTTCTGCCATGGCCGCCGCCTCGACTGGAATGGATGATCACGCCCCGATAGAACGTCCTACCGGGATACTCGCCCGGAAAACGTGGCGGAATCAGCAACCGACGGAGCCAATAGGGGGATCGAACTACCGGCCCAGGTTGAACCCGAGAGCCGACGCGACGCGATCGGGGATGTGATCCCGGAGGTCGTCCCGGTCGTAACTGGTCGGGGACGAGATCGCCTTGCCGAAGGCGACCACTGCCTCTCCCTTCGTCAATTGCTCACCAGCGTCGAGTTTGGCCTGGACGTCGAGGTCCGTTTTCCGGCAGACGGACGTGAACCGTTCGAGATCGCTGAGAAACAGGCGCGTCATCGCCAGGTACTCGGGCTCGGAGAGCGATTGCTCCTGTTCGACTTTCCGGCGGATGCGGTCGTAGTCGTACACCAGCCGTTCGTCGATAGTCACGTCGACGCTGCGGGCGGCGAACGGGTTGTCCGGATTTTCGCCCTGGCGGGCGACGGCGGCTAACTCGAGAACTTTCTCGAAGTCGAAGTCGACGTCCGCGGCGACCTGGTACAGAAACGCCACCGCGTACACCAGCGCCGTGGATTCGTCCTCGCGGTACACCTCGTCCTCGAACGTTGCATCGTCGTCGCGGAGCTGGCCCGCGCGGACGTCCTTGAACAGCTGTCGGCGGTCGCGGGCGTCCATGTGCTGCCACAGAAGGGCGAGATCGAACAGGCCGTTCCGCACGCGCTGGCGGATCTTGTAGCGCATGTCTTTCTCGGATTGCTCGTGTTCGTACTCCTTCTCGCCGCGCAGGAACGCGCGCTGGCTCGGGGTGAGCAATGCGGGGTCGGCGGGCATAGTTGCTTCCTGGTTACCACGTATCCACTAAGAGGTTACGGGCCGCAACAGGGACCACCGAGGTGCGCGAGGACGTGAGCCTGGAGCCGCTGTCGCCCGCGGAGGCCCGCCGGCTGTACCTGGAGCACCGCCAGGACGACACGCGGGTGGCGACCCGGCGCAAGCACGCCTCGGCGCTGGGCATCTTCGTCGACTGGACCGACCAGGCCGGCATCGAGAACCTGAACGACCTCGGTGGCCGGGACCTGCTGCGGTTCAAGAACTGGCGGAAAGAGGAGACTGGCGTGAACACGGTCAGTCTCAACGGCGCGCTCGGCGTCCTCGGGCCGTTCCTGGAGTTCTGCGAGGCCATCGACGCGGTCGAGCCCGACCTCAGTGAGAAGATTCCGTTCCCAAACGTGGCGCCGGACGAGGAGGTGTGTGACGAGGTGCCCGACGACGAGGCCGTTGCGGCCGTCCGAACCTACCACGGGAAGTTCGAGTACGCGGCCCGGCACCACCTCGAATTCGAACTAATTGCCGAGATCGGTCTGCGGATGGGCGCTATTCGCGCTATCGATCTGGAGGACGTAGATTTCGACGCCGCGCAGGTGCACTTGCGGCATCGGCCTGAAAGGACGGACGAGTACGGGACGCCGTTGAAGAACGGGCGCGACAGTGAGCGTATCGTCAATGTCTCGGACGATCTTCAGGAACTACTCAGTGATTACGTAGACGGACCTCGTGAATCGGTCATCGACACGTTCGGTCGGGAGTCATTGCTGACGACGGGATCAGGCCGGGTGTCTTTGCCGACGATCCGGCGGGACTTCTACAAGATGACGCGGCCGTGTACGTCTGCGGATGAGTGTCCGCACGGACGGGAGATCTCGTCGTGTTCGGCGGCGGAAAGTACGAACGCAAGTGAATGTCCGTCGTCGTTCAGTCCGCATCCGCTCCGGAAGTGGGCCATCATGCGGCAGTTGGACAAAGGCGTGCCGGTGGAGCTGTTGAGCGGTCGGGTCGACGTTTCCGTACCTGTGCTGAAGCGGCATTACGATCAGCGGTCCAAGGAGCGGAAGGCAGAGCGGCGGCGAGACGAATTGGAGAAATGTCTTGACGAATACTCGTCTCTCTGAATGAATTTGTCGAATCCCTAGTCAATATATACTGATCATCAGGATGAGAAAAGATAACATGACAATCATGAAGCCCAATACCGCCAATGACAGAGTGCTGAATACGGAGGGTGTTTCCGGCAGTGCCACTCAGAAGAGGGCACTATTGTTTTGTGACCACTCACATTACTTCGACTATGGATTATCGAGGTGCTGCTGACTCGCTCGGAAACATGTTCATCAAACGTCCGATGGACGTGACGATGGAAGCAGATATGCAATGCTATCTCGTTGAACGTTTGCATCAGGAACTCAATTCTAACGGAGAACTATTTACCACCTGTCCCACACCGCCGCTGACGGACGATGGAAACTATGCACAGTACAAACGACCATACATAGACGAAATAGTTGACCGGCGCCCAGACCAGGGTGGACGGATCTCTCGGGTCCATCCAGAGGTCAACCTTACTACTCCGGACACCCCGAACGAACAAATAGACGTGGTGGTTTTTGATCAGGAACTTAGCTTTCCCGTCAGGTGGAATGGAGGATCGAAGCGATACGACGAGAGAGACGTTTCTGCGGCGTTCGAGTTGAAGTTCGTCACGAACCAGAACGTCATCTCGTCGGACTTCGATACCGACACGTTGCGGAAGGCCACCGAATCGGAGATGCGGAGTACGGAAGCGATTGAGAAACTCGATACGCAGAACCGTAAACTCGAAACCGACCTGAGACGACTCAACCAACTACCGACGACTGACACGTACTTGATTGTCTTCTCTCACTACAATTACCTCTTCCAACCCGAGTTACTAGATGGAGAGGGCGCAACGAAGCGAAAGAACCGAAAATTAGGGTGGACTGTGGACGAGTGGTTCACAACCGAGGCCGAGGAGGGGTCGACAGATATTCTCTACGCTCACCCCGGCGGGAAGACGTGGTGGGAGTGACCCCTGTATTCGTCACTCTATGCAACTGCTGGGGGCTGTCCCCATCTGAGGGTTTCAACGGGGGCGTTTGATCTACTCTACACCTCTTCGAGATACCCCCGCCGCTGCTCCAGTTTCACCTCCTCCGACCGCTGATCGTAGTGCTCGTCCAGCACCTTCCGACTCACGTTCATCCGATCACTCACGATCTCCACGGGCACGTCGTTCGCCAGGTAGTGCGTAATACTTCCTCGCCGGATCGCGTGAGGACTCACCGCCTCACCGCACTTCGACTCGCCGTCAGCACACTCGGCGCAAGGCTCGTTCCGAAAACAGGGGGCCGTCACTTTGTACACCACTCGACGCAACGTACTCCGACTCAGCCGCCCCTGCTCGGACGTGAACAGCGGCTCGCGCCCGTACTCGTCGGTCACGTCGTGGCGTACACTCCCGACGTAATCGTCCAGCACGCCCGCCAGGTCTGGACTGATCGCAATTGGCCGCTCGCCACCACTGCCGTTCTTCAGCGTCGTCCCCTCGCTGGGCCGGTGAACGAGTTCGACGCGCTCCCCGTCGACGTCCACGTCGCCGACGTCCAGCGACCGGGCCGCGCCGATCCGCATCCCCGTCTCCCAGAGCAACGCCAGTAGGACGTGCTCCAGCGACGCGTAATGAAACGTCGACAGGTGATCCAGAATCGCCTGCGCGCTCTCGCTATCCAGCGTCTCGTCGGCCTGTTCGTCCTCCGGCGACACGCGCGGCACCATCACCTTGTCGTAGAGGTTCTCCGGGACGGCCTCGATGGACGCGGCCCACTTCAGGAACACCCGCAACGTGCTCATGTGATTGTTCAACGTCAGGAGGTTGATGTCGCCGACCTCCTTGCGCCACAGCCGGATCTGCTGGAGGTCCCGACCAGTCAGGTCGTTCAGGTTGTCGACGCCGTTCGCCTCGCACCACTCGACGAGGTAGTTGGTGTGGTACTTGTGATTCCTGACCGTCGACTCGGTGCACTCGGTGGCCTTGTGGTCGAGGTACAGTTGCTGCGCGGTGCGCGGATCGATGGGTTCCAGTTCGTCTCGGTCCGTCGGCATGGGTCTCACGGAACCCCGCGAGACGGCCCACACCGCCCGCCCACCGCGGCGAAGGGGTCGTACGCATCACGACCTGTCTCCGCCCCAACCCACTACGATTTTACGACGAACGGACGTGAGGAGCAAATCGTAGCGTTGGGCGATTTGAACCCTGCCAGTCGCAGCCCGGAACGGCCGAACGGACGTGGGGCCGCACGCCCGGACCGTCTGGCTCAGGTTCAAATCCGCCTCAACCTCAAATTCCGTCGAACCTCGTTTAAACTCCGTCTGGTCAGGGAGTCTCGTAAAGTATCGTTTTCATTCAGTTAGGAACGTGATGGTGGCCACTCGACGGGGCCGGTGACCGACGGTCCCTTTTTGGAGAGATACGTTCTCTGCTATCCTGCCCTCCCGTCAGTCATCAACCGACGGTTGGTTGAGCCAGCAGCCCGGTGTCGTTGAACGGATCGAGTTTGCCCGGTTGTCCCACCCTCCGCTGTTTCGCAACCGGTTCGTTCGAATTCCGAGGACGAAGTAGGTTGCCGGCGCCACCCGAGAAACGTACGGGACGAAGCGCTTCAAGCGAAAGGGATGGTGGATTATGGACGGTAGTGTCATGGCCTCTCCGAACTGCTAATTGGCCGCCCCCATACCGAAGAACTGAATAATGTATCTGACCTAAAGTCCGACTCGATGACCATCATCTCGGACGTTGAGGGAAAGGTTAGGGAGGAAATACCTGAGAGGATAGATGGTTCGGAACTATCTTTCGAGGAGGAATCCGACTACGCGGACATCGCAATTCCGTGTTTCACGCTGGGTGAGGATCCGACGGCGATCGCCTCGGAACTAAGTGATATCTTAGCTGAGAGATTGAGGGGATACGATCCGGTCGAATCCGTAAGCAGTAGCCGTCAGTACGTCAACATCGATCTCGACTGGGACTACGTCGGTCAAAACGTCGATAGATTCCTCGAACAGCTGGACGGGGATCCCGATAGTGGCGAGACGATTGTAATCGATTACTCGTCTCCTAACGTTGCCAAACCTATGCACATCGGTCACCTGGGGACTACGATAATCGGGGACTCACTGAAACGGATATACACACATCTGGGATACGACGTCGCCGGAATTAATTACCTGGGCGACTGGGGGACTCAGTTTGGCAAACTCGGAGTCGCGTTCGAAGAATGGGGGGATATAGAAACCATTCGGGAGAAAAAAATCGATTCATTATACGAGTTGTACGTCCAGTTTCATGAGAGGGCCGAGGACGACCCATCGCTCGAGGAGGAGGCCCGGAAGTGGTTCCAGGAACTCGAAAACAGGGACGAGGAGAAAAGGGAGACCTGGAGCATGTTTCGTGAGATTAGCATCGAGGAATTTAATGATATATACGACATCTTGGGCGTGGAATTCGAAAATATTTCGGGGGAATCCGAATTCGTATACGAGGGGCAGAAAATCGTTCAGGAAGCGCTCGAGGAGGGCATCGCGACGGAAAGTGAGGGAGCGATAATTGTCGAACTCGAAGAGTACGGTCTCACGAACATGATCATCCGTAAGTCGGACGGCACGACGAACTACGCCACTCGGGATTTAGCGGCCCTTCGACACCGAATCGATAGGTACGATCCGGAAAAGGTCCTCTACGTGGTCGGAAACGAGCAGCGGCATCGATTCAAACAGCTATTCAAGAGTGCGGAATTGCTGGGAATCTGTGACCCGGACCGTTGCGAACACGTCAATTACGGGCTGATGAGTCTCGAGGACGGGCAAATGTCGAGCAGAGAGGGCAGAATCGTCAGGGCTGAAGATCTCATTCAGGAGTCAATCGACCGCGTCAAGTCGATTATCGAATCGCGAGAGGGCGAGGTCGAGAACGAGGAGGAGGCAGCCACCAGAGTCGGCATTAGCGCGATCAAGTTCTCCTGGTTGTCGGGATCTCGTGAAACAGATTCGACGTTCGACTGGGATCAGGTCCTCTCGTTCGAAGGGAAATCCGGTCCGTATCTCCAGTACACGCACTCGCGTTGTATGTCCCTGTTAGAGAACGCCGAGAGCGACCTGCGTGTCGAACCGATGTCCGATCCGAACGAGCAGGAGCAAAAAATACTCGATAAGTTGATCAGGTTCGATATGACGGTATCGGAGGCAGCCTCAAAATCAAAACCGAGCGTGATCGCTGGCGAGGCTTTCGATCTAGCGAACACGTTCAATTCCTACTACAGCGAGTATCAAATCGTCGGAAGTGATGAGGAACGGAAGCGGTTGTCGATCGTCTCGGTCACTATACTGGTCCTTCGGAGATACATGGACCTTCTCGGGATCGAATTAACGGAAAGTATGTGAACGCTCTGACGGGCGTCGCCGTCCGGGTCGCGGTCGACGAAACCGCTGTCCTGACCGACGGCGAGTGAGTCTATGCGGGGCTCGACGTCGAGACGAGACTCCTGTTTGACGACGGGCTCTTCAACTGCCGTGGGATGCAGTCGGTTTTGCGGAGCCGACGAACGGCTTCGCCGTCGTCGGCCAATGATCGGGGGCGACCCGGAGAACCGTGGTCGTCACGGTGACACCGTGACGAGGCTCGCTTCTCCGACGTCCACAACGATCGGCGTCCGCTCATCGGCGGACGCTCTAGACTGGTCGTTCGTCTCGCGGGTAGCGGTGACGTGGGGATCCAGGTTTCGTCCCGCTCGAAGGGCCGCTCTCGCCCATCGCTGCGTCCTCAGCGAAGCTTCTCGCCGTCGTGCTCGGCGTGACGAGATTCCCTCGAACCGGTTGGCGAAAACTGCCGGACTGTGTTTCTACTGACGAATCCGCCCCCTTTTCCACAATATGACACAGTTCGATATTACGTACTGGCTCCCGGACGATCTTCTCCACAAAGTTGACCGCTCGACGATGAACCACTCCCTGGAGGCGCGAGTTCCGTATCTCGACCATCGCCTGGTAGAGGTAACGGATTCGTTCGACGATACGTCGCGTCGGTCGACGGGTCGGTCGATCAGTAACCCGTTCGCTGGCGTCGTCAACCGCACGTCAGTCCGGGACAGACCCTCACGAGTGGCTGCTTCGAACCGAAATACACTTTCCCGGCCCCGGGACACAATCGAGGGTGACCGAGCGTTCAAAGCAACTGCAGGCCATCTATCTCACCCGCTTCGCGAGGGGTTCGGCCTGGTCACGTTGCTCACCCTGTCGCCGACCTACATCGACCTGTTCGACCCCTCCGGGTTCGTCATCGCACTCGTCGCCACCAGCGGCCAGTTCATCGGCGCTCGCGCGCTGCAGGGCATCGCCGTGACCGGGGCCGGACTGACGAGTCTCGCGCTCGTCGGCGAGTTGGCACCGCCCGGCCAGCGCGCGAACCACATCGGGACGGCCAACGCCTGGCGGTTCGCCGCCGCCATCCTGGGGACGTCAGGGGGTTCGCGGACCTGGCGGTCAACCGCCGCATCCTCACGATGACGAGTTTCCGCGCCCGGTACGCCGTCGCGGTCACGCTCGTCCGCACCTGGGTTCCCATCCAAGCGGGCGTCGAGGCCACCAGCGGCGGACTGGCGTACGACGCCGTCGCAGTGGTAGATCACTCGACGAACAGGAAGGTCACTCGACGAGCTGGATCGTGTTCCCGTTCGAGGTGACGTGCAGATCGCGGCCGAGTTCGTACCCCTGGTCGGAGGCGAGGTCGACGTACCCCGAGTAGCCGCCCATGTCCTGGTGGGCCGGAATCACGTGCTGGGGCTGCAGCGCCTGCAGCATCTCGTAGTGACCTTCCCGCGAGAGGTGCCCGGAGACGTGGATGTCGTCGTAGATGCGGGCGCCCTGCATGCCCAGCAGTTTCTCGCACTGGTAGCGCTGGCCCTCGTTGGTCGGCTCCGGGATGACCCGCGCCGAGAAGATGACCTTGTCGCCCTCGTCCAGTTCGTACGGCGTCTCGCCGCGACCCATCCGGGTGAGCATCGCTCGCGGCTCGCCCTGGTGGCCCGTCACGACCGGCAGGAAGTTCTCCTTGCCCTCGTTCATGATGCGCTCGAACGCCTGTTCGATCGGCCGGCGGTGGCCGTACATCTCCAGGCTCTCCGGATACGGGACGTCCAGCCGCCGGGCCGTCCCCGAGTACGTCTCCATCGACCGCCCGAGTAGCATCGGCGTGCGGTCGATCTCGTTGGCGAACTCGACGAGGCTCTTGACGCGGGCGATGTGGCTGGAGAAGGTCGTGGCGACGATGCCGCCGTCGTAGTCCTCCAGGCTGTGGAGGACGTCCTCGAGGTGTCGGCGCGCGACCGACTCGCTGGGCGTGCGGCCCTTCTTGTTGGCGTTGGTGCAGTCCTCGATGTAACAGAGCACCCCCTCGCGACCCAGTTCGCGGAACCGCTTCATGTCGATTGGGTCGCCCAACACGGGGTCGTGATCGATGCGCTTGTCCAGGCCGTAAACGATGGCGCCCTCCGGCGTGTGCAAGACGGGGTTGATCGCGTCGATGATCGAGTGGGTGACGTTGACGAACTCCAGTTCGAGCCCCTCGCCGATCTCCATCGTCTCGCCGACGTCCATCTCGACGAGGTCGTTGTCGACGCCGAACTTGTCTTCGTCGCGGATCTCCTCGCGCACCAGTTCGAGCGTGAAGGGACTGGCGACGATCGGTGCGTCGTACCGGTGGGCGAGTTTGGAGATGGCCCCGATGTGGTCGAGGTGACCGTGGGTGGGCACGATGGCTCGCACCTGCCCGCCCAGTTCGCTCATGACCCGGTCGTCAGGGATCGCTCCCATGTCGATGAGGTCCAGCGAGTGCATTCCCTCGGTCTGGACGTTGTCGTGGATCAGTACCTTCGAGAGGTTCAGGCCCATGTCGAAGACGACGACGTCGTCGCCGGCACGGATTGCGGTCATCTGGCGGCCGACTTCCTCGTAGCCGCCGACGGTTGCGATTTCGATTTCCATAGGTGTCGCCGATCAGAGCGGTCCACGGGCACGGTACCGGACGGACGCCGCGAGAACGGTACCGAACGAACGGCGTTCCGACGCCGTTCACCGTGACCGTGCAGGGGACAGCACGTCTTTCGGATACGCGAACGTTGGCGATCCAGCCGTATATACCCGCGGAAACTCGGCCGTACGGGCGTTCGAGGCAGTCGGGACGTCCGCGGGGGCGTTCGAAGCAGTCGGGCCGACCCCGGATCACGAGCGCGTCGAGGACGCCCTCGTCGAGCGGAGTTCGAACTCGACGGTGCCGTCGTCGGCCGTCGAGAACCAGAGGACGCCGTCGACGCACGCCACGAGTTCGGCCACCGTCTCCTCGTCGTGGGCCGTGAAGTCCAGCCCGAGGAACCCGTAGCCGTCGTCGGTCCGGAGGCCGGCGATCCGCTCGACGACGGGCGGGACGCGCTCGACCGGGGCCGCCGCGAGCATCGGTGTGAGCGAGCGGACGACGAAGTGGCGCCCACCGGACGAGGGGTGGCCGCCGCGGGTCAGGTCCGACAGCGCGAGGACGATCCGTTCGAGGTCGCCCGGCGAGGACGTGAAGACGGTCGGTTCCTCGGTGTAGAGCGACGGCAGGTACTCGCGTCTGGAGACCGTGTCGACGACCGCGAGTGGCCGGCCACCCACGTTCGGACACACCGCCTCGAACCGGGACCGGGTCTCGTCGGCACCCTCGGTCGTCGTCACGACGAGCGCTTCGTCGTCGGGGGAGCGGTACGCACACAATGCACGGAGACAGAGGCCGTCCTCGGCGGGGTCGGTCGGGCCGGCGACGAGGACGGCCCCCGCGGCGAGGGACCCGGGGAGGCTGACCGCCGGTTCGTCTTCCTCATCGGCGCGTCCGTCCATCGCTACCGTTCGCCCTGAGCCGACCCGTTCGGGCCCGCGAACAGATCGGTCACCGTCGACTCGGGATAGTAACGGGCACCGCATTCCGGACACTCGGCGACCGTCACCGTTCCCTGCCGACCCGTCGAGGCCGGGAGTTGCTCGACCGGAACGGTCGCTTCGAGGAGGGCCGTACCGCAGTCCGAACACGGAAGGTCTGTTTCGTGCGTCATGGATAGTCGGAGGGCCGGTCCCGGACACGCGCCGACGGCCGCACGGCCACCCGCGCCGCGGCGACGCAGTCCACCGACGGTCCCACGGGTGGTGACCGGTTGCTGGCGGAGAAAGGCCGGGACGAAACCCAGTTCGTCGTGATTTTCAGGCGACGACCTCATATACGTTACGCTCGACCGGGGCGACGTGGACGTTCGTCCGCGAACCCGGAATCAAAATCGTTAACCGTTCGGACGCGAACTGTCAGGTAGTAACCGTCACGGCCGGCCGTCGTTCTCCAACGACCGCGACCGGCCCGATGATGCCATCCGGCTGAGGGCGTATCGACCGTCGGCGCACCGATCCGTCGCCGACGCGAACGCTCCTGGAGGCCGACGGCGCTGGACGCCGTCTCCTCTGCTGTTCGGGCTTTCGACGCGTTCTACCACGAACCGGGACCGGCCGGACCGGGGTCGATCCTTCGGATCGGAATCGCTCGCCCGGAGCGCCCTGCCCTTGACCCGAACACGTTCGCCAGTACGACTTCCCGGCCGGAACGACCCCGTTCGACCGATGGCGGCCATCGCCGACAGCACCCGGACCTTCGTCTCCGGGTACGAGCGCGTGACGGCGCCGATCCAGACGTCCTCGGGGATCGAGACCGTCAGTTCGGCCTGGGGCATGGGCGAATACATTCGGTCCCGCTGGGAATCAGTGTTGCCGAACGTGTTCGTCCGGCTGGGGCCGCGGCGGCACGCCGTCCGTACCGTCGGTTCCGAATGACCTTTACCGGCAGGGGCGGAAGCGGGCGGTAATGGTTCGGGACCCCCTCGGCGCCGAGGAGGCGCCGGAGGTGCAGGCGGTGCTGGACGCGCTGCACGACCAAGACTGCCGGACCATCGTCAATCACCTCGAAGAGCCCATGAGCGCACAGGAACTGGCCTCGACGACGGAGATTCCCCAGTCGACGGCCTACCGGAAGCTGGACAAACTCACCGAGGCGACGATCCTGGACGAGCGGACCGAGATCCGGTCGGACGGCCACCACACGACGCGGTACGTGATCGACGTCGAGGAGGTCCGGTTCCCCCTCTCGGAGGACCTGGCGTTCGGCGTCGAACTCGACCGCCCGGCGCGGACGCCGGACGAACGGCTCGCCGACATGTGGTCGGAGGTGCGCAAGGAAACGTGAGTCCGCACGTCACGACCGTCGTCGCGTTCAAGACGCTGTCGCTGGTCATGGGCGGGCTGGTGACCTACTTCGCGTACCGGGCGTACCGCCGGACCGACGCCCGGTCGCTCGGCTTGCTGGCGCTGGGATTCGGGGTGGTCACGCTCGGGGCGATACTCGCGGGCCTGCTCGACCAGCTGGTCGCGCTCGACCGCGACTGGGCCCTCCTCGCCGAGAGCGTGCTCACGGCGCTGGGATTCGGGATCATCCTGTACTCGCTGTACGCGGAGTGACTCGCGGCCCGAACCGTTTTCCTTCCGGGCGCAGTCGGCCGGAACATGCATCGACGGGCTTACCTGGCGATCACGGCGGCCGTCCTCGCCGGCTGTACGGGCAGCGACGACCCGTCGACGGACGAACCGACGACCGAGTCGCCGACTCCGACCGCGACGGAGACGCCTACTGCGACCCCGGCCGACGAGCCCACGGCCACGCCCAGCGACGAGTTGGTCACCGCCGACCACCTCGACGCGGCCGACGGTCACCTCCATGACGCGGTGGCGGCTTTCCTCGCCCCCGCCGACGGCGAGGATCTGACGGCAGTCGACGGGCGCGTCGAACCGGACGTCGCGGGCGTCACCGACGCCCTTGACGCGATGGCCGACGAACTCGACGCCGCGGCCGAACACGCCACCGAGGACCAGCAGGCGACCGTCGCGGACCTGCGGCACCTCCGGTCGTTCCTCGCGGACGTGGGCGACGTCCAGTCCGGGGCCCACCGGCTCTGGACCGCCGCACGCGATGGAGTGCCGGCCACCATCGGGGAGTCCTTCGACGACCTGGAGAACCACCTGGGACGGATGGGCGACCGCCGGGACGCCGTGGGCAGGGGCCTCGACTCGCTCGCCGAGGACGCCGATGCCGGGGCGACGGCCGTCACGGACGCGATCACCGAGGACGGGTACGCCGCCAAACGGGACCAGCTCGCGGCGGAACGCGCGACTGCGGGCGCGGTCCGGGAGGCCCTCCAGTCGACCCGGGAGGGGATGCCCGACTTCGCCGAGGCGGCCGACGACTACGCGAACGGTAGCCTCGGCAACGCTGAGGTGAAGTTCTGGTCCGCACACGGTGCGTTCCAGGACGCCAGGGACGCCCTCCCCGCCGAACCGGCGGCCGCCTACGCGCAGGTGGTCGCGGACCTCGATTCCTTCCTGTCGACGGTCGAGGAGGTGTCGGACCTCCTCGAACGGTCGGCCAGGCTCGGCGGCGAGAAGGTCAGCGAGGACGAAGCGGAGACAGTCCTCGCGGAGTCCGACCTCGCCGCGGACTCCCCCTCCGCGAGCGACCTCCTGGCGTGGCTCCGGAACCGGGACTGAGCGGTTCCGGCGAGGGTTACCGGGGGACGTACTGCGGGCGTGACCTACCGCAAACTCGTCGCAACGACAGCCGACGGGGGGTCACACGCGACGTCCCGGGGCGTCCGATCGCACTTCCCGGCCCGCCACGCCCCGTTCGGCGGTCGGTCGCCCAGCCGCCCGTCACTCCAGCAGGAGGACGCAGGGCAAGGCGTCGGGGTCCCGGAGCCGCAACAACGCGTAGGCGGCCCCGGAGACGCCGTCGAAGAACGTCGGGTTGACGAAGGACTCGTCGTGGCCGGGCAGCGACAGCGCACCGTCGCGCTCCCGGCGGGCGACGCACCGCCCCGCGAGTTCGGTCGCGGCCTCGACCTCGCCGCCGGCCCGGCGCGCGGCCACGAGCAACGCCCCGGTTCGACCGAAGTTCCCACAGCAGAGGTTGTCGAGGTGTGCCGGGTCGTCGTTCGCCGTCGCCGCCAGCAACTCCCCGGCCTCGGCGACCAGCGACTCGTCGTCGAGACGGTCGCCGATCCCGATCCGGGCCAGCGCCATCCCGGTCCGGCCGTGACACCACCGATCCTGGTACTCCCGTTGCCGTGGCGAGTCGGCCCAGTTCGTCCGCGAGGCGTCGAACAGCGCGTCCTCGAACCGGAGCGCTTCCCTGGCGGCGTCGGCGAACCGCGACTCGTCGGCGACCGCGCCGAGTCGGGCGAGCGCGTACGCGATCCCGCTGGCCCCGTGGGAAAAGCCCGTGAGCGGGGCCCCGTCGTCGATGGTCAGCCAGACCCGGTGGCCGTCGACGTCGACCCGGGCCTCGAGGAGGCGCTCGCCACAGGCGATGGCGCGGTCGAGGACGTCCCGGCCCCCGAACCGTTCGTAGTGGGCGAGCAGTCCGAGCAACGTTCCCGCGGCGCCTTCCATGACGTCGAAGGTGTCGTCGCCGGCGAGCAGTTCCCCGGTTACCGACCGCGAGGCCTCCAGCGCGGCGCGGCGGTAGGGCGCTTCCTCGACGAGGTCGGCGACGACCGACAGCGTGTACACGACCGACCCCAGTCCTTTGGTCCCGCCCAGCCCCAGGGAGAGGCCGCCGTCGGCGACGTCGTCGACCACCGGGTCGAGCAGTTCCTCGACGGACCGGCGGTACCGTCGCTGGCCCGTCACCTCGTACAGCGCCCCTGCGGCGAGGGCGATCCCGCCCCGCCCCCAGAACAGCGAGGGGTTCGCCCGGACGAAGTTGATCGCCCCGGGTGCCTGACAGACCGAGAACCACTCGGTCCCGTCGGCCGTCTCGATCCCGGCGTCCCGGGCGTCCTCGAAGAGGGCGCTCGCCGTGCGTTCGAGGTCCGTTCCGGTCAGTTCGACGGACGACGCCGTCGCCGGGTCCGGCGTCCCCGGGTCGACGATCCGTCGGATCAGCCAGGACTGCCGCCGCCCGTCTGCGGCGTCCATCGAATCGAGCCTGCGTCGACACCGGTCGTAGCCCGATTCGTCGGCCCCGACGCCCAGCGCCTTCCCGTCGTGCGAGAGCGTCCGCTCCCCGGGGGTGGCCGTCAGCCGCGGCACGTCGAACCGGCGGAGCGACCGGCGCTCGGCCTCGTGGATCCGCCAGGGACGATCCGATTCGGCGTCGACGAACGGGACGGCGAGTTCGTCGAACTCGACCGACAGCCTGACCCCGTCCCGGAGCGGATTCCTGGCGACGGCCGACTGCCGGAGCATCGTGTACTTCATCGTCGACCGGTACACGAGCCGGTTCTCGACGCCGTCGATCAGGTCCCGGGTCGCGATCTCGGGGAAAAACCGCCCGGAATCGTGCAACTCCCGGATCGTCCGGTGGGTCCGCTCGAACCCGCGGATCAACGCGTCCGCGTGGTCGCCCGGCGGATGTGCCTCGCCGTCGACCGTCGGCACGTTGTCCTCGGGGTGGATCCGCACTTCCGCGGGTTCGATGGACATCACGTCGGTGTTGATCGCCTCGACGTTCGGGACGAACCGGTCCTGCAGGACCACCTGTTCGCCCTCCGACCCGAACCCGGCCGTGTACACCATCCCCCGTTCGTCGGTCTTGCGGGGATCCCCGACGTCCCACGGGAGCAACCCGGTGAGCAGGACGGTCCGGTCGACGACGTGCTTGACGGCCGATTTGACCGGGGTTTCGTCGGGATCGAGCCACGGGTGAAACGCCGTCTCCCCGTCGACTATCGTCGGGTGTTCGCCGTCGACGATCAGGTTCTCGTGCTGGCAGTCGGTGAACCCGAGCGCGTAGGCGACACACAGGATCGCCCCCGCCCGTTCGTAGTAGCGGTCGAGGGCGGCCTCGTCGTCGGGTTCCCGGAACCGGATCGGTTCCATCCAGCCGTAGCCCTCCCGGGACAGGTAGCTCCGGGACTCGAACGACGGCGTCGGGAGGTGTTCGTCGAGTCGCTCCAGGACGGTGTGAAACGCGATACCGGCGTCGACCGGCCTCGGTTTGTACACGACCGCCCCGGTCTCGAAGCGGACCCGGAACGGAACCCGGCCACCGCCGTGGGTGTCCTTGCTGAGCGGTTCCAGTTCGGTGACGTCGCCCTCGACGCCGAACCGGGACCGCAACGCGGCCTCGTCGGCGTCGATCCGTCGGCAGACCTCCACGACGGCGTCGACCCAGGCGTCGATCACCAGGCCGAGGAACCGCGCCAGGACCGGGTACTCCAGGCAGACGTTCCGGAACCCCCCGTCGAAGACGGCCTCGACGAACTCCTCGTAGTACTCCGTCGGTGGCTCCTCGAACTCGTCGGGATCGGCCGCCGCGAGGTCGGGATCGTAGTGGTCGACGAAACTCTTGAACTCGACGTAGGTCGGCCGGAGGGACACCATCTCTAGCCGCGAGAGGAGCCACTCGACCGCCGGCGACGCCGCGTCCATGGGGACGGTCCCCTCGGGGAGCCGTTCCCGTGCGAACTCGGCGACGACGACCAGCAGTTCCGCGAACGGCGTTTCCTCCGGGACCGTGACGTCGCCTCGACCGCCCGGTCGAGCAGTCTCGACGTGCTGGACCAGGGCGTCGACGGTGTCGACCCAGTCGGGGAGCGGTTCCTCCGCCGGCCAGCTCGTCGCGGCGACCGCCTCCCGGACGGTCGCTTCCGTCAGCCCGTCCCTGGAGAGCCGGTCCCGGAACGCTCGCTCGTCCGGATACAGGTCCTTCCACTCCGCGATGATCCGGTCGGGCGGGATCGCAGGGTCCTCGCCGGCCACGTTCGAGGGGCCATCGATCCGTTCGAACAGCGTCCGTGCCCGTCCCGCTATCGCCCGTCGTTGTCGCTCGGTGAGTCCGTTAGCCATCGTTTGCTGGAACCTCCTGGCGTCGGGCTCGCTCTGGAATCCCGGGCCAGGCCGAAATTCGGTCGTTCGCGTGGTTTCGGGCCGAGAACGCGCCCGCACGGTCGGAAACAACCGGCGATCCGCCGCCGCTTACAGTCGGGATACGTACGTATTCGGGCATCGAATGTCGTCGTTTCGAGTCCATCCGGCGACCGACGTCCGGATCGACGGAAAACGGTGTCCGGAACGAACGCCGGAAGCAACGCGGCCGCAAGCGTCGCCCTCACGGCCGTTCGTTCGTCTCACCTTTCAGTAGGTGCTCGTCCAGGAGCAGGTCCACGAGCAGGTCCAGCTGCACGTGTCTGCCGCCGCCTCCGCGGTCAGGTCCTCGTCCTTGCCGTAGGGTGGCAGGAACTTCGCCAGGTCGAACTCGCTGTCGAACGAGTCTTTCTTCGTGCTCTGTGCGCTCGCACGTCCGTTGATTACAACTGACATGCACTCGTTCTTTGAGCCGACCTATATTAATACTAGTGATATAGAATATTTTAAATATATCATACTAGTATAACAATTCGGGGACCAGAAACCCCACGAGTGGAGACGGGAGGGTCGGCCTGACGGGAGGAACGTGCCTCCTACCTTACACGATTACACGTTCGCCCGGGGCCTTTCCCGATGCCAGCCAACCCCTCCTCGATGCCGGCCCAGTTCAGGCCGCGCAGTTGTTCGGCCCGACCTCCAGTTCGGTCGCCTCGGCGTCGCTCTCGACCGTCCGTTCGCCCCGGTTGATCGCGACGACGGCCTCGTAGTTCGGGGGCTTCTCGGGGGCGTCCCCGGTCAGCCGGTCGACGAACGCGTCCTCGTCCAGCCCCAGGAGGGCCAGGTCCTCCCGGAGGTCGCCCAGCCGTGCCGAAACGGGATCGCCGGGCGATCCGACCTCGAACCGGTTGTCCGCCGTCACCGTGACGTGGCCGGGCAGGACCGTGACGTCGTCCGGAAGTTCGAGGATCGTCCCCTGGAGCGTCTCGTACAGCAGTCGGGCGCCCCGCTCGGCGTCGGCCTCGCCGAACTGGAGTTCCGTGCGGCCGACCGATTCGACGAACAGGGTATCCGCGCTCAGCAGGTACTCGCCGTCGACCAGCAGGTTCACCATCTCGGCGGTGTGCCCGGGCGCGTGCAGCGCCTCGATTTCCCGGTCCCCCACCTCGACTACGTCGCCGTCGGCCAGCGGTTCGAATTCGAACTCGACGTCGGCCTCCGCCCCGAGGTAGTAGGGCACGTCCAGCGTCGCCGCGAGGTCGCGCCCGCCCGAGAGGTGGTCGGCGTGGACGTGGGTGTCGACGACACCGCAAATCGTCAGGCCGGCCCGTTCGGCGGCGACTTCGAAGATGTCCGTCCGTCGGGTCGGATCGACGACGACGGCCTCGCCGCCGGCGCCGACGACGTAGCCCAGACACCCCTTGCCGCGGCGCTGGACCTGGGTGATCGCGAGGTCCCCGTCCGTCTCGACCGGCACGACCTCGTGGACCGTGCTCCAGGCCTCCATGCCGCCCCGGAGGACCTCGATTTCCTCGAACCCGCGCTGGTCGAGTTCGAAGGCGAACGCCGCCGACGTCAGGCCCTTCCCGCAGACGGTCACGACCGGGCCGTCGCCGGCCGCCGCCTCCACTGCCCCCACCTGATCGTCGCCGGCCCCCTCGCGGGGGTCGTACGGGACGTTCGCCGCACCGGGCAGGTGCCACGCCTCGAAGCTCTCCTCGCCGCGCGTGTCGACGATGGTGAACGATTCGTCCGCGTCGAGCCGGTCGGCGAACTCCTCGGCGGTTACCTGGTCGACCATGGCGTGGCTTGGGGCTGGAAGGGTTTAGCGTCCTCGCGGGGGTGCACGGCCGACGAGCGGTGATCTCAAACAGCGTCGGGACGTATTCCTGCAGGGCCCCGACCACCTCGCTGACCAGACCTTCGGAAAGGCGACCTTGCTTCCGGGCGAAGGACTCGTACTTGAACGTCGCCACGTACCACGGCGAAACGCAGGACCGAGCGTCCGATCCACATTCGATCCACGCGCCGTCTGGAACGTCGATTCCTTCGGGATGGCGCTGAGTCGTCATGGCCGCGGCGATGCACTCGACGTCAGCGAACGGATGATCGTCGGTGCTCACGATCAGCCACGGTCGATACGCCGGCGTGTCCTTGTGCGGTGCCGGGCCCCACCACACGTCGCCGCGACCGTAGACCATTCACTCCTCCCCCGCGTCCCTGCCGGTCTCGACGCCTGGACCCCACTCGTCCGGGTCTTCCGGGCCGAACCGCTCTCCGGCGGCCCGCGCAGTCGTCGCGGCCGAAAGTTCGCGGGCGACGGCCTCCTCGTTGCCGACGGCCCAGTACTCGCCGCGGTGGCGGACCAGGCCCCGCTCTTCGAGTCGGGAAAGCACGACGCCGACGCTCCCTCGCGGGACGTCCGTCGCCTCGCGGATCTCCTTCGGAGTGAACGCCTTGTCCGAGTTCGCGGCCAGGAACGACAGGATTCGCTCGGCGTTGGTCGGTCCGTCGCCCTCGGCGGCCAGGTCGCTCTCCGGGGTCGACTCGAACCGGTCGATGTCGATGGGCACTGTAATCAGTCGTAAATACGTAACAGGATGTAATAAGGGTAAGGCACCAGTCCTGGACGACGGCCTACCGATACCGGTTCCACCCCTCCTCCGGGAACCGATTCTCGTCCGGAATCAACCGCGTCTCGTCGTACGCCTCGCCGTCCGCGAAGTCGACTCCGGGCTGGACGAACGGGTACGGGCCGTCAGCGGGCGTGTTCTGCACGTCGCCGCCGTCGGGCGTCCGGACGCGCTCGCCGACTTCGTAGGCGACCGGCGAGTGCTCCCGGAGGTAGTCGACCACCACGTCGACCGGGACCGTCTCGTCGTCGACCCGGATGTCCCGGAACGGGAACCCGCAGTTGCCGAGGTCGCGCCCGGGGTCGCCGGGGCGGCGGAACGTCGCCACCTCGTAGGTCTCGCCGGGGGCGACCGACTCGCCGTCGACCCGGAGGTCGACCAGCCGTCGCTTCCGTTTGGCGGTCGGGTCGACGACCACTCCGACGTTCGAGGAGAACGCCCGGAGGCGGCCGTCCTCCTGCTGGTAGGGATACGGCGAGAAGTTGTCGACCAGGAACGACTCCAGGTGAGTCGTCAGTTGCTGGCCGAACGCCGCCCCGGCGGCGACGGGCGCGGTCGTCGGGAACGCCCGGTAACAGTCGTCCAGGGTGATCTCGCCGGGCGGGACCGCCGGCCCGAACCGGAAGCCGTGGGCGACCGCCAGGTCCGCGTCGAAGCGCGCCCGGACGGCGTCACAGAACAGCGTGTTCCACCCGCTCTCCAGGAACGCCCGGCGGTGCAGCGGCGTCTCCGTCTCCCCGACGACCGTATCCAGCGGTTCGTCGAGCGTCCCCCCGCCGCGTTCGTGGTGGACTTCGGGGCCGTCGGCGGCAGGGTCGTCGGCCAAAAACGGCGCCCGGACCTCCCGGACGGTCTCGGCGGCGTTGGGGTCCGGATCGGGGGTGTACGGGCCGTCCTCGACCAGGCAGTAGAGGTGGTGCCGGAAGGCGACAGTTCCGTCGCGGACCCGGAGGTCGACGCGGCCGAGCGCGTCGCCGGTGCCGGACTCGACGACGACGGTTCCGGTGTCCTCGATCACGACCGGTTCGTGGGTGTACTCGTGGGTGTGGGCGCTGAGGGAGACGTCCACCGCCTCGACGTCCTTCGCGGCCTGGACCGCCCAGGGGAGGCCGATCTCGGAGACCGCGACGACCAGGTCCGCACCGTCTGCGCGCGCTCGGCGGGCCGAGTCCGCCAGTAGCGTGGGGTGTTTGCCGAACCGGTACTTGCCCTCCCAGAAGGCGGGCGCCATGCGGTCGACGTAGGGGTTGGTCGCGCCGACGACGCCGACGTCGACGCCGCCGACCGACTCGACGCGGTAAGGTTCGAACAGCAGTTCGCCGTCGGCGTCGTACAGGTTGTTCGCCAGCACCGGCGCGTCCAGGGCATCCATCAGTTCGCGGAAATTGCCGTCCTCGGCGGCCTCGTTGCCGAAGTCCCAGTTACCCGGGACGTAGACGTCCGGCCGGAGGTGGTCGTTCACGGGGTCGACCAGCGCGCGGCCGTTCGTGTACGTCGCCACGGCCGACCCGTGGAAGGTGTCGCCGCTCATCAGCGTCAGGCACTCGTGGGCGTCCCGGAGTTCGTCGAGTTTTGCCGCGAGCAGGGGTACGCCCCCGCCACGCGCGAGGCGGCGGTCGTCGTCGCCGAAGTCGAGGTCGGGGGCTGAGCGCGGCCCGTCGAAGTAGACCTGCCGGGTCGGGACCAACTGGCCGTGGAGGTCACTCGCGTGGGCGAGGACGAGGTCGGGGTCCCCGCGCTGGTCCGCCGCGCGGGCCCCGTCGAGGTACCGCCAGTCGCCAACGGCGGATCGGTCGAGGGTCATCCAGCGTCGATACGGACGCCAGCCTGTCGACTGTTCGGGTGCGAACGTGACAGCGCGTGCCACCAAACGGCTACTTCGGTGGACGACGTACGGTCACACATGGCAGGGGACGAATCCTACCGCCGCCAGGTCACCCGGATGATCGAGTCGGGCTGGCGCGTCGAGGAGGACACGCCGGAGCGAGTGACGCTCGTCCGGCGGGAGTTCGGCAGCCCGGGCGTCCACCTCGCGCTCGCCATCTTCACCATCTGGTGGGCGATGGGCGTGCCGAACCTGCTGTACGCCGCCTACAAGTACGCCACCGACAGCAAGCGGACGGTCGTCTGGAAGACCGAGATTCGGGAAGGCGAGCGGACCCCCGAACCGGCTGGCGCCTCGTAGCCTTCGACGGAGGACGGCTGAACCGCTCCCGAAGCGACATCGCTTCAGTCGATCCGTTCCACGACCCGCGGCGCCGCCAGGATCGCCGCCATCGCCGTCGGTGCTCGCGCCGCTGAGGACCGCCGCGACCAGGCCGACCCCGACGGCGAGGAAGAACCCGGGGCGGGGAGCGTGTTCGGTGACGACGATTGCGACCGCGAGGAAAACGCCGCCGGCGACGACGCCCGCGACGACGTCGCGGACGAAGTGCACGCCCAGGACCACCCGCGAGAGGGCGATCAGCGCGACGAGCACCCCCGCGACCGCGAACCGGGTCCGTCGGGACCCCATCCTCAGGTCGAACGCGAGGACGCCGTAGGCGACCGCCGCACCGGTCGCGTGCCCGCTCGGGAAGCTGTACCCGGTGGCCTCAACGAGGCGACCGGCCTCGGGCGGCCGCGGCTCGGCGAACAGCGCCTTGAGGGCGACGACGAGCGCCATGCCGCCCAGCGCAACGCCGAGCGCGTGCGCGCCGCGCTCGTGGTCGCCGAACCAGTAATCGAGCGAGAACGCCGCCAGGTAGAAGCCGGCGTTCCCCAGGAACGTGATCGCCACGAACGCCGGTACCAGCCACGGTGGCACTGCCTCGCGGACGGCCGTACTGACGCCTGGATCCAGGAACCCGGGACCCGGGAACTGGCTCCCGCTCATCACGGCCCCTTGGGGGGTTGTCCCTTTGTACCTGACGTGGCACCGATGGACGGGTCGAGGCGCCCGGGACGGACGACGCTACGGACGCGTCCTCGCACTGAAAAACTGTGGTGACTGGGGCCGGCGACTATGTCCGGGCGGGGCGAGTGGTTCCCGTGTCCCTCGCCTCGTAGGCGCTATAGGCACCGAGGAGAAACACCACCAGGCCCAGGAGCACGTCGTTCCAGGCCATGAGGTCACCGTCCGCCAGCACGTCCATGCCGACGTCGGCCCCCTCGATCCCGAACACGAACGGGGTGGCGATCATCCACAGCCCGAGCAGCGCGATCAGCATGGCGACGCCGGAGTTGGCGAGCCGCTCGTCGCTACGCCGGTAGTAGTTGTAGCCCCCCAGCACCAGCAGCGCGAGTCCGACGATGACGTCGCTCCAGAAGTGGGCCTCCAGGAGTTCGAACTGGGCAGGCCAGATGGTCTCGAACACGAACGGCGCGGCGATCATCCACGCGCCGATCAGCGCGACCAGCCCGGAGATCCACTTCCCCTGCTCGCGGGGGTTGGGCTTCATCCCGTCTTCGTCCGCATCGTACTCCGCCACGACGTCCCGGTCGTCGGAGTGGTCACTACTCATGGTTTCACCGCACCCGGCGATACGCCGTGGACACGTAAGGCGGCCGGCTCTTTGGGGAGCAGTAGCACCCATCCCGCAACGAAAGTGAACAAGCCCGCAACTACTATCGGTGGGGCCGGTAG
Organism: uncultured Halobacteriales archaeon; assembly: GCA_964435625.1. Lineage (GTDB taxonomy): Archaea > Halobacteriota > Halobacteria > Halobacteriales > PXRE01 > PXRE01. The sequence goes on along the minus strand of CAYTAG010000006.1, from coordinate 12,845 downwards.
CCGCCGTCGACGCGCTCGGCCAGCCCCAGCAACGCTGTCCAGGCCAGCAGCCGCCGGGCCCGCTCGCGCCAGGTCCGCTGCCAGGCGTTCTTGTTGCGCTCCCACTCGGGGATCGCCGGCTCGACCGCCTCGAAGGCCCCGTCGGGTGCCAGTGGGCCGTCCGCAGCCGCCATCGCGTCGAGCACCTCGCGGGCGCCGAAGACGCGCTCGCGGAACGCCGACGCCAGCGGGTCCCGTTCGACGTCGGTCCGGGTCCGGGTGAACCCGTTCGTCCCCTTCTCGACGAGACCGAGCGTCCGCAGGAACGTCAGCCACGTCCGGGCCTCGTCGCGGCTCTCCAGGTCGATCCGCCGCAGCAGGCGCGCACAGCAGTCGTCCTCGCTCCCGGGCACCAGCGGGACTGCACGCTGGGCTCGCTCGACGACCTCCAGGTCGTTCGGGGCCTCGGGGATCGGTTTGAGGCGCATCACAGGTCGAAGCTCTCGGCGAGGACATCCTCGCTGCGGTCGCCCAGCGCGTAGGTCGGGCCGCCGAGCACGTCGACCGTGACCTCGGCGGGGCCGACCAGATCCTCGGGGAGCGCCTCGAAGTCCCAGTCGGCCTCCTCGAACACCTCGACCAGCGGACGGCCGTACTCCGTGGCGGCCGAGGAGGGCACCTCGTCGAAGCGGTCGAAGTCGGCGCCGACCTGGAGGTGGACCTGGCCCCCGTAGGCGACGGCGTCGGTCGTCCGGCCGATGGCGGTCGCCTCGTCGTAGCTGACGGGCGCGACCGGGGCGCTCCCCGTGGCGGTGACGACCTCGGTCGGGTCGTAGCCGAGTTCCGACAGCCGGAAGACCGCGAGTTCGGCGGCGCGGGCGGCCGCGGTGACGCTGCCGGCGACGCTGCCGGTCGCGTACGCCAGCAGGAAGGTCGCGGAGGGTTCGACGCCCGCCCGTTCGGCGACGTGTTCGGCGACCCGTTCGTCCGGGAGTTCGGCCGACTCGACGGCCAGCGCGGTGAGGTCGAAGTCGTCGCGGTAGCCCATGCGGTCGTACTCCTCCTCGACGCCGACCAGCGCGCGGGCCGGGCCGGACCCCAGCCCCTCGAACCCCTCGACCGCGAGTTCCCAGCCGGCCTTCTGGCTGCCCAGGAGTGCCAGCCCGGGGTGGTCGGTCGTCAGTTCGACGACCGGGCGGGGGGTGCCCGCGACCGCCTCGGTTCGGGCCTGGAGGGTAGCCAACCCGGCGGTCTGGATCTCCGCGAGGAGCAGCCCGGCCTCGATCCCGCTCTCGACCTCGACGCCGAAGTCAAGCACCGTCGCCTCGTCGTCGAGTTCGTGGACGGCCACGTTCAGTTCGTCGGCGAAGTCCAGCGCCTCGTCGACCAGTTCGATGGCCATCCGGTTGAGGCTGTCCATACCCGGGGTTCGGCGGCCCGCGTCAAAGGGTTTGGCAGTTCGGCCCGACGGCGATGCCGGGGGAGGGTCCGAGCGGTGCACAAAACTGACGGGCCGATTGGTCCCACGCAATAGTTGTGACGCGCGCGAGCAACGCGCGCGAGGTCCCCGCGAGCCGTGCGAGCGACCCAGCGAGAGCGTCGCTCTCGCTCGCTGGAGCCGTTCCCGCCGGAAACCGAGCGGGAAGTCCTCATAGCTCGTCCCTGACGGAAGTCGAGCACGCGGGGGCTTTCCGGGCGGTGGCGACCAAAATGCCGTTCGAAGAGAGCGCGGGGGCCCTCCGAGCAGTCGTCTCCGAGGAAGCGCCGAGAAAGCCACCACCCGGCCCCGTCCCCTCCAAAGCAGACGACAACGAACAAGACGCGCCCGGCCGAGGACCCGCCAATGAGCTACGTGTGCGTCTCCGAGGAGGTCGGCGAGTGGAACGAGACCTGGGCGCTGGCGGTCGTGTTCGGCGCGGCGTCGGTCCCCTGGACGTACGCCTTCGTCGCCGGGCTTCACGTCCCGCTGTGGCCGTCGTTCATCGCCTCGGCCACTTTCTACGCCGCGGGCGGCGGACTGGACGGCGTCGTCCGCGGATACGCCAGCAACGCGGTCGGGATCGCCTACGCCGCGGCCACCCTGGCGCTCGTCGCGCCGCTGGGCGGCGGTCCGGTCGCGCTGAGCCTCGCGGTCGGGGCGTTCATGTTCCTCGCCAGCCTCCACGAGTTCGTCCCCCTGCTGTCGTTCGCGCCCGGCGGCTTCTTCGGCTACGCGACGATGTTCTCCGTCCACGCCGCGGGCGCGACCGCCTTCGGCGTCGCCGGCCTGGCTGGCGAGACGCTCGCGGCGCTGTCCTCGATGCTGATCGGCGCCGCCATCGGCCTGGGGACCGAACGGCTGGCCGACGCCGCGAGTTAGCTGCTGGCCGCCACCCTACCGCTCCCGCCTGGCGTCCCGGCCCAGCGCCTCCTCGACGGCCTCGACTTTCTCGTCGGCGCGCTGGTCGCGGCTCCGCTTGTCGTCGATCTTCAGAAATGTGCTCACGCGGTCGCCGTCGACGGCCTCGTGGGCCGCCTCCGCGGCGGCGAACACCTCGCTCGCCTCCTCGGCCTCGATCACCGTCCCCATCGGGTTCGTCTCGTAGGAGACGTCGAAGTCGTCGAGGGCCTCGACGGCCCTGGCGACCTCCTCGGCCATGCTACCTTCCCTGACGGGCGCGACGCTGAGCAGTGCGATGGTGGTCACGTCCGGGGGTTCTCGGGCCAGGGTCTTAGAGTTGGGTTTCGGCGGCTGTCGGTCGCGTCGGGTCGTCCGTTCCGGCGGGGTATTTGGGTGGAAAACGGGTCGTGGAGGCACGTCCCTCGCTGCCTCGTTCCGAAGGGCCACCTGGATGGGGCTCACCCCTCGTCGAACAGTCGTTTCGCCCGGCGGTAGATCGGTGCCCCGAGCCAGTCGCGGGCGTCCGCGAGCACTTCGAGTCGTCGTCGCGCTTCGTCCCGTTCCAGCACCCCGCGATTCACGAGCGCCCGCAGGACGATTGGGGAGATCGCCACCCTCGCGTCGACGAGTTCCTGCAGTTCGGGCAGCGCACGGAGGTCGTCGGTCAGGAGGAAGTCCGCGGACTCGCCGTTTGCGAGGACGACGCAGCTCCCCTCGCCGCGGTCGATGCGCGAGGTTTCCGGCATCGCGTCCTCGACTGCGTGGATCGTGAACCGGTCGCGGTGCTCCAGGACGCGGGTCGCCGCGACGCCGTGGGGATCGTCGTAGGCTGCAGTCCGTTCGAGTTCCTCGGGGACGGTCGCGGTCGTGCGGACCTCGAACTCGTCGAGGAGGAGTCCCAGGCAGTCGGCGGTGGCGAGCGAGACGAGCGCGCTGGTGTCGGCGACGAGCATCCGCGGTTACAGGTCCGCGAGGTCGTCGGCGAGTTCCTCGCCCTCGTCGAGGACGGACCTGGAGGCCCGGACGGCCTCGGCGTCCTGCCGGCCGAGGAACGCTCGCAGGGTTTCGAACCCGATCTCGTCGTCCAGGTACAGGTCGATCACCGCCTCCCTGAACGCCTCGTCGTCCTCGACGTCGTCCAGGTAGTTCCGGAGCGCCTCCTTGACGATCTCCGTGCGGTTCCTGTGCGTGACCTCGGCCGCGACGTCGGCCCTCTCCAGTAGTTCGTCCGGCAGGCGGAAGTTCACGCGGCTAGTCCCCATCTCTGTACGTACGTCGTACCCATGCATTCATAAAGGTGTGCGTCGGCCGGGAGTTTGGAGCGTGGCAGGGGCAGACCCTAGTTATCTCCGTCAAGGAACAACAACCGAGTTGGGGACGTATGCCGAAGTGGCGAGCATGGAACGGACACCCGAATCGTTCGCAGCAGCGCTTGCATCCGGTGAAACCGAACGGGTAAACGAGGCGATCAACACGGTCGAGGAGTTGGACGCCCTGGAGCAGGCGACCATCTACGACGATTGCTTCGATCGGTGCATGGACGTGTACGCCGAAGGTGACGGATACGTCCGCCAATCAGTCGTCCGATTTCTCCGGGACACCTATCCGATGCTCGAACTCAAGATCGTCGGCGGTGACGAATCGGTACTCGACGAGGTGCCAGCCGACGAAATCGAAGAGCAGCGCCATCGCCACGTCGAATTCCTGCTAGATGCAGTGACGGACGATGATGGGCGGGTCCGGCAAGCGGCGGAAAAGGGGATCAACCTCGTCGGGTCCACAATGCATCTCGCCGAACGCGACGACGAACTCGACGTGCTCGTCGAGAAACTCGCCGAACTGGAGTCGGATCTTCCCGGCGACGAGAAGAAACAGGTCGAGCGGGCCCGTCATACCGTCGAGCGACAACGGGGTATCGAACCGTTCTTCTAATAAATCGGGCGTCACGGACGACGTGTTACCGCTCGGAAAAGAGGCATCCAGCCGCGACAGTTGGAGAGCACTCTTCGCTCACTATGACCCGGACGTTCAGAACAGGTCGTCTGACAGTTCACCGAAGACTTGCTCCAGCCGACGGACTGCATCCGGTGCGATTCGCTGAGCGGCCGTTGGCTCGATGACTCGAGATGCGAACACGGCAGCAGCGAGTTCCTCGTCGCTCCCCTTTCGGTAATCGACGAAGGGACCGACCGCCTCGATCATCGGGCCGTGTAGCCGTTCGGAAAGCGCCCGTGCCTGTGCTTTTTCGTCCATCGTTCGGAAGAGTCGTGGTTGCTTTTCGATTCCGCTGTCCGGGCTCCACGCGTCGTAGAACGCGTGTCCCAGCTCGTGAGCGAGTACCACTCCTGCCCGGAAGCCGGGGAAGTCGTCGGAATTCGTTCCGATTTCGATCAACTGCATCCCACGCCAGTACTTCCCCCGGACGGTCTCGTCTCGAAACGCGACGCTGCGGTCGATTCTGTCGACGACGTTCTCCACGATCGCCAACTCTGCCACCTGGTTCGCACGGCTGCGCTGTTCGTCGAGCGGGATCGTATCCACGAACGGGAAATCGAGCGCGATCATGTCGTCCCGCCACTCCGACACGGCTCTGGTGATCGGCTCGTTGGATTCCTCGTCGCGTTCCCGTTCCGACTTCTCGCGCTCGTTGTGGAGTTGCTGGGCTTGCTGTAGCGACGCACCACCTTCCCGAAGCGTGAATGGGGTGTCCTCGTCACCGAGACGCACGAAACCGTCCCCGAGTTCCCGAACACGATCATCGATCCGATCCGCCAGCGTTGGCGACGGAAAGCGACTCATTCGGCGTTTCCCCCTGTCCTATCAGAGATGGGTGATGTCGTTCGAATTGATCGCATCGTCCTTGACCCCAGCCTCGTCGAAGAAATCGGGATCGGTATCGGCGAGTTCATCGGAGTCAGCGCGAACGAACCGGACGAGGTTCTCCGCCGCGGTCAGCTTTTCCTTTGCTCGTTGGAGATGTGTATCGACGGTGCTCGGCGAGATGTCGAGAATTGCAGCCGTTTCGTTCCGGCCGAAGCCCGTTTTCTCGCGAAGCGCGTATACGTGGGCCTGTTTGTGACTCAGCGGCGTGAGACCGCCGAAGTGCCATGCTTGCAGGAGCGCTTTTCCGACGCTCGATAGTTCGGTCTCCGCGTCCGCAGTACTGAATTCCCGGACGCATGCCGACATCAACCGACTCTCGCACTCGACGGTGTACGCCGGGACGAACTCCCGATTCTCGTACTCCCCGAGCAGAACGTCACCTCGGCCGTGGACGTAGTAGGCTGCGAGGCCACCGAACTCTGTGTCGCCCACGACTCGCCCGACGAGGACTGCCTCCTGATCCGGGAGCCGGCGGGGCAGGCCATCGAACTCGGTCTCCTCGGAGACGGTAGGCTGGTGGGACATCGTGTTGCTACATATCTGTAGCAAAGGCTTGAATCTATCGGTCCGAGCGACACGGCAAGCCGGTCGCTCACCGTGTAGTTCGCCGAAAATGCGTCGGCCGGGATTTGAACCCGGGTTAGGACCGTGGCAGGGTCCTGTGATACCACTACACTACCGACGCGCCTCCGCACCTACAACTACCCCCCGAGGTATGAATAAAGGTTCCGAAACGACCCCAACCACCCGCCGGAACCGGGCATCCCTGTCAACCAATCCCACGCCGAAAGTTCACGTGCCGGACACCTCGAACGACCGCCGAACCGGTGTGAGAGATGGCCACAGGACCGAATACGATTCGCTATCCTTTTAAGTCCGAATTTGGAAAAGGGGGATACGTCTAGCGGCGAGGCGTGGACGCTACGGCATGACGCTAACCGTACTCGTGCCGTCGTCCCTCGCACGGGAGGCCGAGGACAAGCGAGAGGCCACCCGGAAGCTCGGATACGTGGCCCGCGCGGCCACGGTGTTCCGGGCGGATCGCCTCGGGGTCTTCCCTGATCCCGACGGCGAGAAGCGTTGGGGCGGCGGGTTCGTCGAAAGCGTGCTGGCGTACGCCGCCACACCCCCCTACCTCCGAAAGGAGGCATGGGACAGGCGGGACGAACTGGAGTACGTCGGCGTCTTGCCGCCGCTGCGCCCCTCGTCGCGGACCGGCTCCGGATCGAACGGTCCGGGGTCGTTACGACAGGGACTCGTGACCGAGGTCGGACCTGAAGGCCGCGTTCGGGTCAATTGCGGACTGCAACACCCGATCTCCCTCCCCGTTCCCTCCGGACTGGAGGTCGAGGAAGGGGAGCGCGTAACCGTCAGGGTCTCTTCGAGAGAGCCGGTCCGTGCGCGGATCGTCGACGAACCCCTCCCGGGGTTGTCGGTGCAGCGCACGGACCTGTCGGCGGCGCTCGCCCGGGACGACGCCGGACTGCGGGTCGCAACCTCCAGGCACGGTCGACCACTCGGGGTCGACTGGCTGGAGGGGCTGACCCGCCGCGTCGAGGCCGACGGTGCAACCGTCGTCTTCGGCGCGCCCGGACGGGGGCTGCCCGACATCGTAGACGTCGATCCGGATGTCCCCGAATCGGCCAGCGATTCGGGGGGCAGTCGGACTCCCTCGGAGTCCGACGCGCCCGTCGGCGGGACCGACCCGCCGGCAGTCGAGCCGGGTTCACCCGGCCGGTTCGACCTCTGGCTGAACGCGATCCCGAACCAGGGCAGCGAGACCGTGCGAACCGAGGAAGCGACGTTCGCCACCCTCGCCTGCCTCACACTCACGGAGTGAGACGGAAATGCCACAATCAAGCAGACCACGCAAAGGCTCGCTGGGGTTCGGCCCGCGCAAGCGCGCCCGTTCGGAGGTGCCGCGCTTCCGTTCGTGGCCGGACGACGACGGACAGCCGCAGCTCCAGGGGTTCGCCGGCTACAAGGCCGGCATGACCCACGTCGTGATGATCAACGACGAGGCCGACTCCCCCCGCGAGGGGATGGAGGAGACGGTGCCCGTCACCGTCCTGGAGGCGCCGCCGATGCGCGCGGTCGCCCTGCGAGCTTACGAGGAGACGCCGTACGGAAAGCGGCCGCTGACTGAAGTGTGGACCGACGACGCCCACCCCGACCTGGACCGGGTGCTCGACGTGCCCGAGGACGGGGCTGGCGACGCCGAGGAGTTGCGCGAACTGGTCGACGCCGGCGAGGTCGCCGACCTCCGGCTGGTGACCCACACGGTCCCGGACGAGGTCCCGTCGGTGCCGAAGAAGGCCCCGGACGTCATGGAGACCCGGGTCGGCGGTACCGGCCTCGACGGTCGCGTCGACTACGCCCTCGACCTGGTCGAGGACGGCGGCGAACACACCGCGACGGACGTGTTCCGCGCGGGCGAGTACGCCGACGTCGCGGGCGTCACGAAGGGCAAAGGCACCCAGGGTCCAGTCAAACGCTGGGGCGTCCAGAAGCGCAAGGGCAAACACAAGCGCCAGGGCTGGCGCCGCCGGATCGGCAACCTGGGGCCGTGGAACCCCTCGCGGGTTCGCTCGACGGTGCCCCAGCAGGGCCAGACCGGCTACCACCAGCGGACCGAACTGAACAAGCGCCTGATCGGACTGGGCGACGGCGACGACGCCGACGAGGTCAACGTCGACGGCGGCTTCGTCAACTACGGCGAGGTCGCCGGCCCGTACGTGCTGGTGAAGGGCTCGGTCCCGGGGCCGGAGAAGCGCCTCGTGCGCCTGCGCCCGGCCGTTCGGCCGAACGACCAGCCGCGTCTCGACCCCGAGGTGCGGCTCGTGAGCACCACATCCAACCAGGGACAATGAAAGCGACAGTCAGAGACCTGGACGGCGAGGACGCCGACGACGTCGACCTGCCGGACGCCTTCGAGACGCCACACCGGCCGGACCTCGTCAAGCGGGCCGTCCTCGCCGCCCAGGCCAACCGAACGCAGGACCACGGTGCCGACCCCTACGCCGGCCTCCGCACGTCCGCGGAGTCGCCCGGCTCGGGTCGGGGCATGGCCCACGTACCGCGCGCGAACAACAGGGGACGTCGCGTCCCGCACACGGTCAAAGGCCGGACGGCGCACCCGCCGAAGGCCGAGAAGGACCGCACGAAGGACCTCAACGACAAGGAGCGCAAGTTCGCGGTCCGTAGCGCCGTCGCGGCGACGGCCGACCCGGACCTGGTCGCCGAGCGCGGCCACGAGTTCGACGAGGACCTCGACCTGCCGCTGATCGTCGACGACGAGTTCGAAGACCTCGTGAAGACGAAGGAGGTCGTCGCCTTCCTCGAGGAGGTCGGCGTCCACGCCGACGTCGAGCGGGCCGACGAGGGCCGCACGGTGCGGGCCGGCCGCGGGACGACCCGCGGCCGCAAGTACCGCGAGCCGTCGTCGATCCTGTTCGTCACCTCCAGCGAGGCGGGGCCGTCGAAGGCGGCCCGCAACCTGGCCGGTGTGGACGTGGCCACGGCGGCCAACGTCAGCGCCGAGGACCTGGCGCCCGGTACGGAGCCGGGCCGGCTCACGGTCTGGACCGAGAGCGCAATCGAGGAGGTGGCCGAACGATGACGGACGTCGTCGACTACCCCATCGTGACCGAGAAGGCGATGAACGACATGGACTTCCAGAACAAGCTCCAGTTCGTCGTCGCGATGGACGCGAGCAAGCCCGAGATCACCGAGGCGGTCGAGGAGCAGTTCGAGGTGACCGTCGAGAGCGTGAACACGATGGTCACGATGGACGGCGAGAAGAAGGCCATCGTCACGCTCGGCGAGGACGACGACGCCCAGGAAGTCGCCTCCAGGATCGGGGTGTTCTGACCATGGGACGGAGAATCAGAGGACAACGACGCGGCCGCGGCGGCTCGACGTTCCGGGCGCCGTCGCACCGCTACAAGTCGGACAAGAAGCATCGCAGCGTCGAGGACAGCGACGTCGTCACGGGGACGGTCGTCGACGTCGAGCACGACCCCGCCCGGTCGGCGCCCATCGCCGCCGTCGAGTTCGAGGACGGCGAGCGCCGACTGGTGCTGGCCGCCGAGGGCGTCGCCGTCGGCGACGACCTTCAGGTCGGCATCTCGGCGGCAATCGAGCCGGGCAACACCCTCCCGCTGGCGGAGATTCCGGAGGGCGTCCCGGTGTGCAACGTCGAGGCCCAGCCGGGCGACGGCGGCAAGTACGCCCGGGCGTCGGGGGTCAGCGCCACGCTGATCACCCACGACCGGGACGCGGCCGTCGTCCAGTTGCCCAGCGACGAGATCAAGCGGTTGAACCCGGACTGCCGCGCCACCATCGGCGTGGTCGCCGGCGGCGGACGGACGGAGAAGCCGTTCGTCAAGGCCGGCAACAAGTACCACAAGGTGAAGGGCCGGGGCACCGTCTGGCCCCGGGTCCGTGGCGTGGCGATGAACGCGGTCGACCACCCGTTCGGTGGTGGTGGCCGCCAGCACCCCGGCCGGCCCAAGAGCGTCTCGAAGAACGCGCCGCCGGGCCGGAAGGTGGGTGACATCTCCTCCCGACGAACCGGCAAAGGGAGCGGGAGCGACAAATGAGCACTGACTACCAGACCGGCCGCGAGGGCGAGTTCACCTACCGCGGCCACACGCTCGAGGAGTTGCAGGACATGAGCGTCGAGGAGGTCGCGGAACTGCTGCCCGCACGACAGCGGCGAAGCATCGAGCGCGGCCTGTCCGTCCAGAAGGAGAAGCTACTGGAGGAGGCCCGAGAGGCCGACGCCGAGGTGACGGCCAACGACCCGATCCGCACACATTTGCGGGACATGCCGGTGCTGCCGGAGATGGTCGGGCTGACCTTCTCGGTGTACACCGGCCAGAGCTTCGAGCGCGTCGAGGTCGAGCCGGAGATGATCGGCCACTACCTCGGCGAGTTCCAGCTCACCCGCCAGGAGGTCGAGCACGGACAGGCAGGCATCGGCGCCACGCGCTCGTCGAAGTTCGTCCCCCTGAAGTGAGGTGAAAGGATGGGAATCAACTACAGCGTGGACGCCGACCCGGACTCGACCGCCAAGGCGATGCTCCGGGAGCGACACATGAGCCACAAGCACAGCAAGGAGATCGCCCGCGAGATCAAGGGCAAGACGGCCGGCGAGGCCGTCGAGTACCTGGAGGCCGTGAAGGCCGGCGAGCGGTCGGTCCCGTTCAAGTCCCACAACAGCGGCGTCGGGCATCGCTCGGACGTCGACGGCTGGGACGCCGGGCGCTACCCCGAGAAGGCCAGCGACGCGTTCCTCGATCTGATCGAGAACGCCGTCAACAACGCCGACCACCAGGGCTTCGACGGGGAGTCGATGGAGATCGCCCACGTCGCCGCCCACAAGGTCGGGGAGTCCCCCGGCCGGAAGCCGCGAGCGTTCGGCCGCGCCGACCCGTGGAACACCCCGGAGGTCGACGTCGAACTGGTCCTCGAAGAACAGGAGGGTGAGGACTGATGGCGGACGAACAGCAGTTCATCGACCAGGGACTCCAGCGCAGTCAGATCGACGAGTTCTTCGCGGAGGAACTGGGCCGCGCGGGTTACGGCGGCATGGAAGTCGCCAAGACCCCGATGGGGACCCAGATCGTCCTCGAAGCGGAAAAGCCCGGGATGGTCATCGGCAAGGGCGGCCAGAACATCCGGGAGATCACCAGCGAACTCGAACGGCGGTTCGACCTCGAGGACCCCCAGATCGACGTCCAGGAGGTCGAGGAGCCGGACCTGAACGCCCGCATCGTCGCGGATCGGCTCGCCAACGCCCTCGAACGCGGCTGGTACTTCCGGAAGGCCGGCCACACGACCATCGACCGAATCATGGACGCTGGCGCGCTGGGCGCCGAGATCGTCCTCTCCGGAAAAGTGACAGGCGCGCGCTCGCGCGTGGAGAAGTTCAACCGCGGGTACATCAAGCACAACGGCGAACCCGCCGAGGAGATCGTCGACCACGGCCAGGGCGTCGCCGTGATGAAGCTCGGCACCATCGGCGTCACGGTCAAGATCATCCCGCCGAACGCCGACCTCCCCGACGACTTCCGCGTCCGCGAGGACGTCGACACCTCCGGGTTTGCCCCGGAGGACGTCGTCGAAGACGAGGGCGTCGAGGAACTGCTCGACGAACCCGTCGAGACCGACGAGGCGCCTGCCGGCGAGCCCGAGGAGTTCGACGACGTCGAGGTCCCCGGCGAGGACGAGGCCGCCGAGGAACTCGACGAGATCGAGGAGGCCGTCGACGATGCCGAACCGGCCGACGAGGAGACCGCCATCGACGAGGACCTCGACGAGGAGACCGAGGCAGAGGCCGAGGAACTCCTCGACGAGATGGAGAGCGAGGCGCAAGGCGCCTCGGAAGAGTCGAGCGGTGACGAACCGCGAGACGACGAGGAGGTGAGCGACTGATGGCGATCCTGCGGCCGGACGAGATCCGCGACATGACGCCGGCCGAGCGGGAGGCCGAACTGGAGGACCTGGAGACGGAGTTGCTCAACGAGCGCGCGGTGAAGGCCGCCGGCGGTCAGCCGGACAACCCCGGCCGGATCAAGGAGTTGCGGCGGACCATCGCTCGCCTGAAGACGATCCGACGAGAGGAAGGCGACCCGGAGGAATAATGCCGCTGACGCCCGAGACGCTCCCGCGACACGAACTCAACGGCCTCCGCGTGGAGGTCGTCGAGGCGGCCAACCCCGACCTGGTCGGGATCAGCGGCCGCGTCGTCCGGGAGACGACCCGCACGCTCGACGTTCGAGGCGGGGGGTCTCGGGTGCGGACGGTGCCGAAACCGGGCACGACGTTTCAGTTCGTGCTCTCTAAACGTGCCAGCGGGCACGCCGAACGTGCCAGCGGGCACGCCACAGATGAAGCCGCCGACCGTTCCACCGAGGGACCCCGCCGAGAGGCGGGCCGCGAGGGGTCGGGGACCGCGTCCGAACGCGAGCGGGAAACTGCCGGCGCGCCGGCGTCCGGGGACGATAACCCGGACGTCGACGCCGGCCAGTCCGGTTCGTGCGAGGGCGTGGCCTACGTTACGGTGGATGGGGCGCGACTGCTCTCACGACCCGCCCGACGCACCGAAACTGGAGGTAGTTCGAAATGGCGATAGGACTCAACGTACCGGAACCGGAGACCACCTGCGACGACCAGAACTGTCCGTTCCACGGGAGCCTTTCCGTGCGCGGGCAGACGCTGGTCGGCGAGGTGGCCTCCACGGACATGGACAAGACCGTGATCGTCGAGCGGGAGTACGACGTACACGTGCCGAAGTACGACAGGTTCATGAAGCGGCGCAGCCGGATCCCGGCGCACGCGCCCCCCTGTCTGGAGTTGGACGTCGGCGACACGGTGAGCATCGCGGAGACCCGACCGCTCTCGAAGACGAAGAGCCACGTCGTGGTCGAAAGACAAGGAGGTGAGGAGTGATGGAGGCGCTCGGTGCCGACGTCACGCAGGGCCTGGAGAAGGGCTCCATCGTCATCTGCGCCGACAACACCGGCGCGCGCGAACTGAAGATCGTCAGCGTCTCCGGCTACTCGGGGACGCTGAACCGCCACCCGAAGGCCGGGCTGGG
>CAYTAG010000005.1:21434-44546 GCA_964435625.1 uncultured Halobacteriales archaeon | reverse complement strand
AGGTGCCGTAGCCGACGCACTGGCTCCGGCCGTCGTAGGCCTCGGAGTTGCGCGCCTGCGGGCAGGGCCGCAGGGTGATCCCCAGGCGCTCGCAGGCGTCCTCGAAGAGGCCGTCGGAGTGGGTCTTCGGGAAGGGGGAAAGGGGGTACGGCTCCTCCCGGGGCGGCCCGGAGCCGCCGTCCTCGCCCGCGACCCCCATCTCGCGCTCGGCCGCCGCGTAGTACGGCTGGAGGTCCCGGTAACTGATGGGCCAGTCGGTCGCCAAGCCGTAGCGCGTCTCCAGCTCGAAGTCCCGGGGGTGCAGGCGCGGCGTGGTGCCGAGCCAGTGCAGGGTCGTCCCGCCGACGCCCTTGACGCGGCGCTCGTTGAGCGCGTAGGCGTCGACGTCGCCGGAGACGCTGAACCGGTCCCGCGGCCCGCCCATGTTCCAGACGTCCGTGGGGTCGTGCTCCGGCCGGATGGCCTGCTCCATCTGCTGGAGTCGGTCGGCAGGGTCGAACCGCTCGCCGGCCTCCAGGAAGACGACGTCGTTGCCGCGTTTGGCCATCCCGTGGCCCACCAGCGCGCCGGCGACGCCCGCACCGACGACGCACACGTCGGCGCGGGGCGAGGGCGCCCGGTCGACGTCGTTACCCGTCATCGTCCTCCGGCGCCCTCGTGAGGGCCTCGTACCCGCCCGGGTACCCGGTCGGGTTCTGGATGCCGACGAGTTCGCTTCCCCGCGGGGTCGTGAACAGCGCGTACAGCAGGCTGTTGACGAGGTGGTAGCGGACGCGCGCGGGTGCGCTCCCCGTCGGGTCCGATTCGACCGTGTCGACGCCCATCCGGCGGAGGACCGCGTCCCGCTGAGAGGCCGCCAGGTCCGCGAAGTCCCGGCCCGCGTACCGCCGGGCGCCGTCGTCCAGCAAACTGACGGCCTCGGCCACTGCCGCCCGGCGGTCCTCGGGGAGATTGCCAGCGTAGGTGCGGACGAACCGCGACGTCGCCTCGACCGCCGAGGGGTAGATCACCTCGGCCAGCGCGACGAGGGTCGAGACGTGCGCGTCGGTGAGGTCGGAGGAGCCGTCCGCGTCCGAGAGATCGGAGGCGCCGCCATGGTCGTCCGTTCCCTCGGAGACGACCAGTGCCGGGGCGCCGACCCCGACGCCTCCAGCGATCAGGGCGGCCACGGCGTCGCGGCGCGTGAGCGTCAGCGTCATGCGTCTCCGGGCGGTGGTGTCTCCGGCGAACGGTCGATGCCTGCGTCCGGTTCCGTCGGTGCGTAGGTGGCGACGACCAGCGAGAGCATCAGCGCCCCGAAGACGACCAGGACTCGTCGCCCCCCGGCCCCGACGATTGCGGGATCGAACAGGACGACCAGGTCGCCGTAGCCGTGCCGGACGAACGTCCGGGCGCCGACGAGTTGTGCGAGGCCGAGGGCGAGGCTGATTACCGAACCCAGGACGACCCAGAGGACAGGGACGAGAACGCAGCCCCGGAACGCGCCGGACCCCCTGTCGAGCGGGACGCGGTCGCGGTAGTCCGCCAGGTCGTCGAGGCGCGCCGTCGCCGGATAGATCACCGCAGGGCCGGCCAGGAGCGTCGAGACGACCACGATGGTCAGTTCCCGGAGGGCGACGGCGTGGAAGAACCCGCCCCAGAGGACCAGGGTCCCCCACGCGAGGACGGCCACGCCGGTCACCCCGGCCAGCAGGGTCACGGCGGCGAACTCGACCCACTGCTGGCGCGACCGGAGGGTAGGATTCTGGCCGGTGGCGATTGCCGGGAGGACGCCCCACAGCCGGTACCCGGCGTAGGCGAGCGTGGCGTACGCGAGTGCGTCGAGGAGCGTCAACCACGAGAGCGAGAACGTGACCGCCGCCCCGAGGAGGACGCCGGCGGCCACCCCCAGCGCGGCGGCCGCGCCGAACACCAGCGCGAGGGGGATGGCCAGGCCGGCCGCGAGGTCCAGCGGTGGGAGGCCGGGCAGCGCGACGACGCGCCCCGTCGCCGCCGAGACGAGCGCGACGACGGCGGTGACGGCGGCCGCCCTGCCCGCCGGGATCCGCTTCGGGTGGACAGTTTCGGGCACACCGGCCGCTTACGCATCCCCTACCATAACCTTACCGACCGAATGCGGCGTGGTCGGCTGGCCGCACTGATCGCTACGTCCCGCTATCTGAATCGACCGCGCGGTCGATCAGTTCGTCGAACTCGCGGGCGGCATCGTGGCTGTAGTCCTCGCGGTGGGCAAGCGCGGCCCGTCCCCGCTCGGTGATGACGTACATTCCCGACCGTTCCGCCGGGCCGACCTTCTCGACCAGGCCCTTCGCGGCCAGTTCGGCGAGCCGATTGTTCATGTACGTCGACTCCTTGTCGAGGATGGCTGCCAGGTTCGGTGCCGTCTGGCGCTTGCCGTCGCTCATCACGTCGAGAATATCGAAATCGGTGGGGACGACCAGCTTCACTACCGGTCCGTTTCCGGGGCAGACACAAATATGTTCATTCTGCTTACATGTGTAGTTAGCACAGATAATATCCAGAAATATTTTCCATCTGTAATCTATAGATACATCGTGAGCGGTCACAACTCACCGCAATACGCCAGATTGGATCACGAACCATGACGGGGGAATCGTTTCGGATGATTCGGCGGCGCATCGACCACGTGGCGTCGACGGTCGAAACGGTCGAGAGCCACATCGAAGCGGAAGCAGACAATCGAGCACTCGTGCGAGCCCTCGGAATCCTGGAGCAGATCCAGGCCGACCTCGACGAACTGGAAGCCGACTAGTTCCCACGGACGGGCCCGAGGACGACGCCCGGGGCGGATACACGTCGCCCTTTATATACCCCCAATCGAATATAAAGGACTTAAAGAAACCAAGAGTGAGCGCCCAGTTCTGCCTTATAAGGCTGGGACGCTTTCTAAAAGGTTTTCCGCGGGAGGGGCCACGAAACTGCCATGAGCGTCCGCGAGGAGTTCGACCAGTGGGCCGAGGACGGCCGCGACAGGGGGATGGAGGAACGCCACTGGCACACCGCCAGGCACGCGCTGGCCCGGATGCCCGTGGAGGACGGCGAGACGGTGCTGGACCTCGGCACGGGGTCGGGATACGCGCTGCGTGCGCTCCGGGAGACGAACGACATCGGCCGGGGCTACGGCCTGGACGCCTCGCCCGCGATGCTCGAAAACGCCCGGGGGTACACCGACAATTCGAATATCGGCTTCCTCCGCGGTGATTTCGGCCACCTCCCGTTCGGGGCAGGGAGCATCGATCACGTCTTCTCGATGGAAGCGTTCTACTACGCCCACGACCCCCACCGGACCCTCGAAGAGATTCGGCGAGTCCTTCGGCCCGGCGGGACGTTCTACTGCGCGGTGAACTACTACGAGGAGAACGTCCACTCCCACGAGTGGCAGGAGCGCATCGAAGTCGACATGACCCTGTGGAGCGCCGGGGAGTACCGTGAGGCGTTCCGCGATGCAGGGCTGTGGGTTGCCGAGCAGGACAACGTTCCGGACCGCGAGACGGAGATTCCGCCCGCCGAAGAGTTCCCGACCGACGAGTGGGAGACCCGCGAGGCGATGGTCGAACGGTATCGGGAACTCGGGACGCTGCTGACCGTCGGCGTTTCACGTTGAATAATTAGTGGTACCGTCGGTGGGCACAAAGTCTATTTTGCTGGCATCAGATTGTACAGACTAGTAGTTACACCCCACTCAGGCCCATGGTCCGTTCATATTGAACTGCCATTAAAGAACTCCCATCACCTTCTTTGCCGCCGTTCTCTGCTATGAATGCCCTGTGAAGCCGGATGTTGACTCGTCACTGGTGGTGGCGGTGGCCATCCGTCGTCGGTTTGCATTTTTGACTCCACTTCAGGTCCTTTAAATCGCGGTGTCGGCGGCCAAGGGCCTACATAATATTCCCCCTCTTGTGAACTCGCCTGGTGAATCATTCCCACGAGTTGTTGGGAATCTTGGACAAGTCTTTGGACTTCTGGAATTGAAGACTGCTGAAGCACCTCCAAACCGCGTTGAATTCCCTCTTGAATACATTGGCCCATCATCGGTGCATACCAAGATCTACGGACGATGAGTTTCTTCTGGAGGTCCACAAGTTCAACAAGGTCGCGAAGTTCTTTGGCGGCGTAGTTATGACCGTTCTGAAGAGCTTTGTTTTTGGCAATTTCTGCATCTATCTTGAACGCTTCTATGGCATTAACTGCCTGCGAAATTTCCTTCGGCGCAACTTGCGTGAAAGACTGTTTTCGTTGTGGATTATTCCCGGATTGGAAAGACGGCCTACTCAGTTGTTGGTGAGACATCGTACTTCCTCGGGGGTTCTCCGTGACAGGGTACGTATTTCTTCACAATGGGAGTTCAACAATTGCGGTGATTGTTGAGGATGGCAGTAAAACACTACCCGCCTTAACAGAATTGTATTGACTCGTAACTTGATGTTACCATACATGAACAGTCTTGTCCGAGTTATTGTTGATTCAGACGTCTAGTGGATTTTTCAATAGAATCGTAAACCGAGTCTTGTTACTTGTTATAAATTGGTTACTTCACCTATTCTGCATAAACAATCAGCATGGTATAACCCGCTCAAGATCAATTCAGGGACTGGGCCATGGGGGAAGAACAACCAAACGAGACCGAACAGCATTGTGTAAATGGAGACGACCTAATTGATTGTTTAGAATTAGAGGATAGCTTTCGGGACATATTAGAAGGTGAAGAAGAAGGGGTGTTCACCAATCTTGCTTTTTGGGAGAAAAAAGGCCATTTATTTCGGAATCTCCTCATACAGATGTTTAATTATAATAGCTATTTAATTGAATGTGTGAAATTAGTTGACCATCGTGATCCGCAGAAACTTCCTGAGATAAAACAGCCGGTCAAACGAGCAAATAAACAAATAGAAAAAGGATTGGAAAGTCTTAAAAAAGGAGATTTAATTTCCGGTCTTGGTCTTTTTTATAGTGCCCACGAGAGAAGGCTGTGGATTCTCCAAATTCTTGATGAGATAGATGACGAAAGACGATCAAACGGATACGATATAGAAAGTTTGGAGGCGCAACTGAACCTAGGGGAGAAAAAGATAGAAGGGGAAATTGTTATTAATGAGAATAACGATAGTCAAAGCGATAGAAGTAGGTTAGAAGGGTTTGTGGACCGCTTAATTCAGAAAGGAGGAAATTCAATAGGAACTTCCTGGGCTGATCAAACAAAAGATCAATTATTAACTAATAATAGCGAGAATCTTAAAGAAAATACTACAGTCGAGGATATTATTATCAAGTATAGAGAGTATTATTCTACAATCTCAGACAGAATTGTATTGATTGCTAAAGTTCGTTTGCTTCTTAGAATTATACTATTTCTCCTAGCGTTTATTGTGGTTTTGTTGTTTTCCATAACATATTTATTAGATACGTCTATTATATTTGATTTATATAGTCCGCCAGCATATACCGATATTGATGGTGCACCCTTTAAAGTAGTCTATCAATATTACTTCATATATCTGGTATTCGTCCTTGGTATCCTCGGATCAGCGGTAAATACGGTGCGGACTTGGCCAAACCAACTTACTAAAATAGAGCCAACACAGCTGCAACTTTCATTAACCCGACTATTTATTGGAGTCAGACTTCTTGTAGGCGGTATCGCTGCATTTCTCGTGTATGTTCTCTTAGTGTCAGGTATCATAATTTGGCAAGGTGGAGTTACACCCGGACAGATTCTCATTGCGTCATTTGCCGCCGGCTTCTCAGACCAATTCTTCATAGCCGGCATTGGGAGGATTGTCAGTTCTGAAAAAGAGGAAGAGGATATGGTATCACTCGCTCAAGTTCAAGATGAGGAACGAGATTAACAAAGTGCAATCAATATTACACCACGACGCGGTCAGTTCTCGCCCCCCAGTACCGGTACGCGACCGTGACCAGCGCCAGGGTGACGAAGACCAACAGCCTGAACGGCGGGACCGCCTCCGTAGCGAACGGGACGGGCCAGACGTTGGCGAAGCCGTGGACGAAGCCGACGAACCAGACGTTCTGGGTCAGGTAGTACATCACCCCGAACAGGACGCCGACGATGAGGTTGTTCAGCACCATCCACGGAATCGCGTCCGGCGACGCCCGTTCGACGATCAGCGCCGTCGGCACGTGAACGACGCCGCGGCGAGCACGATCACCACCGCGACCGCGGGGTGCCGAGTGTAGCGGTCCGCGAGCGCGATGCACTTGCTCTGGACGTATCCCCGGAAGACGAACTCCTCAACCAGTCCGTTCGCCAGCAGCGCGAGCGACACCCACACCACGAGCCAGTACCACGGGACTTCGAAGGCGTACCCGACCTCGCCGGGCGCCCCCGTCGTCAGGAGGTACCCGACGCCGGCCAGCGCGAGAACCGCCCAGAAGCAGGCGAACGCAAGCACGTCGGGAACGAACGCCGCCCGGCCGAGGCTCACCTCGTCGAGGGTCACGTCTTCGCGTCGGAGTACGCGCCACGTCCCGAGAGCCAACAACAGCAGGAAGAACGGCGCCTCCCAGACGAGTTCGAGGTGGTCCGGGGGAGCAGGCCCCATCAGCGACCGCCGACCGACGTTCGAGACGAGTGCGAGGACGCCGACGAGGGCTAGCACCGCGAGCAGGGGCCGAAGGCGACGATCGAACGTGAGTTCACGTTCGGACATCCCGTTCGGAGGCCAACTGACCGAATTCGCTTAAATCCCCGAGGGTTCCCGGGCGTGTGCAGGTATCGCGCCGACCCCTACCTCTTTCGGGACCCCGGGAGAACCCCCGCCGATGGTCGACGTTCCGAGCAGGGACGAGGTGCCGGACCGCTACACGTGGGACCTCGGTCGCATCTTCGAGTCCCCAGACGACTGGGACGCCGAGTACGACGCCGTCGCGGACCAGGTCGAGGACCTGGCCACCCAGGCCGAAGCGCTGACCGAGGGAGAATCGGACGACGACGAGGACGATCCGGACGGCAACGAGGGCGACCTCGACGCCGAAGCCCTCGCGGCTGCGCTCGCGTTGCGGGACGACCTGAACCGCCGGAAGGACGTCCTGTGGCTGTGCGCGCGGCTACACGCCCTCCAGGACACGACCGACGACGAGTGGCGGGGGCGACTCTCCCGGTACCACTCGCTGAAGGCGCAGGTCGACGAGGCCGCCAGCCCAATCGAACCAGCGGTCCAGGCGGCCGGCCGCGAGCGAGTCGAAAAGTTGCTGGACGAGCACGAGGACCTGGCACGGTACGACCACCACCTCGACGACGTCCTCCGCCGGGCCGAGCACACCCGCTCACCCGAGGTGGAGGGCGTCCTTTCGGACCTGAAGCCGGCCCTTGCGGCCCCCCGGCGGTTCCTCACGACGCTGAAGAACCGCGACTTCGACCCGCCGACCGTCGAGACGCCCGAGGGCGGCCAGCGGACGGTCACGGCCCAGACCCGCGAGCGCCTGCTGGCCCACCCCGACCGCGATTTCCGGCGGCGCACCCACGAGGCCTACGACGAGGCGCTGGCGCGGAACCGCCACGCCCACGCCCAGGGGTTCGTCGACCACCTCCGGAGCCACGCCCGGACGGCCGCCGTCCGGAACTACGACTCTCCGCGTGCGATGGCCCTGGACGGGTCGCTCCCGCGGGAGGTGTACGACGCCCTCGCGCCGACGGTCCGGGAACACCTCGACCCCTACCACCGGCGGTTCGAACTGCTGGCCGACCGCGAGGGGGTCGAGGACCTCCGGCCCTGGGACCTCCACCGGCCGCTGGTCGACGGCGAGCGCCCCGAAGTCCCCTACGACGAGGCCGCCGACCTGGTCGTCGCGGCCGTCGAACCGCTGGGCGAGGCGTACCAGCGGCGAGTCCGCCGGATCCTGGACGAGGACCGGATCGACGTCTACGAGACCGAGCGCAAGCAATCGGAGATGAAAGGCGCCAGCTTCGCCGTCCACGGCGCCGGACCGTTCGTCCACCTGAACTACCACGACGACCTGGAGTCGCTGCTGCTGTTCGCCCACGAACTCGGCCACGCCGCGCACCAGTCGCTAGCCTACGAGGTGCAACCGACGGTCTACGCGGAGTTGCCCGACCACCTCGCCGAGGTTCCGAGTTTCTGCCACGAGACGCTGCTGGTCGAGCACCTGCTGGAGACTCGCGGACCGGCGTTCCGCGCGCACCTCGTGGACGCCTGGCTGAGCCACCTGTCGCTGTTCAGGGCCGCCCGCTGGCTGACGTTCGTCGAGTCGGTGTACGACCTGCTGGAGGCGGGCGAGCAACCGGGCGCCGACCGCCTGGACGACCTCTACGGCGAGGTGGAAGCCGAGTTCCGGCCGGTCGATCCGGACGGGCCGGCCCGCCGGGCCTGGATGCGCCAGCAACTCTCCCGGCGGCCGTTCGCCGCGTACCTGTACGTGCTCGGCATCTCCAGCGGGATGGCGGTGGCCCGCCGACTCCGCGACGGTGACCTGGACCCCTCTGCGTACCGCGAGTTCCTCCGGGCGGGCGCCAGCGAGTACCCGACGGACCTGCTGGCCCGCCTCGACCTGGAGTTCGCGTCCGGCGACCCCGTCCGGCGGGCGGTGGGCGCCTACGACGAGTTCGTCGACGAACTCGCCGGGCGCTGAGAGCCAGGAGGGACGGCCAGGGGTTCGGGACTGCCGTGGACGGCCAGGGGTAAGGGGCCGCCGGGGACGGCCGGCGGGATCACAGGTTTATTCGTCGTTCCGGGAGGAGTACGCCCGTGGCCAGGAACTTCCGGCTGTCGGACTCGGCCCAGCAGGTCGTCGGGGGCTTCCTGCTGGCCGGCCCGTTCGTCGTGACCGAGGAGGTGTGGGTCCTGGCGGCGAACATGACCCCGGTCAACGCGTTGCTGGCCGCGGGGATCGTCGGCGCCATCGGCTACGGCGCGCTCTACGAGGCCGACCCGGACCGGGACCCCGACCGCGAGACCGAGGTCGGCGGGGTCCCCCTGCGATTCCTCTCGCTGATGGCCGTCTCCTTCGGCTCGGTGGCGGTCCTGGCGGTCGTGTTCACCGCCCCGCGGACGTTCCTGGTCGAGGAGGAGGTCCTGGCGGACCCCTCGACGGTCGACGTCGCGTTCACCACCCTGAAGGCGGTCACCGTCGGCGCCATCTTCAGCGTCGTCGGCGCAGCCACCGCGGACAGCATCTTCTGATACGCCGCCGCTACTGCTCTTTCAGGAAGACGATCACGAACGTCTGGTTGCCCTTCCGGACGTAGGGACCGCCAGATAGTGGTTAGCAGGAATTTTCGGGTACCTCGCCGTCCGACCTCGGCTCCACGGCGCGCGAGGGATGAGCACCGCAACGAAGTGAGGAGCGCAATCGGCTGGGGAGGGGGTGGCCGACCCCTGGGCCAAGCTGTCGCTATCGTAGCGGTTGGACGTCTTTGCTCGCCGTTGACGGTAAATCCGTTGTTGTCGGCCGGGGTCTGCGGGTGCGTTTCGAAAACGAGCAGAAACGTCCGGAGACTACTATAGCGTTTCCGCTCCGTCAGCCCGGGACACGAGGGCGACCTGCCAGGGCCAGGTCACACCAACTCAGCCACGAAATGTGAACTCCGCTGCGAATCACTAAGAGTCCAGTGGGGGAGGGATTGCAGCGCGTCCCTGGCCTCCCGGGCCGCCGCCGACGAAACCTCGATTCGTCGTTCCCGCCGGGGGAAATTGAAGCCGCCAACCGGCGCCGAAATCCGGTTTTCTTTCGGCAATTGAAACGGGAACGGGGCCGTCGCCCCCCGAACGCGGCCGCTCGCGGTCGCCGTCCATCCCGCACCATTAAGGTGTCCCCCCGGTTCGATTCTCGTATGGATTACACGCTCGCCATCGAGAACGCACCGGAGACGGTACCGGCCGGGACGAGCGTCCTGCTGTTGCACCCCAGCACGGGCGAAACCGACCGCATCGACACCGACTTCCTGCGCGAGGACACCGACCGCTTCCTCGTCGTCTCGACGCGGACGACCGCCCGGGAGGTCCGCCAGAAGCTCGACCACTACGACGTCGACGAGAGCAAGGCGGTCATCCTCGACGCGCTCAGCGTCGAACGGGGCTACTCGCGACGACGCTCGGAGAACGTCCACTACGTCACCGCCCCCGACGACCTGGAGGGCATCGTCGACCGCACGGAGGCGTTCCTGACGGAGCACGACGGCAAACTCCGGGTCAGTTTCGACTCCATCACGGAACTGGCCTACTACGCCGACGACGACGACGCGGTGTTCGAGGCCGTCGCCGAACTGCTGGACCTCGTCGAGGGCCACGACGCCGTCGGGCTGTTCCACCTCTCCAGCGAGGTCTACGACGAGGAGGAGGTCGCCCGCTACCGGGACCTGTTCGACGGGACCGTCGTCCTCGCGGAGGACGGTACCGTCTCCAGCGAGTTCTGACCCGTTCCTCGCCGACGCTCGGCCTGCGAATTGGACCGGACGACGTCACCCCAGCGCCAGGCTCGCGATGATGACGGCGGACAGCAACGCCGACGCTGCAATCGTTCCGAGGACGACCTTGGTTGCATCGCTCATACGTCGCCATAGACGCGATCCCGGTATCAAATTTCCCATTGCCCGGGACCCCGCTTGCGGAGCGTAACGGAGGGAAACCCCGGGACGATCCCTCCCAGCGTAATATTATATCTATTATTATACGGAAACTTTTATTGTCTTCGAACCAACATACCTAGGCGGTCCGACACCATGGGTAACTTCGGATTCCGTTACGACGGCACGTGGTACTACGACCTCGATCCCGCTCCCATAGAGAGCGAATCACTGGACGACGACGGCGGCAGGTCCAATCCGGTCATCGCCCACGTCCGTCGCCACACCAGTTGATCCGCACGAGGGAGCCGGATACGAACGACAGCACGGCCCGTTTCACTTTCTTCGGATCGTCATGACCGGCATCGTTGCGACGTACGAGCCCGACGGGACCGTCTCCGAGCAGGAGTGTTCCACGCTGCTCGACACGCTGGACTACCGGGGCCACGACGGCCGCGACGTCGAGGTCCGGGGGTCGACCGCACTCGGCCACCAGCACTTCTGGACCACGCCCGAGGCGGTCGGCGAGCGCCAGCCGGTCAGCGTCGACGGCGTCACGGTCGCGTTCGACGGGCGCGTCGACGGCCGGGACCGGCTGCTGTCGGCGTTGCCGGAATCGGGACGTCCGAACGACGAGCCCCCGTCGGACGCGACGCTCGTCGCGGCGGCCTACCGGGAGTGGGGGCCGGCGACGTTCGAGCGGCTGATCGGGGTGTACGCAGTCGTGATCCGGGACGAGCGACGCGAACAGCTGGTGTGCGCGTGCGATCCCGGCGGCGTCCGGGACCTGTACTACTCGACCGCCGGTGGTCGGGTCGTCGTCGGGTCGGATCCGCGGACCGTCCTGCGCGCGCCGGAGGTCCCCGACGACGTCGACGACGGCATCGTCGGGGAGTCCCTCCTGGGCGAGTACGGCTCCCGGACGAGAACGGTCTACGAAGCGGTCCGGGCCGTCGAACCTGGAACGTACGTCACCCTCTCGGGAGGGGATCCGACGGTGACGCGGTTCTGGGACCCCGCTTCGGTCGAACGACTGTCGATCACCGACCCGGCGGCGCTCGCGGACGAACTCGCCGATCGGCTTCGGGACGCAATCGCGGCCCGCCTCCGAACGGGGGGGCCACCCCGCGTCCTGCTCAGCGGCGGCCTGGACTCGACGACCATGACGGCAATCGCGGCCGACCGGGTACCCGGGGGTGACGAACTCCGGGCGGTCTCGATGCAGTTCGAGGACCCCGAACGGGCGGACGCCCCCGAGTGTCACCGTGCCGAACGACGCCGCGTCGAGGCGTTCGTCGAGGAGTACGACCTCCCGCTGGAGTATTACCCGCTCGACGAAGCGGCCACGCCGCTTTCCGTGGACGCCTACGCGGATCCGCGGATCGAATGGCCCGTGCTGATCGGCATCGAGGCGCCCAAACGCGAGGTGTACGCCCGCATCGCCGACGCGGACTGCCGGGTCGTGCTCACCGGCGAGTTCGGCAACCTCTTCGACGGGATGCGGTTCTCGTATCACGATCTGCTCCGGGAAGGCAAGCTCCGGCGGGCAGTCAGCGAAATGCTGGCCGATCCGTTTCCGATCCGCCATCTCCTGACGTGGTACGTGCTGGCCCCGGCGTTCCCGGGGCTCGGCGAGTGGTTGCTCGAACGCGGAACCGACGGGTCGGCGACGATCCCGGACTGGCTGACCGACGAGTTCGCGGACCGGGTGAACCTCCGCGAGCGACTCGGCGACGGCGACGAGGGAGTCAGCTTCGACCGGGTGTCGATGCAACAGACCTACGACGCGGTCTACCGCACGGACCAGTTGCAGTACTACCGACGGGACCGTCGACGGGCGCTGTCCGCCGGCGTCGACCCCCGGCATCCGTTCGCCGACCGCCGGGTGCTGGAGTTCCTGTACGCGCTGCCGACCGGTGCGCGCAGCCGCGCCGGCGAGAAGAAGTTCTTCTTCAGACGCCTCGCGGAGGACCTGCTCCCATCGGTGGTCCTGGACCAGTCCGAGCCGTTCCGGTTCGACCCGGTCATCCACCGGGGCCTCCGACGGAACGCCGAGACGCTGGCGTCGCTCGTGATCGACGGGGAACTCGTCGACCGCGGCGTCGTCGATCCCGGGGAAATCGAACGGATCTACTCCGCGTACCTCGACGGCGACGACCGGAAGAACGTGATCCTCTGGGAACTCGCAGCCACCGAGCTGTGGCTACGGGACTTCCGGAGTAGTTGACGCGCGTGCAAGAACGCGTGTGCGCGGTACGGGGCGACGCGGACGTATCTGGGCTCGCTAGTCGTCGGTCGTCTCCGGGCCGGCGCCGACGTTCGACCGGCGGGCCACGTCCTTCCACTTGCCGGTCCAGAAACGGTAGACGTTGATCGCGGCGCGGGCGTACATGTCCGCGACGATGGCGAGGTAGATGGCGACGATGCCCATCCCCATCCCGATGGGGATCGAGAGGTCACCGACCACGATGGCGGTGCCGGCCGGCAGCGCCAGGACGGCGATGGGGAGCCGCAGCGCCCAGGTCCCGACGACGCCCCCGTAGAACGGCCAGCGCGTATCGCCGGCGCCCCGCAGGCCGCCACGCATCGTCCGCGACATCGCGAAGCCGGCCACCGTCAGCCCGAACACCCGGACGAACGTGACCGTGAGGTCGACGTGTTCGGTCCCGAACGCCAGGGCAATCGGCCGGGCCAGCGTGACGATGACCGCCGCGATGAGCAACTGGGTGACGAGCGCGAGCCGCAGGGTCTGCCAGCCGTACTCGGCGGCCTCGCGGTCCTCGCCCGCGCCGATGGCCTGGCCGACGAGCGTGCTCGCGGCAGTCGAGTACCCCCAGGCCGGCATCAGCGCCAGCAGCATGACCCGGCGGCCGATTGCGTAGGCCGCCAGCACCGGCGTCCCGAGGGTGCCCAGCACGAACAGGAACGGGAACCGGCCGAACGTCCGGGCCAGCCGGGTTCCCGCCAGCGGCGTCCCGACGCGGACGATCTCCTTCGCGATGGCGGTGTCCCACTGCTTGCCGCCGAGCCGCAACCGGACGGTCCGGCGGCCGGAGACGAGCAGCCAGAGGAAGATGATCCCCGCCAGCGCGTTCGCCAGCGCCGTCCCCCACGCGGCGCCCTCGACGCCCAGCGGCGGGAACAGCCAGACGCCGAAGATCAGCGCCGCGTTCAGCGCGATGTTCGTCGGCAGCGTGATCAACCGCACGTACATCGGCGTCCGGGTGTCCCCGACCCCGGCCAGCGCCCGCGCGGCGATCATGCTCCAGAACCGGAAGGAGACCGATAGCATGACGATCCGGAGGTAGGTCGCCCCCAGTTCGATGGCGTCGGCGT
Organism: uncultured Halobacteriales archaeon; assembly: GCA_964435625.1. GTDB lineage: Archaea > Halobacteriota > Halobacteria > Halobacteriales > PXRE01 > PXRE01. The sequence goes on along the minus strand of CAYTAG010000005.1, from coordinate 30,649 downwards.
CGTTCGTCAACAGGTCGATCAGCGGTTCGGCGTACAGCCACGAGGCGACGGTGATCGGGATCGAGAGCAGCAACGCCAGCCACAGCGACTGCTTGATCGCGAAGTCGGCCTCCGCGTGGTCGCCGGCGCCCTCGAACCGGGAGACGGCGCTGATCGTCCCCGAGGTCAGCGCCAGCGCCAGGCCGAACGGGATGAAGTAGTACTGGAACCCGAGTTCGAGCGCGGCCACCCCGACGTCGCCGACCGCGATGCTGACCATCAGGAAGTCGACGGTCCGCAGGACCGTCCGCAACCCGCCGGTGACCATCGCGGGCACCGCCAGGTCGAAGGCCTCCTCGCCCTTCCGACGGTCGAGGACGCCGATCCGGGCCAGGCCGGCCGGGAACAGCAACAGCACGTCGCGGAGCCACGCTCGCACCGAACTCATCGAATCGCGCTACCGGACGCGGCGCTTTACCAGTTGCCGTTGCGGGCGCACTTTCCGGCTCTCCCGGGCGGCCGCGGCTTTCCCGCGCGGCCAGTCCTGCCGCCGGCGGTTCCCACCGGCGGACCGTCGGCGCTGTCTCACCACCCGGGGATGTCCGAGGAGCACCGCACGAGGTCGATGGAGACCGTGTGGAGTTCGCTGGAGAGGACGTCGCCGTGTGCGTCCAGCGCTTCGACCCCGATCCAGTACACCGACCCCGAACAGCCACAGCTGTGCAGTTCTATCGTCGTCGTCCGCCCGGTTCCGGCGTCGGTTCCATCATCGTCCGGAAAGCCGTAGTCCGGGCAGTTCTCCAGCGAGGTTCCGTACGACCACTGGATCTCGTCGTAGCAGCCGTCGACGTCCACTTCGACTTCTAATTCGACGGTCCCGTTGTTGGGACCGTACCTCGGGACTGTCTGGCCCGAGACGGCGAGTTCCGCTTCCTCATCGGTGTCGGGCAGGATCGACTCCCCATCCGGCGGATGGTCGATGTCCACCCACGCCCAGTCGGGGTTCCTCATCGGCATGAGGCAGGAGGCGGTCGGTCGAATCGCGTCGGCGTACTCGTTGAGGAAGTTGTGGAGGTCCGCCCAGTCGGGCTGGATCTCGTCGAGGTAGATCGCCTCCTCGCCGCCCAGGAGTTCCCGCTCGCCGTCCCACTCGCGGCTCCGGACGTCCATCGAGAACACGACGTTGCCCTCCTGGTAGACCTTGCTGACGTGGATCAGGACCGCCTCGGTCTCGTTGATCACGCCGACCAGCGACACCATCTCCGCTTCCCGCTCCAGCAGGATCGGCTCCGTGCTACCCGGGTTCTCCGCGAAGACCTCCGGTTCCACGGTCCACTCGATGAACTCGCCGCCGACGTTCAGTTTGCCCAGCAGCCACCTGCCCGCGCCGGACAGGACGAACTCCTCGGGGTCGACGACGGCGGGTTCCGACGGTTCGTGGCCCGCGGCCTCCAGGTCCGGCGTCGAGAACAGGCCGTACCGGGGTTGGCCGCTGTACCCGATGGCGGCGGACTCGTAGCTCACGCCCTCGGCGGTCTCCTTGAGGACGCGCTCGCCGGCCAGGGTCCGGAAGCCCTCCTCTTCGAGTGCCTCGTCCAGCGACACCGGTTCGGCCACGTACTCGGCGTCGCTCGTGGTCCCGGAGACGGTCCCCGCCCCGGCCGCCAGCGCACCCATCCCGACCGCGCCGGTCGCACGCAACACGTCCCGCCGGACCACCCCATCCGCGGATTCGTCCCCCGTCGTTCCATCGGCCGTACCGTCCGTAGTGCCGTTTCCTGGCATGGCATCGACGTCGGCCGTCCAACGTAAAGTTACTCACGCTACATGTCTAGCGTCCGTCGGGCGGTGCTGCCCCTCGAATGCCGATCATCCGACCGGATCGCCGGGGACGTCCCTACAGGCAGATCAAGAGATGGACGAGGATCACGTGGACGTCCGTTCCGATGACCTCGCCCTGTTCGTCGAGGGCTTCGACCTCGAGGGTGTACTTCGCTCCCGAACAGCCACAGGTCTGCAGTTCGACCTCCGTGCTCTCGCCGGTACCATCGTCCAGTGGCCTGGGGTCGGGGCAGAACTCGTGGACCGAACGGTAGGTCCACCTGAGTTCGTCGTAACAGCCGTCGACCGACGCCTCCGGTTCGATCACCACCGACAGGCCGTCCTCGCCGATGGGGGCCGTCTCCCCGGACTTCGTCAGGATCGCGACGCCGTCTTCCTCCGTCCTGACGACCTCGTCGTTCGGTGGATGCGTGATTTCGACGGTGGGCGAAAAGGGATCCGGAAGCGGCGAGAGACAGTCCGGGATCGGTTCGAGGGGCAGGGGATACCTGTTGATGACGGTATAGAGGTCCGCCCACTTCGGCTGGTCGGTCTTCTGGAAGATCGCCTCCTCGTCGCCGAGCAGTTCCCGCTCGCCGTCCCACTCGCGGGTCCGGGCGTCGACCGCGAACACGACGTTGCCCTCGTAGCGGACCATCCCGACGTGGGCCAGCACCGCCTCGGTTTCGTTGACGGCGCCCACCAGCGAGAGCATCTCGACCTCCCGGTCCAGCAGGATCGGCTCCCTGCTCCCGGGGTTCTCCGCGAAGACGTGGGGCCCCTCGGTCCATTCGAGGTACTCCCGGCCGACGTTCAGCGTCGCGAGCAGTCCCCGGCCGGCGTCGGTTTCCAGGAAGTGCTCGGGGCCGGCCTGCACGGGTTCGGAAGGCTCGTGGCCCTCACGTTCGAGGTCCGGCGTCGAGAACAGGCCGTACCGCGGCTCCCCGCCGTAGGCGGTCAACACGGATTCGTACGGGACGCCCTCGGCCGTCTCCTCGACGACACCCCGGTGGTCGAGCAGCCGGAACCCCTCCGGTTCTTTTTCCTCGTGGAATCCCATCGGATCGGCCACGTACTCGGCGTCGCTGCTCGTTGCCGAGACGTTCCCCGCCGCCAGCGCGCCGATGCCGACTGTACCGGTGGTTCGTAACACGTCGCGCCTGCGGACGCGGTCGGCGGATCCGTCGACGGTCGTTCGTTCACTCGTATCGTCAGCAGTGCCGTTTTCTGGCATGGAACCGCGGACGGTGGCCTGCAATAAAGTCACCGGCGCTACCTGTTTAGCGTCACCCGACGGTGGACGGTCGTTGACGGGCGGGGAGAAACCGCGACCGCGTCCCGGACGTCGGTCCCCGAGATGGCGATCTCCGGAATGGCGGCCCCCGGAACTACGGTCCTGGGAACGAGGCTCTCCGGAAGACGCTCTCCGGAACGACGGTCACTTGGACTCGTCGTCACCGAGCCAGGAGTCCGGGATGTCGATGACGTACCGGCCGTCCTCCTTCAGCGCGATGATCGTCTCCTCGCGCTCGTACAGTTTCATGATGTTCAGTTCGTACCGGCCGGGTTCGACGACCCGGATGCCCTCGAACTGCTCGTTGAGTTTCGCGCGGAGTTCGTCCAGGTCGGGTTGCTGCCAGGACTCGGCGGACCCCTCGGCGGCCGCAGTTTCGGTAGCGCGGGCCGCCTCCTGGGACCCGGTGGGGGTCGCGTCCGCCTCGACGTCGGCGGCCGCTGCGCCGGCGGCCTCGACCCCGTCCGTTTCGGCCTTCTTGCCGGCGACCCCTGACGTGCCGCCGACCAGAATGTCGCCGTCCACGATGGCGCCGCCGGCGCCCGGGTCGGTCCGGACCAGGCGGGCGGCGTCCTCCGGGAGTTCCTCCCGGGAGACGATGGCCGACCGGGCGCTGGACTGGGCGCTGTCCTCGGACAACTCGCCCTGCAGCAGCGCGGCGTCGGTCTCGAGGTCCTCGAAGTCGACGTCGTCGAGATCCTCGGCGTTCTCGGAGACGAAGTCCTTCAGCGTGGTCGCCACGTGGCCGACGGCGTCGGGGACTGACGACTCCCCGTCGGCGTCCCCGGGCACTCGGTCCTGGTCCGGGGGTCCCTGGCCGATCCCGTCCTGGCCGACGACGTCGTCGGGGAGGTACCGGAAGGTGTTGTTTTCGCAGTCCGAACACCCCGAGAGGAGGTCCCTGGAGCCGTCGGGGAACACGCGGTCGCAGGACGTACACTGGTGTGGCATCAGTCTCGGGAGACGAGCGCCGTGATGAGGCTCTCGTCTTTGTGCAGCGTCTCGATCTGGTCGGCCGGTCCGATCACGGTCAGTTTCGAGGCGGACTGCCTGCCCATCAGCCGTTCGAGGAGGGTCGCGTCGCCGGCTTGCGAGCGCGGGTAGGACTCGATCTCGATCCCGTTGAACCCGTCCGGGCTGATCTGGGACATCGTCTTCTCGATCAGCCGGGACTCCTCGTCCGGGGTCAACCCCTCCTCCAGGACGACGATCTTGCCCTCGTGGACCCCGTCGAGGATCATGTTGATCTTCTCGGTGCTGGGGAGTTCGGCCAGCCGCCCGGCACCGATGAGGTCGATCTGCACGCCGTCGGGTTCTTTCATCTCCGGCATGGATTCACCCGAACGTCTCCGCGATGCTGTCGTAAACCTCCTCGACGTTGTCGCCCTCCAGCGCGGACATCGGGACCGTCTCGTGCTGGGGGAACGCGTCGACGATGCGCTTGACGTTGGCGTCCTCGAGGTCGATCTTGTTGGCCAGAATGAGGACGGGCAGGTCCCGGCTCTCGATGATCCCCACCAGCATCGTGTTCACCTGGGTGAACGGGTCCGCCGTGCTGTCGAGCACGTACAGGACGCCGTCGACGTCCTCCCGGAGCCAGTGCATCGCCTCGGCGACGCCCTCGGTCGCCTCCCGCGAGCGCTGGATGGCCTCGTCCTCCTCGAGGTCGAACTCCATGAAGTCCTCGTAGTTCACCTTCGTCGTCACGCCCGGGGTGTCCACGACGTCGATGGTCACCGTCTTGCCGTCGCGCTCGATCTCGACGTTCTCCTCGCGGCTCGCGCGACGGGTCTCGTGTGGCACCGGACTCTCCGGGCCGACCGTCTCGCCCGCCCAGTCGCGGGCGATCCGGTTCGCGAGGGTCGTCTTGCCCGCGTTCGGCGGCCCGTAGATGCCGATCCGCTTCTGGTCGGCGTCCGCGAACAGGCGATCCAGCGCCCGGGTGAAGCTCGCTTTGATCTCGCGTATCATTCCCATCCTTTCCTCCTGTCTCCGGGGAGAGACGGACGTGTGGGTCTGGACGTACGGGGTACCCCCACCGACTTAAGATTACGTCAGACATAGATATTCGACCTGACACGTGGGGGGCCACCGGCGCAGGTGGTTTCGGCTCGTCTGGATTTCAGTCAAAAGTGCTAAAAGAGAATATATTTCACCACGGATGACGATGCGAGTACGTACTCGCATGGTGTTCGAGTTCACGGAAGCCGAAAAACGGGACGTTGCTGGACGGGCCCGGACGCTGCGAGAGCGGATGGACGATCCCTCCGTCCACGAGGTGGAAACCGGAGACGGATCGTCCGTCGCGGAAACCGTCTCCGAATGGGAAAGCGAGTTTCGGGACGAAGACGCGTTTGCGGCCCGTCTCGCGATGGATGGGCTGGAGAAAAGCGACTGTGGCCCGCTCGTTCGGACCGGTGGCCTCTCGGAGGACGCCTCGCTGCCGGACTGGATCGACGAGCTAGAGGACCTGATCGAAACGGTGTGCGACGGCGAACCCGACGAGTATCCCCGGCGCTTCGACGCGCCGGACGGTGACGCGCAACTCGATCACCACACGGACGACCGGCGGTTCGGACCCTTCACGGCGGCGCTGGCGGACTACGTCCACGACCGCCTCGACGAGCACCTGGACGGCGAGGTGCTATCCGACGCTGCAGTGCAGTCGCTAAAGGAGTGGTTCCGGGTACGCGTTCAAAACCGGTTTACCCGTATACTCTACGTCGAATTCAAAACCTTCGTCTACCTTCACGATCAGGACCTCGCCTACGCGGATCCGGACGACTTCGACGATCCACCGACCGAGTACTACGACGAGTTCCTCCAGTACCTGTTCGACGACGGGTTTTCGGACCTGGTGGACGAATATCCGATGTTCGGCCGCCTGATCGTCGAGATGTTCGATCAGTGGGTGGAGAACGTCCGGACGTTTCGCGAGCGCGTCGAGAGTGACGGGCCAGCCCTGATGGAACGGTTCGATCTCGATCACGAACCGGGTCGCGTGGTCGACCTCGTCCCGCTGGCGGACGACACTCACAGCGGCGGCCAGGCGATAATGAAAGTCGAATTCGAGGCCGGGCCGACCGTGGTCTACAAACCTCGAAGCGTCGCTGCCGGAGCGACGTTCTACGGGTTCGTCGACGACCTCGAAGGGGAACTACCGCTACCCGAATTCAGGAAACCGACGTACCTCGAACGGGAGGAGTACGGCTGGATGGAGTGGATCGAGTACCGGGACTGTCCCGACGAGGCAGCCGTCCGGCGGTATTACGAACGAGCTGGTGGCTTGATCGCCATCGCCTACTTCCTCGGTCTCACGGACTGCCAGTACGAAAACCTCCTGGTCGAGGGGGAACATCCGGTCTTGCTCGACGTCGAAACGGTCCTTCATCCGTACGCCGACGTCGACGGGCGGGCGACGAAAACCGGCGCCGAATCCATCAAGGACCGGAGCGTACTGTTGACGGACCTGTTACCGTTCGAACTGGACAGTTCCTACGGCGGCAAGAACGACGCCGAGAGCGGTGTCGGCGACGGGGCAAGTAACATGCCCCGGTTACTTTCGGGGATCGCGGTCTCTTCGGCGGACGAGGAGCTAACCGACGTAGAACGGCCGGTGTTCAAGGCGGGCAACACCGACGTCATGTCGGTCGTGGAGGCGCCGACCGACGTCGACAGGGACGGGAACGTCCCGAAAGTCGACGGGACCGACCAACCGCCGTCGGCGTACGTCGACCGGATAGTCGACGGCTTCGAGTCGACGTATCGAACGATGCTTCGATTACGTGACGACGGCCGACTGTCGGAACTGCTGGGGTCGTTCGAGGGGATCGAAAACCGCTACGTGCATCGAGCGACCATGGAGTACGGGAACGCGATCAACGCTCTGACGTCCCGGTCCCGTCTGAAGGATGGGGTGCAGTTCGGGATCGGGATAGAACGGTTGGCGGCCTCGTACTTCGACGCCGACCGGAGTCGGGCGTCGTTCGACCTCTACGACTCGGAACGCCGGTCGCTTGAGAGCCTGGAGCCTCCCCGGTTCGCGAGCACCCCGGACGGGACTCACGTCGAGATACACGGCCAGCGACTGGACGCACCGATCGACCAAACCGGACTACAGCGTTGTCGTCGTCGGATACGTGACGCCGGGGAGGACGACCTCGACCGACAGGTCGAGATCGTCCGTCGTTGTTTCGGCGACCCACCGATAAACCACGAAGAGATACGGAGGGCCTCGCGCTCGGTCACTGGCGCCGTAGCGTCGACGGACGATGCCATCGACGACGGGGACCTCACGACCGAAGCCATCGAACTGTTCGAGCGGGTCGAAGACGCCGCAATCGAAACGTCCGGTGGGACCTACGAGTGGACGGCTCTCGGCCCGTCGAGCGAAACGGATGGACTCACCTTACAGACCGTGGGCCACGACCTGTACTCGGGTAACTGTGGTATTGCCCTGTTCGCCGCCGCACTGTTCCGGGTAACCGGCGAGGACCGGTATCGGGACTTCGCCCTCGAGACGCTCTCGCCAGTACGGGACGAAATCACCGCCGCTGGAGGGAGGGGGGAGTTACCCCCGTTCGGCGGGTTCGCCGGACTCGGTGGGATCGCGTACGCCGTAGGTACCGTCGGCAGCCTGCTCGAAGTCGAGGATCTGTGGAACGACGCAGTGAAAACGGCCGATTACGTGAACGACGAACTGATCGAGTCCGACGCCTCCTTCGACGTGATAAAGGGAGCTGCCGGCTCGATCACCTGTTTGCTCGGACTGTACGACGAATACGAGGACCCGGAACTCGAGTCGACGGCAATCGCCTGCGGTGACCACTTGCTCTCGAACCGGATCGAGAGCGACAGCGGCCACGACGTCTGGAAAGCGTTCGATCACCACCCACCGCTCACCGGGTTTGCTCACGGCGCCAGCGGCATCGCGTACGCGCTCCTGAAACTCTGGGAGGTAACCGGCGACGGGAAGTACCGAGACGCTGCAAACGAGACGCTGGCGTACGAATCCCAGTTCTACTCACCGGATCACGGGAACTGGGAGGACCGCCGGATGGAATCGGCGTACCACGACCAGTGGTGCTACGGACGGAGTGGAATCGGGCTAGCACGCCTCGGGATGGCAGAACACGCCGACGATGTCGACGCGCTTGCCCGGGGAATCGAACGGATCACCGATATGCCCCGGGAGGTAGAACTGAGCACGTACGATCACCTCTGTTGTGGGAACGCCGGAAAACTCGAGTTTCTGCTGGAGTTACAGGTCCGGAGCGACCGTTTCCGCGGGGCGGCTACCGAACTGGCCGGGAAGATGGTGCGAAGAAAAGAAACGATAGGTTCGTACTGTCTTCAATCGCACACCCGCCACAGCAGCAATCCGACGTTGTTCACCGGCCTCTCCGGTATCGGCTACGGCCTGTTGCGCGTGTCGAATCCCGGGGAGATACCTTGCATTCTCCTCATGGAGTAAATTATCCCGAAATCGAATGTGGAGGGAGATCACCCCGGTGGACGAACAGGACAGAAAAATGACTGCGGTTATCCGGCCGAAGCGACGGACGTCGTTCGAGGGGACGACCTCAAACGACGTCAGTTACAACCCGTGGTCGCCCCGTTAGAAGGGGTAGCACTCGCTGCCCGGGACCGGACAGGTGTAAACCGTACAGAGTGCGGTGGACGCATTTTGTTCCGCGTCGTTGACCGTGTCGAAGTCGTCGTCGAAGTCCGCCTTGATTTCGTCCAGTTCGACCTCACTCGTTTCTGCTTCCATGCTGATTGACATGGCAGTCCGTATTTCAGTTTTCTGTCCACTTATTGTTTTTTATTTAATTATTTATCTACTATATTACGGGATAGGAGACTGAAATCGAGAGACGGCGGTCCGTCGTAATCGCCAACGGTTCCACCCACCCCCGCCGTCGGAGGTCCGGAAAACGTCCGTTCGGGACGATGACGCCGTTGCCGGCCAACGCCGGACGAAACGGACGTTTTCCGGAGTCAATCGACCGCTCGCCGCTGGGAGTCCACTGACCGCTGGTCCTCGTGGTTCCGGCTCCCCCAACTCCTCCATTTTCCGGCTCCCCCAACCCCTCCATTTCAGGTGGAACGACCGAACCGT
>CAYTAG010000005.1:0-21334 GCA_964435625.1 uncultured Halobacteriales archaeon | reverse complement strand
CCTCCATTTTCCGGCTCCCCCAACCCCTCCATTTCAGGTGGAACGACCGAACCGTCCACGGGTCGACGAAACGCCGCCCTAGATTCCGTGTTCCTCGTAACTAATTGAAGACCCTGTAACTAATAGATAAGTTATATCTGCATTACGGGCCGTATTCACAGATAATAGTCAAAAAGGTTTCGGTGCTAGAACGGGGGGAGACTCCCCCCACCTCCTCCCCGTTCCACTTGAAACGAAGGGGTGTGGGGGTAGGCCCCAAGACCGGGTTCTCCTGAAACCACGGCTTCCGGACCGAACTCGATCAGGACCAGCGACGGCAACTCCGTTCGTTACCCTCGATGCGACGGTGAAATCGTTCGGAAAGTACTCAATTTCGCGGGGTAGACTGTCCATACCGGTCGATTCTTCTTCCCGCGGTTGGGAACACCGACGATACGACGTTCGTCCGACCGACCCTTCGTGGGTAGGACGGAGATACTTTCCCACACGCGCACGTAATCAAACCGTACCGTTCGCCGAACACGGAGGGAAGGATTTATGCCCCTGGTCCACCTCTTGTTCGCCTGCATCAACTGGACGCCGACGATGGGGACGATGCATCCAGAACACCGGGGAAACACGCTCTAACGGTCGTTTTCCGTGACCGTCCCCGGGATTTCCAGTTGAAACGAAGGGGTGGGACGAACGATGAACGAGGACGAACATACCACCATGGGCGAGGACGAGGGCGGTGAGTCACGCGGTTCGTCGCACGACCAGCAGTCGCTGGCGGACCTGACTGACGGCAGTACCGGCGGTGATCGCTCGCTCGGCGACGCGGGTGCGACGGCCGGCCCGGACGGAGCCGATCCATCCGGCGACGCCCGGGCCGGCCCAGCCCCCGGCGACGGGACGCGGGCATCCGGTGACGAACCGCGAGCGACCGGTGACGAACCGCGGACGGCCAGTGACGGATCGCGGGCGACCGGAAGCGAGTCACTCGCCACCGGGGGAGACGGTGTCCCCTCGTCCGGGGGGACCGGGGAGGCGACCGGCGGTGGACCTGAGGCCGGTGAGGCCCGGTCGAGTAGCTCGCTCGACGTCGACCTCGACGACGTCGTGCTGGACGATGGGGCGAGCCAGGGGCTGTTCGACGACCTGCTGTCCGGCGAACCCATCTTCGAGAACAAGGAGGTCCTGCGGCCGTCGTACACGCCACACGAACTCCCGCACCGCAACGAGCAGATCAACCGGATGGCGACGATCCTCGTCTCGGCGCTGCGGGGGGACACGCCGTCGAACATCCTCATCTACGGGAAGACGGGGACCGGCAAGACCGCGAGCGCGAAGTTCGTCAGCGGCGAACTCGAGCGCACGTCCCGGAAGTACGAGGTGCCCTGCGAGGTCGAGTACATCAACTGCGAGGTGACCGACACCCAGTACCGGGTGCTCGCGCAACTCGCCAACAAGTTCATCGAGCAGAACGAGGCGTACATCGAACGCCGCCTGGAGGAACTCGAAGACCTTCGCGCGCGCGTAGAAGAGAACGAGTCCGCGCTGCTGGAAAGCGAGTTCGACTCGCTGGCGCACCTCGACGACCGGATGGAGCAACTGCGGGCCGACCGCGAGGAGATGGAGCCGGTCCCCATGACTGGGTGGCCGACCGACCGCGTCTACAGCGTGTTCTTCGACGCCGTCGATTACACCGAGCGGGTGGTCGTCATCATGCTGGACGAGATCGACAAACTGGTCGAGAAGTCCGGCGACGACACCCTCTACAACCTCTCGCGGATGAACTCGGACCTGCAGAACTCCAAGGTCTCGATCATGGGCATCTCCAACGACCTGAAGTTCACCGACTTCCTGGACCCCCGCGTCAAGTCCAGCCTCGGCGAGGAGGAGATCGTCTTCCCGCCGTACGACGCCAACCAGCTCCGGGACATCCTGCAGCACCGCGCCGACGTCGCCTTCGAGAGGGGCGCGCTCACCGACGACGTGATCCCGCTGTGTGCCGCCTTCGCCGCCCAGGAGCACGGCGACGCCCGCCGGGCGCTGGACCTGCTCCGGACCGCCGGCGAACTCGCCGAACGGGACGGCGCGAGCACGGTCGAGGAGTCCCACGTCCGCAAGGCCCAGGACAAGATCGAACTCGACCGCGTGGTCGAGGTGGTCCGCACCCTCCCCACCCAGTCGAAGATCGTCCTGTTCGCGACGATCCTGCTGGAGAAAAACGGTGTCCACTCGATCAACACCGGCGAGGTGTACAACATTTACAAACGGCTCTGCGAGGAACTGGAGACCGACACCCTCACCCAGCGGCGGGTCACCGACCTCATCTCCGAACTCGACATGCTGGGGATCGTCAACGCCGTCGTCGTCTCGAAGGGCCGCTACGGCCGGACCAAGGAGATATCGCTGTCGGTCCCCATCGAGGAGACCGAGGCCGTCCTGTTGTCGGATTCACGGCTCGGCGACATCGAGGACGCCAGGCCGTTCGTGCAGGCCCGGTTCGACAACTGATTCGTTCTTGTTGCCCGCGAGTCGGGGGAGGAGTCCCTCCGGGCCGGTCGGAAAAACTGTCGAGAACCGTCAGGGAACGAACCGCCGACGCCGCAGCCCCAGTCCGGACCCCAGGAAGACGCCGCCGAGGAGCAACGCCGAACCCTGGCCGACGCTCGAGAAGATCAGGCGGATCCACCCCAGCGCGGGGATGCGGATCATCGCCTTGCCCGTGATCCATTCGGGCTTGACCGGTCTGCTCATGTCCTGGGCCTGGTCGTAACTCGGGTTGTCGTCGCCCTTCGTGATGAACCCGCTGTTCGGTGCGGGACAGTGGTTCAACTCCTGGCAACTGTCGGCCCGGACGTACTCCTGGTTGGCCTCGTCGTACCAGTTCTCGCCCTCGTCGACCCAGAACATCGCCCGGTGGATGATGGGATCGCGGAGCGTGCTGCCGTCGGGTTCGTAGATGATGACGTCGCCGTTCGTGCCGAACTTCACGTAGCCGTCCTCCTCGGCGACGGCGTGGGGGGCCACGCCGGTCCCCTGGACGGCGACGTCGTCGGCGAACCGGTTCTCGTCGACGACGAACACCAGATCGCCCTTCTCCATGTGCGGTTCCATGCTCCCGCTCTGGACGGCGACCATCGGCGGCCAGACGCCGCTTACCGCGAACAGGAACAGGCCGACGGCGGCCACCATCAGGACGCTCGACAGTACCTCCCGCGCGATCATCAGCGGCCCCGACTGGGCGGTCCGGAACCGGTGGACCCACCAGCGGACGCCGCGGCCGCCCCGTTGCTCCCCGGGCGACCGTCGCCGTGGCGGCGCTCGCGGTCGCTCGCTCGATTGCCCCTCGCCGCGGCGTGTGCCGGGCCGAGCGGCGGGCTCGCCGTCCGGTCTCTCGTCGGGACCGTCGTCCTCGACCCGGTCGTCGCTCCCTCCATCGCTCGGGGAATCGCCCGGGGGACCGCCACGGGGCTCGTCTCCGGTCGGGTCGTCGGACTCGTCGGCCGGACCGCCGGCCCGGGGCCGCTCTCGTCCCGGGCCGGAGTCGTCCGACGACCCGGAATCGTCGCCGGTCATCGGCCGGATGCACGGCCGGTTCGACTTTGAACCTTCCGACCGAACGCCGGAATCCACGTCGATCCCGGATACGTTCCGCCGACCGACGGGGTGGTTCCCGACCGCTATCCTTTTGGCTTCGCTCTGCGACCCACGTCACGTGCCCCGCGAGGAGGTGGTCCGGGTCGTCAGGGAACTGGCCAGCCACGGATACAACGCCGACCGCGAGGCGGCGACCCTGCTGGCGAACGCCCCGGACCCCGACCGCGCCATCGAACGGGCGGTCGAGACGGCCCCCGCGGACGCCCTCAAACTCCGCGCGGACCACGTCCGGACGGCCCTGGCGGACGCCACCGAAGGGCCGCCCTCGACCGCCGTCCCGGGCGAGGTCCCCGACGGCCACGGTCCGTCCGACGCGGCGGCTAACCCCTCCGTTTCAGGTGGAGATTCCCACACGAAGTCGGGGGGTGCCGACCGGTCGGCGGGGGCGGACGCCCGATCTCCAGTTGAAACGAAGGGGTCGGGGGACGGGGGACGCGACCCGGTTCCGCCCGATATCGCGGGCAATATGACCGGCCGGAGCACGGGGACCGGGACCTACGAGGACTTCGTGACCACCTTCCGGGACCGCTACGACCGCCTGGGCGGGAAGTTGCGCTCGCGGGTCAACCACCGGCCCGCCGAGGCCGTCGAGTCGATGCCGGGGGGCAGCGAGGTCGCCATGGTCGGGATGGTCAACGACGTCCGGTCGACGGCCAGCGGTCACTGGCTGGTCGAACTGGAGGACCCCTCCGGGACCTTCCCCTGGCTGGTGATGAAGGATCGGGACATCGCGGACCTGGTGGACGAACTGCTGCTGGACGAGGTGATCGCGGCGGAGGGGACCCTGGCCGACGACGCGGGCATCGCCTTCGTCGACGCGTTGCACTTCCCCGACGTGCCCCGGACCTACGAGCCGTCGACCGCCGACAGGCCCGTGCAGGCGGCACTGATCAGCGACGTCCACGTCGGCAGCCAGGAGTTCCGCCCCGAAGCGTGGTCGCAGTTCGCCGACTGGCTGCACACCCCCGAGGCGGAGTCAGTCGAGTATTTGCTGATCGCCGGGGACATGGTCGAGGGCGTGGGCGTCTACCCCGGCCAGGAGGACGAACTCGTGGTGACGGACGTCTACGACCAGTACGAGGCGTTCAGCGAGCACCTCAAGGACGTCCCCGGGGACGTCGAGATCGTGATGATCCCGGGCAACCACGACGCCGTCCGCCTGGCGGAACCCCAGCCCGGCTTCGACGAGGAACTGCGCTCGATCATGAGCGCCCACGACGCCCGGATCGCCAGCAACCCCGCCACCGTGACCGTCGAGGGCGTCGACGTCCTGATGTACCACGGGGTCAGTCTGGACGAGGTGATCGCGGAACTGCCCGACGAGTTGGCGACCTACGACGACCCCGAGCGGGCGATGGTCCAGTTGTTGAAAAAGCGCCACCTCGCGCCCCAGTTCGGCGGCCGGATGCGGATCGCCCCGGAGGAGCGGGACTACCTCGTGATCGAGGAGGTGCCCGACGTCTTCCACGCCGGCCACGTCCACAAGATCGGGGTCGGCACCTACCACGGGGTCCGGGTCGTCAACTCCGGCACCTGGCAGGCCCAGACCAACTTCCAGCAGAGCGTCGATCTAGACCCGGACGTCGCGTACGCGCCGATCCTGGACCTGGACACGCTGGACGTGACGCTGCGGAAGTTCTCGTAGGGATCACATCGGGTCCAGCCGGTACCGCACGGTCGGCTCGCCCTCGAACCGCGGCCCTCGCCCCGCCCGTTCGAACCCGGCCGCCTCCGCGACCGCCCGGACGTCGGTCTCGTCTTCGGTGACCAGGACCTCGACGGCCATGTCCTCGTCGCGGGCGAACGCGACCGGTTCTTCGAGGAGTCGCTCGCAGGCCGCCCGGTCGCCGTCGAGCTGGGTGACGTGGACCACCTCCGGCCGGGCGTCGAAGCTCACGACCCCGAGAATCCGCTCGTCCACGTCGCTTTTCCCCTCCACGGCGACCCGGACGGTCCGGTCGTGGATGATCGTGCGCATCGCGTCGACGGGTGCGCCGGTGAGCGACGCCAGCGATTCGGCGTCGGCCTCGACGGCTTCGCGGACGTCCATCCTTGCCCGGTGTAGGGGGCCGGGAGGGTAAAAGTAGCAGGCTCCGGCCGCGGCGGGGGGCCGCCCGTCCCGGGCCGGAGACTCCCGCAACCGTTCCCGCCATGGACAAGGTTATTCCGGTCGCTCGGTAAGGCCCTCCTATGATCGACGGAGCGCACTGGCCGGAGGGTTGGCCGTGCGGGTAGTCGCGAAGTTCGGGGGGACGAGCCTCGGGAGCGGCGACCGGGTGACCCGCGCGGCCGACTCCATCGCCGACGCCGTAGCGCAGGACCACGAGATACTCGTCGTCGCCAGCGCGATGGGCAACGCCACCGACGAGTTGCTCGAGGAGATCACCTTCGACGCCGAGCAGGCCGACCGCGCGGAGATCGTCAGCATGGGCGAGCGAACGAGCGTGCGCATGCTCGCGGCCGCGCTGCGCGCCCGCGACGTCGACGCCCGCTTTCTCGAACCCGGCGACGACGACTGGCCCATCGCCACCGACCGCCACGGCGAGGTCGACGTCGAGACGACCCAGGAGCGGGTGGCCGCGCTCGCCCGACGGCTGGACGAGACGGTCCCCGTCGTGACGGGCTTTCTCGCGGAGGACCACGACGGCAACGTCACCACGCTGGGCCGCGGGGGTTCGGACACCACCGCCGTCATGCTCGGCCGGTACGCCGACGCCGACGAGGTCGTCATCGTCACGGACGTCGAGGGGGTGATGACGGGCGACCCCCGCGTCGTGGAGGGTGCCCGCAACGTCGCGGAGATCACCGTCGACGAGTTGCGGAACCTCTCCTTCCGCGGCGCGGAGGTGATCGCGCCTTCGGCGCTGTCGCACAAGACCGAGGACCTGGACGTCAGGGTCGTCCACTACCAGCACGGCGACCTGCTCGCCGGCGGTACCAGCATCGAGGGGGAGTTCGAGAACCTCGTCGACACGGCGGAGTCCCCGCTGGCGTGTCTCACCGTGGCCGGCCGGGCCATCAGGAATCAGCCCGGCATCCTGGCGGAGTTGTCGACCGCGCTGGCCGAGGAGGGGATCAACGTCGACGCCGTCGCCAGCGGGATGGACTCGATCACCTTCTACGTCGAGGCCTCGGTCGCCGAACGCGCCGAGGACGTCCTCCATCGAAGGGTCATCGACCAGGATCCGCTGTCCAGCGTTACCGTGATCGAGGACCTGGCGGTCATCCGGGTCACCGGCGGCGAACTGCCGGACAGGCCGGGCGTCCTCCGGTCGGTGGTCGAACCGCTGTCGGCGGCCAGGATCAACGTCAGGGACCTCATCACGTCGGCGACCTCGGTGGCGATCTTCGTCGACTGGGCCGACCGCGGCCGGGCCCTCGACGTCGTCCAGGCCGAGTTCGACTGAGAGCGGTTTCGTCCGGTAATTGCCTGTCCCCACATGGCGCGCGCGAGCAACGCGCGCGAGGTTCCCGCGAGTGAAACGAGCGGGAGCTCGTCGGAGTTTGCCTCCGACGGTGGCCGAGTGAGCGTCCGGGTGAGCGGCGGAGCCGCGAACCCAGGCCGAGCGAGGAGGCTGGGGAGGCGTGAGGTTGACCCCTAGTTGTCGGGTGCCGTTGCGACGTGTCGGATCAACCGACCCTAGCGGCACGCACCGACCAGGGACGTCCACACTCTCCCCAGCCGACTGCGTTACTCGGCCAAGGCCTGCATTACTCGTCCACCCGGAAAGCACGCTCTCCCGAGCCTCCGGCTCGCCGGAGACACCGTCGGAGCAAACTCCGACGAACCTCCGCTCGTTTCACTCGCGGGGATCTCGCGCGCGCCATGCCCTAATTCAATACACGCTAGCGAACCCGGTTCTCCAGCGCGTCGACGCCGTCCTCGCGGTAGGCCTCGTAGTTCCCGGCGATCAGGTCCGCGAGTCGCTCGGCGTACCGCGGCGTCGACCCGGCGACGTGCGGCGTCACGATGGCGTTCGAGAGGTCCCACAGCGGCGAGTCGGGGGGCAGCGGCTCCTCCTCGAACACGTCCAGCGCCGCGGCCCCGATCCAGCGGTACTGCAGCGCCCGCACGAGCGCGTCCTGGTCGACCACCTCCCCGCGGGCGACGTTGACCAGCACGGCGTCGTCGTCCATCGCCCGCAACTGCTCGCGGCCGATCAATCCCCGGGTCTCCTCGGTCAGCGGGCACGCCAGCACGAGGTAGTCCACCCTGGTCAACACCGTCCGAAGGTCCCCGGGGGCGTACACCTCGTCGACGGCGTCTGGCGCGTCGCTCGGGTCGCGCTTGGTCCCGACGACCTCCATGTCGAAGGCCCGGCCCAGTTCCGCGACCCGGGTGCCGATGGCGCCCAGGCCGACGACGCCCAGCGTCCCGCCGGCCAGTTCGCCGGGGGAGTACCGCTCCCAGACGCCCCGGCGCTGGTTGGCTGCGGCCTCGTCCAGGCCGCGCTCGACGGTCAGCAGGCACCCGAACACCTGTTCGGCGGCGGGCTGGGCGTGGACGCCGGCGGCGGTCGTCACCGCGACGTCACGCTCCGCGAGTGCGTCGAGCGCGAGGTGGTCGACGCCCGCGCTGATCGCCTGCAGCCACGTCAGTCCGCCGGCGGCGTCCACCAGGTCCTCGGGGAGCCGCCCGGTGATCGCGACCTCGGCGTCCGCGAGCAGGTCCCGGGACTCCCCGGGCGTCGCGGCGGTCCTGACCGGGACGCGGCCGTCGAGTTCGGCCGCCAGGTCCTCGCCCAGCCACTCCTGCACCGTGTGGAGCACGACGGGTTCGTCCATACCGACCGGTCGGCCCGCTGGCCTTTCAACGTTCGTGGGCCGGCAATCCGGCTCCGTGGGCCAGCAATTCGCCCACGGACGGCCTCGCAGCCGCGCTCCCGACGGGCGGGGGTTCGTCCGGCCGCCGAGAAGGGAAACCGTATTCCCGGCGGCGGGCGAACCCCCTCGCATGTCGGCAATTCGAATGGAGAGGGTGACCAAGCGGTACGGGGACGTCACGGCGTTGCGCGGCCTCGACCTGGCGGTCGGGTCGGGCGAAATCTTCGGGTTCCTGGGGCCCAACGGCGCCGGGAAATCGACCGCAATCGGCCTGATGCTGGAGTTCATCGAGCCGACGCAGGGGACGGTGGAGGTGCTAGGACTGGACGTGGGGGCGCGCGGCCAGCAGGTTCGCGCCCGGACCGGCGTCCTCCCGGAGGCGTTCGACGTCTACGACCGGCTGACGGGTCGGCAGCACGTCGAGTTCGCCGTCGACTCGAAAGGCGTCGACGACGACCCCGGCGAACTGCTGGCGCGGGTCGGCATCGCGGACGCCGCCGACCGGCAGGCCGGCGGGTACTCGAAGGGGATGCGCCAGCGGCTGGCGCTGGCGATGGCGCTGACGGGGTCGCCGGACCTGTTGATCCTCGACGAGCCGACGACCGGCCTCGACCCCGGCGGCGCCCGCGAGGTGCGCAGCATCATCCGCGAGGAGCGCGACCGGGGCGCGACGGTCTTTTTCTCCTCGCACGTCCTCGAACAGGTCGAGGCCGTCTGCGACCGCGTTGGCATCCTCCAGGACGGCGAACTGGTCGCGGTCGACACCATCGACGCGCTCCGGGCGGCCGCCGGCGGTGGGAGCCGGCTGCGCGTCGGCGTCGTCGGGGCGGCCGACGCCGCCGCCGCGGCGGTCCGGGACGTGACCGGAGTGACCGCGGCCTCGGTCGAGGAGGGGGCGCTTTCGGTCACCTGCGAGGCCGACGCGAAGCTGCGGGCGCTCAACGCCGTCGAGGACGCCGCCGGGGTCGCCGACTTCGAGACCGTCGAGACGTCGCTGGAGGACCTGTTTCTCTCGTACACGGCCGAGGAGGTGCCCGCATGAGCTGGACGGTCGTCGCCCGCAAAGACTTCCGGGACGCCGTGCGCGCGAAGACCCTGTGGGCGGTGACGGCGGTGTTCGCCCTGCTGACCGCGGGCGTGGCGTACCTCCTGACCGTACTCGGCGGCGGCGAGATCGGCGCCACCGAATACGTGGGATTCCTGCCGCAGGTGGTGGTCCTGTTCCTCTCGCTGGTCGCGTTGATGGTCGGCCACCGGTCGATCATCGGCGAGCGCGAATCCGGCACCGCCAAACTGTTGCTGTCGCTGCCACACAGCCGCCGCGACGTCGTCCTCGGGAAGGTGGCCGGCCGGGGTGCCGTCGTCGGGGTCGCGACGGTGCTGGCGTTCGCGCTGACCGCGCTGGTCCTCCTGGTGGCGTACTCGGAGTTCGCCGCCGGCACCTACCTCGCGTTCGTCGCGCTCACGCTGACGTTCGCGCTGGCGTTCACGGCGGTCGCCGTCGGCCTCTCGGCGGCGCTGGACACCAGCGCGAAGGTCTCGGCCGCCACCTACGGCCTGTACGTCGTCTTCGCGCTGAACATCTGGAACTTTCTCCCGAACGCGGTCAACTACCTGTTGAACGGCGAGTTGTTCTTCGGGCCCGAGCAACCGGAGTGGGCGACGTTTCTCACCTCCCTGAGCCCCACCGTCGCCTACGAGCGGGCCGTCGGCGGCATCGCACTCGGCGGACTCGGTGACGTTCCCCTCTTCCTCTCGGCGTGGGCCGCCCTCGCCGTGCTGATCCTGTGGATCGTCGGCCCGCTCGTGCTGGGCTACTGGCGGTTCACCCGGGCGGAGATCTGACGACCGGCGACCGAGGTCGGCCGACTTCGCCCACGCCCGCGACGCTTGTCGGAGTGCCCACCGTCAGCACGCTAAAACTTCGGACGGGGGGACTTCGAGGCGCCCAACGGGGGGACGGAACGGACAATTACTCCTCGCCGCCGTCGGGAACGGCCTCACCCGTGTCGTCGTCAGGGGACCCAATTGCGTTCTCGACACGGTAGTCCTCCGGTGATCCGCCGAGGTCCTCCGCGAGGGCTTCGCGAATCTCGGTACGTTGGGCGTTCATCCCCTCGCGTAGTTCCTCGATCTCGGCGTCGGTCAAGGGCCGTCGTTCCGAATCCCGTGCCATCGTTCGAACCTCTCGATAAACCGTTCGAGGTTCTCGGATAAATGGTCTTCGGCGTGATCCAGGGCGATCCCTGCCGACGTCGGCGGTGTGACGTACTCGGTTGTTACCTTCTCGCCCCTCCGATAGACGTCGATGTGGAGGCCTTCATCGGTGACGTCGTGGGCCTGTTCGCCCCGTTGGTCGTGATCGTAACGGACGACCTCGACCCACTCGTCGTTGAGTCGGTACTCCAGTTGCACCACGAACCGCGTCACTTCGCCTCGGTCGTGGCAGTAGCCGAATCGCCGGCGAACACGGTTGGACACCCGGAACGTGAACTCCCGGTCGTATCCCTTCGGGGAGTCCTCCATCGATGTCGCCGCGTTCGCCGTTTCCGCTTAAAAAGGTTCGCCACCCCGTGAACCTCGCATGGACCCCCGGGCGGGACCGTCCGCTTCGACGGGGCAGGTCGATTCGACGCGTGATCACTCCGGCCACGCCACGCCGCGCTCGTCAAGCAACTCCCGGAATCCGGCCTCCTCCAGCGTCGGTACCCCCCGTTCGTCGGCGTCGTCGCGCTTGCGCTGGCCGGGGTTCTCGCCGACCACGAGGTAATCCGTGTTGCCGGAGACCGACCCCGTGGCGCTGGCGCCGTGGCGCTCGACCAGCGCTTCGAGGTCGCTCCGGGGGACCGACAGCGACCCCGTGAACACGAACGTCAGGCCGTCGAGTTCGTTACCCCCCTCGCGTGCGACCGACCGGGGGTCGACGTGGGCCAACAGTGCCTCGACCGCCTCGCGGTTCGCCTCGTTGTCGAAGAAGCTCCGGACCCGGCCGGTGACCTCCGGGCCGACGTCCCCGACCGCCCGGAGGGCGTCCTCGTCGGCCTCCACCATGGCGTCGAGGCTGCCGAACTCCCGGGCGAGGTTGCGCGCGGTCGCCCCGCCGACCAGGGGAATCCCCAGTGCCGCCAGGAAGTCCGCCAGCGGCGGTTCGCGGGCGTCGTCGAGTTCGGCAAGCAGGTTCTCGGCGCTGCGCCGGCCCCACCCCTCCAGGTCGGCGAGGTCCTCGACGCCGAGTTCGTAGAGGTCCGCCAGCCCCTCGACCAGCCCCGCGTCGACCAGCTGGTCGACCCGCCGGGGTCCGAGGCCGTCGACGTCCAGGGCGTCCGCGTAGTGCTCGATGCGCCGGCGCAACTGCGCGGGACAGGCGAACCCGCCGGTACAGAAGGCGATTGGTCCCTCCCGCTCGACGGGGTTGCCACAGGAGGGGCAGTACTCGGGGTACTCGAAGTGGCCGTCGCCGTCGGACTCGACGACCTCGGCGACCTGCGGGATGACGTCGCCCGCGCGCTCGATCCGGACGGCGTCGCCGATCCCGACCCCGAGGTCCGCGATCTGGGCGGGGTTGTGGAGGCTGGCCCGCGAGACGGTGACGCCGCCGACGTCGACCGGATCGAGCAGCGCCACGGGGGTCAGCCGGCCCGTCCGGCCGACCTGGACGACCACGTCCCGGAGGGTCGTGACCTCGGTGCGCGCCGGGAACTTGTGGGCGAACGCCCAGCGGACCGAGCGGGCGGTCGAGCCGAGGTACTCGCAGGCCTCGCGGTCGTTCACCTTCAGGACCGCGCCGTCGACCTCGTAGTTGAGGTCGTCGCGATCAGCGAGCAGGCGGTCGCGGTACGCGATGGCGTCCTCGACGTCGGCGACGCGTTCGGTGCGGTCCGAGACCCTGAATCCCAGCGCGGCCAGCCACTCGTGTTCCCCGGCGTTGGTCGCCAGGTCGCCGTCGGTGGTCTCCATCACGTCGTAGACGAAGACGTCGAGCGGTCGCTCGGCGACGACGGCGGGGTCCAGTTGGCGGATCGTCCCCGCGGCGGCGTTGCGCGGGTTGGCGAACGGGTCCTCACCGTCCTCGATGCGTCGGCGGTTCATCGCCTGGAAGCCGTCCCGGGGCATGTAGATCTCGCCCCGCACCGCGAGAACGTCGGGGACGTCGCCCGTCCCCGCGCGTTCGCCCTCGCCGGCCGCCGCCGACGGCGCGGCGGCCCCCCGCAACCGTAGCGGCACCGAGGGAATCGTCCGGACGTTCGTGGTGACGTCGTCGCCGCGGCGGCCGTCGCCGCGGGTCACCGCCCGGTCGAGTCGTCCGTCCTCGTAGACGAGTTCGATGGAGAGGCCGTCGAACTTCGGCTCGCAGACGTAGTCGGGTTCGCCGAAGCCGGCCTCGCGGAGTTCGCGAGTAACCCGCTCGTCGAACGCCCGCACCTCCGCGGCCTCGACGCTCTGGTCGATGGAGAGCATCGGCGCGACGTGCTCGACGGTCTCCAGTTCGTCGACCGGTTCGCCACCCACCCGGCGGGTCGGGCTGTCCGGGGTGGCGAGGTCGAACTCGTCTTCGAGATCCTGCAGGCGGGCGAACAGCCGGTCGTAGGTCCGGTCGGCGACGACGGGGTCGGCCTCGACGTAGTAGCGGTGGTCGTGGTACCGGATCGCCTCCCGGAGCAGTTCGGCCTGCCGCTCGGCGTCGCGCTCCGGGAGCCCCTCGACCGGCGCGAAGTCGGTCGGGGGGTCCTCCAC
The DNA here is from genome assembly GCA_964435625.1 of uncultured Halobacteriales archaeon. Classification (GTDB taxonomy): domain Archaea; phylum Halobacteriota; class Halobacteria; order Halobacteriales; family PXRE01; genus PXRE01. The sequence goes on along the minus strand of CAYTAG010000005.1, from coordinate 8,131 downwards.
GTACGGGTTGTCCTCGGGCGGTTCGACCATCGGTCCCCCCTGGTAGCGCCATCCCGGTTAAGGCTCCGGTTACGGGTGGTGGACGCTCCTGCCTCCGGACGTCGTTCGACGCCGTGACTCGTCGGGGTTCGTGACGCGTCGGTGGGACTGCACGGACCCGTTCTGCCGGTCCGTCCGATGGTCGCCAGGCCGATTCGCCCCTTACATAGGCCGCGATCCTACTTGAAGCCACGACCGGCCGACCGGTCGACCTCGGCCATGTCTTGCGATTCGCTACCTCGACCGCCGGGACGCGCCGGTCCCGCACCCTTATAAACGATGGCGGGACCATCCCCGCCGTGGCGTTCCGCCGACGCGGGCGACACGCTGAAGTTGGAAGGATTGTAAGGATTGCACACGGACCACCCATGGCAGGGGCAAACAAGCGAATCCCGGTGACAGAACGACGATGGGAGCAACTGCACGACCTCAAGGACGCGGGGCAGACGTACGACGAACTCCTCGCCGAACTCATCCAGAGCTACAAGGAACAGCGACTCGCGGAAACCGTCCGGAGCAAGCGCAAGGACGGCGAGTTCGTCGAGGTCGATCCGGACGAGTGGTAGTCACCCCGGCCGACGAGAGGCGTCGCGCTGGAGGTGAATAGATGGCCAAGTACCGTCTGCTGATCGAGAGGGAGGCCCTGGCATTCGTCGAGGACCTCGACGAGAAGAGCGAGCGCATCTGCAAGGAGAACCTGAAGAAACTGGCCGAGGACCCGTATCCCGGTTCGGGACGAGGGGACAAAGAGCGGCTCGTCGTCGACGGCGAGGAGGTCTTTCGCCTCCACATTGGGCGAACGTACACCGCGTTCTACGAGGTGCTAGCGGACGCGGGCACCGTTCGCGTGCTGGAACTGTTGCCCATCGAGGAGGCCCACGACCGCTACGGGTTCTGACTCCGACCCGGTGGGCGTCTTCGGTCACCTCGCCTCGGGGGCGACGTCCGCGACCACCGTCCCGTTCCCGGCCGGCAACGCCGAGTGGTCGACCTCGTAGATCGCCACCTCCCCGTTCTCGAACGCCACCGAGAACGCCTCGTGGTCGAACGTCCGGAGCAGGCCCTCGTAGCGCTCGCGCTCGTTGGGACCGACGTAGACGTACTCGACGTCGTAGGCCCGGAGGACGCCCGCGGACTCCGAGAGCGGTTCGGTGTAGACGCGGTCTACCTGGGCCGCCCGGCGTTCGAACGGCTCGATCCCGCGATAGCCCTGCTGGTGGGTCCAGCCGACGACCGTCGGGAGGCCGGTCATCGTCGACGCCGGACTCGTCCACCGGTAGGCGTCCCGGCCCGGCGCTTCGAGGACGGTCGGGGTCCCCTCGCGGTCGTCCAGCCAGTAGATGGCCTCCATCTGCGGGGCCTTCCAGCGGTCGTGGACGTCGAGGCCGTCGAGCGTCGGGTCGACGTGAGATTCCCCCAGGTCTGCGCCGACGCCGTGGCCGAACGCGAGCGCCGCGAACGGCGCACTCGTCGCGACGACGGCCACGACCAGCAGCGCCGCCAGCGCCGCCGCCGGGACGCTGCCCGGACGGCCGCCGTCGGCCGAGGCGTCCGACGAGGCGGTCGCGGACGACTCGGCACGCTCGCGGGCGGCCGTCAGCGTCTCGCGGGCGTCGGCCCACAGGAGCGCGGCGGTCGCGCCCGCGGCCACCCCCGCGAGGGTCCAGCCCTGGACGGCCACCTTCAGCGTCGTGTTCCAGCGGGTCTGCTGGGGCGGCCACACCTTCGCGTACACCAGGTCCATCGAGAGGATCAGCCCGACACCGGCGACCAGCAACACCGCCTCGAAGCCGGCCCGGTCGGTGCGGACCAGCCACCACGCCGCCAGCAGGATCGGCCCCGTCACCGCCAGCACCGGGAACGACAGGACCGAAACGAGCACGGCGACCGCCGCGAGCCCGACTAGCGCGACGCCGGCCTGCACCGACCGCGGCGCGTCCCTGGCCGCCGGCCAGCCCCGCGCGAGGACGTACCCCGCGAACAGCGCTAGCAGACCGCCGTAGATGACCAGAAACGGCGCGAGGTCGGTGCGGGGCGGGAACAGTCCGATCCCGTCGTTGGTCGGGACGGCGCCGAACACGAGGAACGGCGAGGCCAGCGCGACGCCGACGACCCCGACCAGCGCGGCCGGCACCGCCGCGAGGACGATCCGCCACGCCTCCGCGGCGAGTCGGCGCAGGCCGTCGTCGGCCGCGTCCCCTTCATCGGCGTCGGCGTCGCGCAGGACGAGCCGGTCCGCGATCCCTCCGGGCAACAGCGTCGCCGGGTGGGCGTCCGCGGCGGCGACCGCGAGCCACGCCAGCCCGACCGCGGTCGGCAGCGACCAGGTGTTCATGAACCCGAAGACGCCGGCGACCAGCCCGAGGCCGCCGAACAGCACCCCCAGGCGCTGCCGGCGCCGGTCGGCCGGCAGGAGGTAGTAGCTCAACGCCAGCCCGGCCGCGACCACGACGAATGCGGTTGAGAGCCCGTGGCCGTGGAGGTCGCCCTTGACGAACGAGTACATGGGGAACTCCTGGAGGGTGTCGGGGACGACGTACCGGTCGTAGAACCAGAACCACTGCATCGGGTCGCTCTGGGTTAGCACCGCCTCCCGGTAGTCCATGTGGCGGATGGCGCCGAAGGCCGGGCGGCCGTACTCGATTGCCAGGTCCTCGGGCAGCAGGCCGAAGGCCAGGCGGACCGCGGTCGTGAGCGCCCCGCCGAGCGCGACGAAGAAGGCGCCCAGGGTGCCGCCGAGGCGGTACGACCGGCCCCGCAGCGCGGTGATCGACCCCGCGACCCCGTAGGCGGAGACGAACAGGACGCCGTAGAAGACGGCGGGGCCGAGATTGAACCCGTACCGGAGGTCGGTCGAGGTCAGCATCGACAGCACCGTCACCTGCATCTGGGTCCCGTAGTAGTACCGCAGGGGTTCGCCGGCGAACCAGAAGTCCTCCGGCGGGAGCGTCCCCGCCCGGAGGATCGACTTGGTGACCCCGAAGTGGAGGAACTGCTCGCCCCCGGCGGGGGTGATCCCGGGGTTGTACGCCCGGTAGACGACCAGGAGCAGGAACCCGAGCGCGAAGACGCCGTAGGCCCACGCGACGGCCTCCCAGTCCGGTCGCGCGCCGGCGCGGTACGCGGCCGCCGAGAGGGCAACGACCGCGGCCAGGGCCGCGAGGACCGCGTGCAACCCGAAGGAAACCTGGCCGATCCAGAAGACGACCAGCGCCAGGGGCAGGAGGGCGGCCGGGAGCGCGAACGGTGCGCCGCGGCGGGGCAACCGCGGGAACGCCAGCGCCGCGAGGGGGGCGCCGACCGCCGAGAGGGCGGCCAGCACGAGGAGCCACTTCAGGACGAGGAGGTACTCCATGTGGGTCGAAGCACGCAGTCGGGTGCGGGTATATTTTCCGGTAACGCTAGCGAGAGTTGTAGTCATCACGACCATTCCTTGCCGAAAGACCGAATGGATTACACGGCAGCCCAGGCTACCAGCACCAACCGGCCGGGGTCGACAGTCTTACCGGGTGCGTGTACGCGGCTGATTGTCAATAACTACCAAACACAGTCGAACGACCCTCGATGCAGTTCAGCGCCACGCTCGACCACGACCACTGCTGGGCCACCCCGGAGAACGAGGAGATGGCCGAGGAATGGATCGCGAACTTGGAGGACCGCGCGGCCGACCACGGCGTCGACCTGCACGGGGCCTTCGCGACTCCCAGCGAACACGGTTTTTCTGTGAGGGACTATGTGGTTTATATATTCTTTATATAAATATATAAAAAATATAGAATCAATACAATAATCTAACGATTAGAATGCCTCCCAGTACACCAAATAAAAGGGGATAAAGAATCGGAGAGTAGGACTGGACAGTGTTTTTGAATACAGGCACATATAAATACACGAGTAAAGTAGTGAACAAAAACAGTGTGGCAAGGGAATAAGGGATGCGTGGATCAATTTCTATTTCGTTTCTTCCAAGTTCAAGAACACCTCCAAGCCCTCCTCCTACAACGAGGGTGAGTAGTAACGTAGGGGTCGATGGAAGTTGTGCATTACCGTTTATATATATTATATGTATGAATAATAGAAGAGAACCGACGAGAGCTATAATTCGAAGCGGAATGCTTTGAATTATTGAGCCAGTGGCAGGTGCCATCGGTTTATGTTTCCTCTCTAGCTCAATATATTCTTTGATAGAAATATAATATGAATTATCAGAGGGTGGGATGACTAAATTATTCGAAGGACATCAACAATCGGAGTCATTCGACAACGATGAATGAGAAGGTAAAAACACCATCCACCCGAGGAGTCAGCGCCGACCGGCATTATTCGTCTCGATCCGGGGCCTTAACGTCGCTGCCGTCGACTCGATAGACATGAACGACGACTTCCTCCTGCTCAACCCGGGGCCGGTCCCCGTCGCCCGCGAAGTCCGCGAGGCGATGGTCGAACCGATGGTCAGCCACCGCTCGGCCGACTTCGAGGCCGTCTACGAACGAGCGCAAGACGGCCTGGATTACGTCTTCGAGCGCTCGACGCCGGACGGCGAGTCCACCGCCGAGGGCGGCACGAGCCTGCTCTGCAACGGCACCGCCACCATGGCCATGGAGGCGGCGGTCGCCAACCTCGTCGACGACGATTCGGAGGTGGTCGCGCTGGTCAACGGCAAGTTCGGCCGCCGGTTCGCCCGGATCGCGGATCGGCACGCCCGCTGTACCCGCGTCGAGGCGACGTGGGGGTCCCCGCTCGTCCTCGACCACGTCCGCGCCGCCGTCGACGACGACACCGACGTCGTCACGATGGTCCACAACGAGACCAGCACCGGCCTGCTCAACCCGGTCGCCGAGGTCGGTGCGATTGCGGCCGACCACGACGCCCGGTTCGTCGTCGACGGCGTGACCTCCATCGGCGGCGACGAGTTCCGGATCGACGACTGGGGCGTCGACGTCGCCGTGACCGACGCCCAGAAGGCGCTGGCGGCCCCGCCGGGGATCAGCGCGCTGTACGCGACCCCGGACGCGGCCGAGGCGTTCGACGGGCAGTCGGCCCCCTTCTACGAGGACCTGGAGTGGCACCTCCGGAAGGCCGAGAGCGACCAGACGCCGTTCACCAGCGCCGTTTCCCTGTTCCGCGCGCTGGCGGTCGCCGTCGAGCGCATCCGCGAGGAGGGGATGCCCGCCCGCATCGCCAGGCACCGCCGGCAGTCCGCGGCGTTCCGAGCCGGCTTCGAGGCGATGGGACTGGACCTGTTCCCCGACCCCGTGGGGCCGACCGACCTCTCGAACACCCTCACCGCGGTCGCGCTGCCGGAACCGGTCCGGGCCGACCCCGACGCCTTCTTCGACGCCGTGGCCGACCGGAACGTCTCGATCAGCGGCGGGCAAGCCCACCTCGGCGGCGAGATCTTCCGGGTCAGCAACATGGGCGAACTGGCCGACGAGGCGGTGCTGCGGGGCGTCCGCACGGTCGGCGAGGCGCTGGCTGCGGTGGGGATCGACGCCGACCCGGAGACGGGGGTCGCGGCCGCGCGCGAAGAACTATAGTCTACCGGTCGTCGGTAGGGCAGTGTTCAGATAAGCGGTGGTGGCCGGCACAACCACAGGGCAGCGGTGGCCGGCACGGCCGTCGGATGGTGGTGGCCGGCGTGATCCACGCCGGGTGGGACTGAAAGGGGCCGGGGTGCTTCGGGAAGCACGACGACGCAAGCACCGTAATGAGCGACTGAGCGAAGCGAAGGAGCGAGTGAGGCGCGCAGCGAGGTTCCCGCGAGTACCACGAGCGGGAGCCAGCGAGAGCTGTGCTCTCGCGTTGCGCGCGACCGAAGCATCCCGGGGGCTTTCGCAGTGTGCCCGACGGCGGGACCGTCTTATCTGAACAATGTCCGTCGGTAGTCTACCGGTCGTCGTCGTCGTCGAACACGGTGTCGAAGAACTTCCGCTCGGCGGCCCGGAGGTGCTGGCTGAACGTCGACGGCGTGACGCCGAGGCGGTCGGCGATCTCCTGGCCGGTGCTCGTCCGCGGCCAGTCGAAGAAGCCGGCGTAGTAGGCCGTCTCCAGCGCGGCGCGCTGTTTGTCCGTGAGTTGGTCCTGCAGCACCGAGCGGGAGTTCGAGGCGTCGCGTCCGGACCGCTCGACCGTCCGCTGGGCGTGTGGGCTGGCGCCGGCGCAGTGCTCGGAGACGAGTTCGACCAGCTGGCGCTTGTCCCCGCCCGGCGGGAACTCCACGACGAACCGGAACTCGCCGTCGGCAATCGTGGCGGCGGTGACCTGGCCGCCGTGGGTGGCGATGGCCCTGATCAGCGACGTCGCGGCAGTGGTGACGAGTTCGAACTGGTAGCTGTCGCGGTCGGTGCTCAACACGCGGAGGTCGTCGATTGCGTCGGTCCGTTCGGCCACGTCCTGGAACTGCTCCTGGGGCAGTCCCTCGGCCCGGCCGTACGCGATGAGGGCGTCGTCGCCCTGGATCAGGTTCTCGAACTCGACCGTCGCCCCCTCGTCCGCCGTGAGGCCGACCAGTTCCTCGACGACGCCCTGGACCTGGAACTCGAACTCGAGGACGGTGTCGCTCACCAGGGCGTCCATGCGCTCGATGGCGGTGATGGCGTGGCCGACCACGTCGCCCAGCCGCGAGAGGATCTCGGTCTCCGGCGTCGAGAACGCCTCCGGCGAGGCGGCGTAGACGTTCAACACGCCGTACAGGACGTTCTCGTAGACGATGGGGACCGCCGCGGTCGAGCGGTAATCCCGTTCCAGCGCCTCCTCCCGCCAGGGTTCGAACGACGGGTCCGTCCCGACGTTCTGCATGACCTGGATCTCGTGGGTCTCGACTGCCTCGCCGGTCGGCCCCTGGCCGGTGTCGTCCCCCCCGACCGTGATGGTGACCTCGTCGAGGTACCCCTCCCCGGCGCCGGCCGTGGCCCGCGGGGAGACCCGGTCGTTCGCGCGGTTGACGTCGCCGATCCACGCGAACCGGTAGACGTCGGACTCGACGAGGCGCTCGCAGACCGCCTGTTCGAGTTCCTCCCTGGTCTCCGCGGTGATGACGGCGTGGGCGACGTCCTGGGCGATCCGGTTGAGACGGTTGAGCGCCTCCAGTTGCTCCCGGCGGCGCACCCGCTCGCGCTCCTGTCTGGTCCGCTCGATGGCGTGGTGGATCGTCCGGACCAGCAGGTCGCTGGTCACCTCGTCTTTCACGAGGTAGTCCTGGGCGCCCCGTTGGATCGCCTCGATCCCGACCTGTTCGTCCCGCAGGCCGGTGAGCACGACGATGGGCACGAACTCCGTCGCCTCGACGACCGTCGCGAGCGTGTCGAGGCCGGTGCTCTCCGGCAGGCCGAGGTCCAGCAGGACCACGTCGACGTCGACCTCGGCCAGGCGGTCGATCCCGGCCTGGAGCCGCTGCTCGTGGTGGATCCGCGACCCACCCTCGGTCGACAGCCCGACGTCGACGCGCTTGAGGAGTTCCCCGGCGTCACGGAGCATCTCCTCGATCAGCCGCGCGTCACCGGGGTTGTCCTCGATCAGGAGGACGTCGAGTTCGTCCGCCATCATTGCACCTCACACGGCGGGAGGCGAACGACCGACAGCCAGAACGCCTTGAACGATTGGACGGTCGCGATGAATTCGTCGGGGTCGACCGGCTTCGTGAGGTAGGCGTTCGCCCGCAGTTCGTACGAGCGGACGACGTCCTCCTCGGCCTCCGAACTGGTCAGGACGATGATCGGAATCCGCGAGAGGTCCTCGTCGTCGTCGATCTCCGCCAGCACCTCGTCGCCGTTCATCCGCGGCAGGTTGAGGTCGAGCAGGATGATGTCCGGGCGCAGGGCGTCCTCGTACTCGCCGCGCTGGTAGAGGAAGTCCAGCGCCTCGGCCCCGTCGGTCGCCACGTGTAGCGTGTTCGAGATGCCGCCCTCCTCGAAGGCCTCCTTCGTGAGCCGGACGTCGCCGGGGTTGTCCTCGACCAGCAGGATGTCCGCGGGTTCGCACTGCTGGTCACTCATCGGCATCACCCGCCGCCGGCAGAGTGAACGAGAACGTCGATCCCTCGCCGAGTTCGGAGTCGACCCGGATGTCGCCGCCGTGGCGCTCGACGATGCGC
>CAYTAG010000004.1:16380-44661 GCA_964435625.1 uncultured Halobacteriales archaeon | reverse complement strand
CTCGGCGAGCGCTTGAGGAGGTGCCGCGGCGCGTCGGGGTCCTCGTGGACCTCGGCGATGAACTCCCGGAGCGCGAGTTCGACGGGAACGGCCGCGCACATGCCGTCGCCGTCGGCGTGATGGCGGATCCGGATCGGGCGGCTCTCCAGCACCGTCCGCCGCAGTTGCCGGGCCAGCTCGCGGAGGTCCGGCAGCAACTTCTCCAGGGCCGGCCACTCGACCAGGGGTTCGACGTCGGCGGGTTCGGCCTGGCGTTCGACGGCGGCGTCCAGCCGCGCCCGGAGGTCCGCCGCGGCGTCGCCCTCCAGCACGACGAACTCCTCGGCCTCGACCTGGATGGCCCCCTCGCGTTCTTCGACGCGGCCGGTGACCCGTACGGAGTCGCCCAGTTCGATCTCGGGATACGCGCGGACGCCGGCACCGGCGAAGGCGGCACACGGCACTACGCCGGCGCTGGCGTCGTCGACGCACTGGACCTTGAACACGGTCGGGCCGCCGGTCTGGCGGATCTGGACGACCTCGCCGGCCAGGTGGACGGTCTCCCCCAGCGCCTCCGGGAGGTCTTCCGCGGCCGAGAAGTCGTACTCGTGGTCGACGGCCTCGACGCGGTACTCCTCGACGCCGACCTGGACGAACGAGAGGTCGCCGTTCTCGCGGACGGTTTCGAGTTCGACGACCAGTTCGTCGCCGACGCCGTACTCGCCGGCGAGGTTCGACTCGTGAACCAGGCCGCTGACGTGCTCCGAGAGGTCGACGAAGACCCCGTAGTCGACGACGCCGTTGACGGTCGCCAGATAGGGTTCGCCCTCGTCGACGTCCTCGATGGTGCAGTCCGCCGCGAGGTCGTGGACGACCGGGGCCGTCTCCCCGGCCTCTACGCCGGCATCCTCCGCAGTCATTGTTGCCGGTCGTTTGCCGCCGCCGCGTAAAACGCTTTGCAAGCGGACTCGCAACGGCGGCCGAGCATCCGCTGGCGGCGTCGCCCATCCGGAACGTTTAGCACGGGGTAGCCACGACCATCGTGGTATGCCGCTGTTCCGGTCGGGCGGGGTGGCCGGCATCGCCCGCGAGACCATGGAGTTCGTCCTCGAAGCCTGCGAGGACACCCACCCCAACGAGTACATGGGCATCCTCCGCGGGACGCCGGCCAGTCGCCTCGACGTCGACCGCGATGGCTCGGTCGTCACGGACGTCCTGTACATCCCCGGCACCGAGCAGAACCCGGTGAGCGCGTCGGTGAAGACGAACATGATCCCCAACGACCGCCGGACGGTCGGGTCGGTTCACTCCCACCCCAACGGCGTCCTGCGCCCCAGCGACGAGGACCTCGCCACCTTCGGCCGCGGCGAGGCCCACATCATCGTCGGGGCACCGTACCGCTGGGGCGACTGGCGAGTGTTCGACCGCGACGGCCAGCCACGGGATCTGGAGGTGCTCGACGTCGACCTCCCCGACCCGGAGGAGTTCTTCGACTTCGACCAGTCGGACATCGACGAGGAACTGGACTACGACGACGGCGTCGGCGGCGTCGGGAGGGAACCGTGACCCGCGTCCTCGCGCAGGGCACCTTCGACCTGCTGCACCCCGGCCACGTCCACTACCTCCGGGAGGCCGCCGCGATGGGCGACGAACTCCACGTCATCGTCGCCCGCGGGGACAACGTCACCCACAAGGATCCGCCGGTCGTCGACGGCCGCCAGCGCCGCGACCTCGTCGCCGCGCTGGACGTGGTCGATCACGCCCTGCTGGGCCACCCCGAGGACATCTTCGTCCCCGTCGAGGAACTGGATCCCGACGTGATCGTGCTCGGCCACGACCAGCACCACGACGAGGACGCCATCGAGGGTGCTCTCGACGAGCGGGGAATCGACTGCGAAGTGGTGCGGGCGTCCGTGCGGGAGCCGCGATACGAGGGCGAACTGTTGTCGACCGGGGCGATCATCGAGCGGATTCTGGACGAGCGCGGATAGGGACGACTCCGGCTTCTGCGCCAGGTAACGGTACTGCGTCGGACTGAGAACGTCTCGCCGCGCGCCTCGACGGCCTCGTGGCCGTCGGTCGTCACGGCCTCAGAGGAAGTCGCCGTCCGCCAAACGCTCGACGGCCTCGCGGATGCGCTGCTGGCTGTTGGCGTAGGAGATACGCGCGTAGCCGGGTGCGCCGAAGGCGCTGCCCGGGACGGTGGCGACGTGGACCTCCTCGATGACCCGCTCGCACCACTGCGTGTCGTTCGTCTCGACCGGCAGCATCAGGTAGAACGTGCCGTCCGGGACCGAAACCTCGACGCCCTCCTCGGCCAGCAGGTCGACCAGCAGGTTCCGGCGCTCACGGAACGCGGCGACCATCCCCTCGATCTCCTCGTCGACCTCCTCCAGTGCGGCCACGCCCGCGTGCTGGACGAAGTTCGCGGCACAGGAAACCGAGTGCGAGTGGACCTTGCCGGCCTGGGCGACCAGTTCCTCGGGCGCGGCGAAGTAGCCCAGCCGCCAGCCCGTCATCGCGTAGCTCTTCGAGAACCCGGAGACGGTGACGGTGCGCTCGGCCATGCCGTCCAGGGCCGCGACGCTGGTCGGTTCCACGTCGTAGGTGACTTCGCTGTAAATCTCGTCGCTGATTACCGTCACGTCGTGGTCGACCGCGAGGTCACGCAGGCCCTCCAGGGCCGCCCGCGAATACACCGCGCCGGTCGGGTTCGACGGGGAGTTGACCAGCAGGAGTTCGGTGTCGTCGGTCAGGACCTTCGAGAGGTCCTCCAGGGCGGGTTCGAGCTGGAAGTCGTGGACCGAGAGGTCAAGGCGGGTGAGCTGTCCGCCGGCGAGTTTGCCCATCGCCTCGTAGGAGACCCACGCCGGGTCCAGCAGGACGACCTCGTCATTGTCGTCGACCAGCGTCTGGACGACCTCGAACAGCGCCTGCTTGCCGCCGGGCGTGACGACGACGTTCTCCGGGCCGTAGTCCAGGCCGTCCTCGGCCAGTCGCTCCGCGATTGCCTGCCGGAGTTCCGGGATGCCGTTCGAGGCCGTGTAGCCGGTGTGGCCCTCGTCGATGGCCCGCTTGCCGGCCGCCTTGATCGCTTCGGGCGTGTCGAAGTCCGGCTCGCCGACGCTCAGGTCGACCACGTCGGCGCCCTCCGCGGCGAGTTCGCCGGCCCTGTTCGAGATGGCCAGCGTCGCGCTCGGTTCGACTCGCTGCACTCGCTCGGAGAACTCGAAGGTCATTGGCGTTCCTCCGCTACTGGCTCGGGTAGTTCCCCGACCAGGTCGATGGCGCTCTCGACGGCGCGGGCACCGTCGTCGATGCGGTCGCGCGCCTCCTCGGCACTCATCCCCGGCCCGGTGACCCCCAGCGTCACCGGCGTGTCCCGGTCGAGGCTGACCTCGGAGAGTTTCCGGGCGGCCGCGTGGCCGATGACCTGGTCGTGGTCGGTGTCCCCGGTGACGATGGCCCCCAGCACCGCGACTGCGTCGACGCCCTCGCGTCGCGCGAGCCGGTCCGCGGCCAGCGGCGCGTCGTAGACGCCCGGCACCCGCACGGTCTCGACCACTTCGGCGCCGCGGTCGGCCGCCGCGTCGCGGCCCGCCGACTCCATCCGCTCGGTGATCGGCGAGTGAAACGTCGCCACCACCAGTCCGAGCCGTACCATACCGTCCCATCGTCGACCGCGAGTAAAAGCCCTGCCGGTTCCCCCGATGTTCGGCGGCTGTTCCCGGGGTCGGATCGTTCCGCTGACATCGTAGCGCCCGGCACGACGGCTGGCCGGTGGACGGACCGAATGAGAAAGAGTTTCAACGGATCACCTCCCTGCAACGGACGATGACCGACGACGTCGGCGCCGGGTCGCCAGCGACCGCCGAGCCGGCGGCCCGAGGGGGTCCACTCGCCGGGGTACTCGCGCCCCGGTTCGGCCTCCGGCCGCGGGCCTGGCAGGCGCTCGTCGCCGTCACCGTCGTCGCCCTGGTCGCGAGACTGGTCCTCCTGGGCGCCAGGACCGCACACTTCGACGAGAGCCGGGTGGCCTACTGGACGTTGCGGTACGCCGAGACCGGCCACTTCGAGTACCGCTACATCATCCACGGCCCGTTCGTCCAGCACGTCGACCACCTCCTGTTCCCGCTGCTGGGCGCGACCGACTTCGTGATGCGGCTGCCGGTGGCGTTGATCGGCGGCCTCCTGCCGCTGTCGGCGGTGCTGTTCCGGGACCACCTGCGCGACGAGGAAGTCGTCGGGCTGGCGCTGTTTTTCGCCTTCAACCCGATCCTGCTGTACTACTCGCGCTTTTTCCGGAGCGACGTCCCCGTCGCGGCGTTCGCCTTCGTCGCGTTCGGCTTCCTGGTCCGGCTGGCGGCCACGCGGCGGCCACGCTACCTCCACGCCGCGGCCGCCTTCGCGGCGCTGTCGTTCGCCAGCAAGGAGAACGCCGTCGTCTACCTGCTGGTCTGGCTCGGCGCCGGCGCCCTCGTGGCCGACGCCGCCCTGTTCCGGCCACGCAATTACGACAGCGGGGTGGCGCGGCTGGCTACCGCCTGGAGGGGGGTGGTCGAGTCCTCGCGGGACGCCCCTGCTCGCGCCCGCCGGACGGTCGCTCGCGTGGGGGGTCACCTCGGACTTGCCGTCGCGCTGTTCGCCGCCCTGACGCTGTTCATGTACGCCCCCCGGGCCGGCGACGCCGGCGGCGTCGGCCTCTGGGCCGCGGTGGCCGACCCCACCCTGTGGCCGGCCGTCGTCGACGCAACGGTGACGGACCTCGCGGAGGGCTTCGGCTACTGGTTCGACCAGAGTTCCGAACCCGCCTGCTACGCGGACTCGGTGATCGGCGGGTACGCCTGTTACCTCGGGCGCTTTCTCGCGACGATGGGGAAGTTCGCCGCGCCGCTGTCGGTGCTTGCGGTCGGCGGGTTCCTGCTGGAGCGGTACGCCAGCGCCGACCCCAGGCCGCTGGTCATGTTCGCGGGTTACTGGGGGTTCGTCAGCGTCCTCGGGTACCCGCTCGGGACCGACGTCTGGGGCGCCTGGGTGGTCACCCACGCCGTGGTCCCGCTGGCGATCCCGGCCGCGGTCGGGTTCGGGCACCTCGTCCGGTACGGGGCGGATGCGCTGGCTGCCCACCGCGACGCCTCCGGCGACCAGCTAACTGGCCCCTCCCGAGCGTCCGTCGACGTCGTGATCGCCGGACTGCTGGTGCTGTTGCTCGTCGGCGGGATGATCGTTCCCGCGGTCGGGACCAGCTATCTTGCCCCGCAGGCCCGGGACTCCACCACCGCCATGGTCCAGTACGCCCAGCCCTCGGGGGACATGCGGCCGGGGCTGGCGGCGATGGACGAGGCGGTCGAGGGCGACGGAGTCGACGTCGTCTACTACGGCCAGCGGTACTACCTGGCCAACGAGAGCGCCGTCGAGTACCCGCCGGCCGCCGACCCGAACAACGAGACCGGCGGCTGGTTCAGCCGACTCCCGCTGCCGTGGTACACCGAAGCGGCCGGCGCCGAGGTGGCCAGCGCGAGGGCGCCCGCCGGACTGGAGGCCGCGCTGGCCGAGGATCCGGCCGTGATCGTCGCCCAGAGGGGGTACGAGCACGACGTCCGGCAACTGGTCGACGGCGACGTCCGGACCTACGAGTACGACCTCCGGGCGTCCGTGGACGGCCCCGACGACCGGACCACGGTCGTCGTCTTCGTCGACGAATCGCGGCTCTCGACGAGCGATCGATCGGAGACCCAGACTGACCCATGACCGAGGACTCGACCACGCAGGCAGGACGACTGACGAACCGCGCCGGAGCCGTCCTCGACCGGCTCCCGACCGACGACCGGGCGTTCGCCGCCGTCGTGGCCGTCACCGCGGTGGCGCTTCTGGCCCGGTTCGTGGTGCTGGGCTACCGCGTCATGCACTTCGACGAGGCGCGGGTGGCCTACTGGACGCTGCGATACGCCGAGACCGGCGACTGGGTCTACCGTCACGAGATCCACGGCCCGTTCGTCCAGCACGTCGACGCCTGGCTGTTCTCGGCGTTCGGACCCTCGGACTTCGTCGCGCGCGCCCCGGTGGCGCTGGTCGGCGGCCTCCTGCCGCTGTCGGCGCTTCTGTTCCGCGATTACCTCCGGGACGGCGAGGTCGTGGCGGCGTCGCTGTTTCTCGCCCTGAATCCACTGCTGCTGTACTACTCGCGTTTCTTCCGGAGCGACGTCCTCGTCGCGGCGTTCATGCTGGCCGCGCTGGGCTACCTCGCGCGGGCCGTCGCCCGCCGCCGGCCGGGCGACCTCTACGTGGCGGGGGCGTTCCTGGCGCTGGGGTTCGCCAGCAAGGAGAACGCGCTCGTCTACGTGGTCTGCTGGATCGGGATGCTGGCGGCCGTCGCCGGCCTGGAACTGCTGTACCCCCGGCGATTCGACTCCAGGGGGGCGTACCTCCGGGCCGGGCGTCGGCGTCTCGTGGAGGCGGGCCGCTGGCTCCGCAGTTCGGTCGGCCTGCGCTGGGTCGGTCACGCCGTCGGCGGCCTGGCGGTGTTCGCCGTGCTCACGGTGCTGTTGTACGCACCCCGGACCGGCGGGGTCCCCATGTGGCAATCGGACCCCCTCGGGGCAATCGAGGCGACGATTGCCGCGTTCGAACGCGGGTTCGGCTTCTGGGGCGAGAGCGGCAGCCAGGTCCCGGCGTGTCACGCCCTCGGGGTGGGGCCGGAGGCCCCGTTCGGCGCCCGGTACGGCTGCAACGTCGAACGCTCGGTCTCGATCATGACCAAGGGCGCGGCGGCCGTCACCGCCATGGGCGTGATCGGGGTCCTCGCCGACCAGCCGCGCCGTCCCCGGGTCCTCGTCGGGGGGGCGTTCCTCTGGGCCGTCGCCAGCTTCCTCGGGTACCCGCTGGCCTCGGACATCGCGTACCCGGCCTGGCTCGGGGTCCACGTCGTCGTCCCGCTGGCGATCCCGGCGGGCGTCGGCCTGGCGGTGTTCGTCCGCTGGGCTCGGGAGGCGCTGGCCGACGACCAGTCGACCGACGCCGCCATCGCCGGCCTGCTCGTGGTGCTGGTGGTCGCCGGGATGGTCGTCCCGGCCGTCCAGGTCTCCTATCTAGCGCCCCAGTCCGGCGTCTCGGGCGAGGCGAACCTCGTACAGTTCGCCCAGCCCAGCGGCCACATGCAGGACGCCGTCGCGGCGCTGGACGACGCCGTCGACGACGGCGAGGGGGTCGACGTGGTGGTCTACGGCCCGGACTTCGTCCAGAGCGGGACCGCGAGCAGCTTCGAACCGGAGTGCCTGCGGTGGCTGACGCCGATGGCCCCGGCGTCGTGGTACCTCTATCGCTCCGGGGCGGACGTCGCCTGCGCCACGACCGAGGTCGAACTCCGGATGCTGCTGGACCAGCACGATCCGCCGGTGGTCGTCACCAGCCAGGGCGACGCCACGAACGCCGCGTCCCACCTCGACGGCCGCTACGAGGGCGACGCCTACGGCCTCCGGCTGTGGTCGGGTGCCAGCAGCACCGCGGTGTTTTACTTCGACACGACCCGCGTCGACTGGAGCGGCAACGCATCGACGCGGTGAGCGGCTGCGGCACTGCTCGTCGCGGTGACGAACGCCGGAGAGGGGGCCGCCGGTTCAGCAGTGGTCCGAGCAACTGGTGTCGCAACTGAAGTCGTCGTCGTGGCAGACGTAGCAGTCGTCGCAGTTGTAGATCGTCTTGGGGATGCACCAGTACTGGCCGCCGTCGTACCAGCGGTCACAGAGGAAGCTGAGCGTACAGTTCTCGCACCCGGGGTGTTCCTGCGTGGAGACGCCGTCGTCGCCCGGACGGACGACGGTGCCCTGCTCGGCGCCGTCCTCGGTCACGACGGCGAACGTCTCGCCGGTGTCCGGGTACAGGACGACCTTGAGCTCGGCGTCGTCGAGTTGCCGGGCCACCGAGATGCCCGCCGTCGCGGTCCCCTCGTGGACCGTCCCGTAGGAGACGAAGCCCTCCTCGGCGTCGAGGTAGTCGGGGATCGACCGGAAGGGCACGGTCGTCAGTTCGCTGGCCGCCGGCGTGTCGAGGACGCCGCGCTCGTGCAGCGTCGCCCGGAGTTCGCGGGTCCCCCGGACGAGCGCTCGCCTGGCTGCCTCCTCGGTGTCGTAGCGAGCGGCCGCGGCGTGTGGATCGTCCGCTGCGGCCGCTCGCTGGCTCAGTCCGAAGACGCCAGCGATTGCCGCGGCCGCGCTGGCGACGAACCCCCGCCGCTGCTGGGCGAAGAAGTTGCCGTGGCCGTCGTCCGCGGCGGCCTCCGCCAGGACGTCACGTCGGTTCGTGTCGGTTCCTTCGTCCGTCGGAGTCGGATCGTCAGTCATGGTCGATCTGTGGCTTCGCAGCCGGGAATAATCACGATGATTAAATATTTATATTTTATCTAGGTGAGAAATTATTAATCAAAATGAAATTCAAAAGTGGAAACGTTTGCGGTCGGTCCGGATGGCCAACCTTAACCCGAACTGCCGGCAAGGCGGGGACATGACGACCGTCGCTACGTCCGGAACCACCCTCGGCGTGGTCGGCGGGGGGCAACTCGGCCGGATGCTCGCCGAGGCGGCGGCCCCGCTGGGGATCGACGTGGTGGTCCTCGACCCGACGCCGGAGTGTCCGGCCTCGCCGGTCGCTCGCGATCAGGTGGTCGCCGACTTCGACGACCCCGACGGCGTGGACGAACTGGCCGCCCGCGCGGACTACCTGACCTACGAGATCGAACTCGCGGACCCCGACGTGCTGGAGCGGGCCGGCGACGAGCACGCGGTCCCCGTGCACCCCTCGCCCGACGCGCTGCGGACGATCCAGGACAAACTCGTCCAGAAGCGCCACCTCCGGGATCGGGGGGTGCTGGTCCCCGAGTTCCGCCGCGTCGACGACGCCGACGACCTCGCGGCGGCCATCGAGGACCTGGGGTCGCCGGTCATGCTGAAGGCCCGCCGGGGCGGCTACGACGGCCGGGGGAACCGTCCCGTCTCGGCGGACGACGACCTGGCCGCCGCGCTGGCGGAGGTAGGCGCCGGCGAGGGCGGCGCCATGGCCGAGGAACTGGTCGACTTCGAGCGGGAACTGTCGGTGATCGGCGCCGTGGGCAACGGCGAGCGAGCGACCTTCCCGGCCGGCGAGAACGTCCACGAGGAGGAAATCCTCCGCACGACGGTCGTCCCAGCGCGCACGTCCGACGCCGTCCGCGAGCGCGCCCAGGCGGTCGCCCGTGACGTGCTCGACGCGCTGGATGGACGGGGGGTGTACGGGATCGAACTGTTCGAGGCGCGCGAGGCGCACCGCGGCCCGGACCGCGCGAGCGGGCAGCGCCCGCGAGCGGACGGCGAGATACTGGTCAACGAGATCGCCCCCCGGCCGCACAACTCCGGCCACTGGACCATCGAGGGCGCCACGACCGACCAGTTCGAGCAACACGCCCGCGCGGTCGCCGGTCTGCCGCTCGGGTCGGCCCACCGGCGGTGCCCGACGGTGATGGTGAATATTCTGGGTGACGTTTCGGACCCGCGACCGGCCGAACTTGTCGGCGTCGAGGACGTGCTGGCGACGCCGGGCGCGCACCTCCACTGGTACGGCAAGCGCGAGGTGCGCCCGCTCCGGAAGATGGGCCACGTCACGCTGACGCCGACGGCGGGCGAGGGCGCCGCGGACCTCCTCGAAGTAGGTCGGCGCCTGCGCGACGGACTGACGTTCGAGTAGGGAGCAGAGTTATCCGGAGTCGATGCTGAAGACCTCGATCTCGTTGCCCTCGGTATCTACGAAGTGGAAGGTCCGGTAGTCGCCGATTTCCAGTATCTCGTCGTGGACCACCTCCGGGGCGATCCCCTCGATCCTGTCGTAGGCGGCGTCGACGTCCTCGACCTCGAAGTTCGGGACGCAGTTGTTCCCGAACTCGACGTCGAATCCGTCTTCGCCGGGTGCGTAGAGGCCGAGGTCGAGGCCGTCGAACTCGAAGGTCGAGTACCGATCCTCTACCTGTTCGGGGTCCGCGTCGAACAGTTCCCGGTAGAACTGGAGTGCTCGCTCCATGTCCTCGACGCTGACGTAGACCGAACTCAACTCCATTCGGAACGCACCTCCGGTCGTCTCATGAGCGTCCGCTCCGGTTCACGAGGACGGGGCTAAAAGTCCCTCCTCGCGGTGAAACTGTAATTCCGCTGGAGCGTCGGCGGTGTTCCTGTGGATATATGAATATATGTGCATATGTTTATATATCCGGGCGCTCTCTGCGAACGACAACGTAACTGCCAACAGCCAGAAAGCCCCCGGGCGCTCTCCCCGAACGGGTTCTTCGTCACCAACACGCAGAAAGCCCCCGGGCGCTCGACCCCGCCGGGGCGGGCGAGAGGCAAGCTCTCGCTGCGTCCCGCTCGTTGCACTCGCGGGACCCTCGCTGCGCTCCTCGTCGCTCCTTCGCTCCGCTCAGTCGCTCCTGCGGTGCTTGTCTGGCGAGACGGTCCTGCTCGCAACGCTGCGCGGGCTGCGACTCGCTGACTCCCGCTCGCATGCTCGCGGGAGCGTCGTCCGGGCGGGGTCGAGCGCCCGGCCCCTTTCAGTCCCGCCTGGCATAGTTCGTGCCGGGTACCATCGCTTTGCCGGGTGTGCCGGCTACCTTCGCCAGGCGGCTGTGCCGGTCACCTCTGAATGCGGCCGTGCCGGCCACCTCCGAATGCGGCTATGCCGGCCACCTTCGAGTGCGGTGGTGCCGGCCACCTCCGCGTATCTGAACACCGCCGTCGGGGTGAGTCGGCACCCTTTAGACGCCTGCCGACCCGCTCTCGCACATGTCCGACCTCCAGGCGCTCGTCGACCAGTTGCACGAGGAGGCCGACCGGGACCGGGACCCCGCCGAGACCCCGGACGTGGGGATCGTCATGGGGAGCGACTCGGACCTGGACGTGATGGCCGGCAGCGAGGCGGGGCGACCGGGGGCCTACGACGCGCTCACCGAACTCGGCTTCGAGGAGCAAACCGACTTCGAGAATCCGCCGGAGAGCCGGTTCGCCTTCGAGACGTTCGTCGTCTCGGCCCACCGGACGCCCGAGTTGCTGTACGCCTACGCGGAGACGGCCGAGGACCGGGGCCTGGAGGTGATCATCGCGGGCGCGGGCGGCAAGTCCGCGGACCTGCCGAACATGACCGCCTCCATCGCGTACCCACTCCCGGTGATCGGCGTCCCGGTCCAGGAGAAGTCCGTCGACTCGGTCATCGGGATGCCCCAGGGGGCGCCCATCGTCGCCGTCGACGCGGGGAAGTCCTTCAACGCGGCGCTGTCGGCGGTCCAGGTGCTCGCCCGCCAGCACGAGGAGTTGCGCGAGCGACTGGTCGAGCGCCACGAGGACCTGAAGACGGACGTCGCGCGGACCTCCCGGGACCTCCACGAACTCGGGACGCCGGCGTTCCGCGAACGCCGGGATGGATAGGTCGGCAGGCGGGGTGTCGATCCGGCTGCCGGTCCGCGGCGGCGCCGGACAGAAGCGGGGGTCACCGGCCGGAAAACCCCTGGCCGGAGGCGACTATCAACCCTTATGTAGCCCCATCACGAACCATCGGTCGATAGGGGACACCAGAATGAGCAACCCATGGATAGCTATCGGCGCCCTCGCGCTCGTTGCGGTGCTCGTCCCGCTGGGGATGATGGGCCTCTCCAGTCTGATCCGGCCGTCGGTGCCGGAGCAGGGCAAGCACAAGACCTACGAGAGCGGGGAGGTGCCGACCGGCAGCACCAACCTCCGGTTCAACATCCAGTACTACATGGTCGCGCTGCTGTTCGTCGTCTTCGACATCGAGACCGTCCTCATCTTCCCGTGGACGGTCATCTACTCGGACTCCGTGGGCCGGGTCGGACTCGCCCACGCGCTCGGGCCGATGCTCCTGTTCGTCGGCATCCTCATCGTCGCGCTCGTGTGGGCCTGGCGCAACGGCGTCGTCAAGTGGACGCTCGGTGCCGATACCGGACGGAGGGTTCGCAATGAGCAGTGACAACCAGCACACGACGACTGCACAGACGAAGACCCGCGAAGCCCGGATGGGCGAGGGGGTCGACGACCGGTTCAACTCCCGACTCCGCGAGGCGTTCGGCTCGATGCCGTTCATCCTCACGAAGTTCGACAAGTTCATGAACTGGGTCCGGGGGTCCTCGATGTTCGTGCTGCAGTTCGGCATCGCCTGCTGCAGCATCGAGATGATCCACACCTACGCGGTCAAACACGACCTCGACCGCTTCGGGTCGGGCATTCCGCGGGCGTCCCCGCGGCAGGCGGACCTGATCATCGTCCCGGGGACCATCGTCTCGAAGTTCGCCCCGCGGATGAAGCGCGTCTACGACCAGATGCCCGAGCCGAAGTTCGTCGTCGGCATGGGCAACTGTACCGCCGCCGGCGGCCCGTTCCAGGAAGGATACAACGTCGTCAAGGGCGCCGAGGAGGTCATCCCGGTCGACATCCACGTCCCCGGCTGTCCGCCCCGCCCCGAGGCGCTGATCTACGGCGTCGTGAAAATGCAGGAGCGGGTGGCCAACGGGGAATCCTCGCCCGTCGTGGTCAAGCCCTACGAACTCGAGGAGTTCTCGGACCTGCCCCGCGACGAGGTCGTCGAGGAACTGGCCGACCAGATCGACGAGGACGACCTGGTCATGCGGTACAACTGGAGGAACTCGCCATGAGCCTGGAAGAACCCCAGCGCGAGGTCGGCGTCACCGAGGCGGGCGACCTTGACTACGACGAACTGGAGGCCCTGCTGGGCGAGAAGGTGCTGGACCGCGAACAGCACCTCAACGCCGAGGGGTTCGTGATCCGGCCGGACGACGTCCAGGACGTCCTCTCGACGCTGAAACGCGAGGCCGGCTTCGACCACCTCTCGTGTCTGACCGCCCAGGAGTACCACGACCGCTACGAGTCCATCTACCACATGAAGAAGTACGACGACCCGACCCAGGGACTGTCGGTCGTCGTACCCACGAGCAAGGACGAACCGGTCAGCCAGAGCGCGGAACCGGTGTTCCGGACCGCCGACTGGCACGAGCGGGAAGCCTACGACCTCGTCGGCATCGAGTACGACGAACACCCCGACCTCCGGCGCATCCTCCTGCCCCAGACCTGGCAGGGCCACCCCCTGAGCCTGGACTACGACCAGGACAAGCCCCAGATCGTGCCGTTGCGCGAGCACGCCAACCCCCTGCAACCCGACCACAGGGACGCCGAGTCCGACACGATGTTCCTCAACGTCGGGCCACACCACCCCGCGACCCACGGGGTGTTGCACCTGGAGACCGTCCTCGACGGCGAGCAGGTCGTCGACCTCGAACCCGACATCGGCTACCTGCACCGTTGCGAGGAGCAGATGTGCCAGAACGGGACCTACCGCCACCAGATCATGCCCTACCCCGACCGGTGGGACTACGTGTCGGCGGGGCTGCTCAACGAGTGGTCGTACGCCCGCGCGGCGGAGTCGCTGGCGGACATCGAGGTGCCGGAGTACGCCCAGGTCATCCGGACGCTGGCCGCGGAGTTCTCCCGCATCGCCTCGCACATGCTCGCGGTCGGCACGTTCGCGCTGGACGTCTTCGGGGACTTCAACGTCATCTGGCAGTACGCGTTCCGCGACCGCGAGGTCGTGTTGAACATCCTGGAGGACCTCACCGGCCAGCGGCTGATGTTCAACTACTTCCGGCTGGGCGGGGTCGTCTGGGACGTCCCCGAACCGCGCGAGGAGTGGTTCGAGAAGATCCGGGACTTCCTCGACGAACTGCCGCGCAAACTCGCGGAGTACCACGACCTGATCACCGGCAACGAGGTCTACCAGATCCGCTGTGTCGACACCGGCGTCATCGAACCCGAGGTGGCCAAAGACTACGGCGTCACCGGTCCCGTCGCCCGCGCGTCCGGCATCGACTACGACCTCCGGCGGGACGACCCCTACGGCTACTACGACGAACTCGACTGGGACGTCATCACCGACGACGGCTGTGACAACTTCGCCCGCGTGCTGGTGCGGTTCAAGGAGGTCGAGGAGTCCGCGAAGATCATCGAGCAGTGCGTCGACCTGCTGGAGGACTGGCCCGAGGACGAGCGCACCATCCAGTCGAACGTCCCCCGCACCCTCAAGCCCGAACCCGACACGGAGGTCTACGAGGCGGTCGAGGCCGCGAAGGGCGAACTCGGCATCTACATCCGCTCGGACGGCACCGACAAGCCCGCCCGGTTCAAGATCCGCAGCCCCTGTTTCTCGAACCTGCACGCGCTGCCGGAGATGACCGAGGGCGAACTCCTGGCGGACATGATCGCCGCCCTGGGCAGCATCGACATCGTCCTGGGCGAAGTCGACCGCTGAGCGGGATCGCCCCGGTGACCAGGGATCGTCGGGCCGCGACGTATCTACTCGGCCACGTCGAAGGAAATCGGCAGTTCCGAGACGCCGTGGCGAAGCGGGTTGCCCACCGGCGTCAGGTCGTCGTCGTGGACCTCGACGGTCCCCAGGCGCTGGAGCAGGTGCTTGAGGCCGGCAAACGCCTCCAGCCGACCCAGGGAGTTGCCCAGGCAGGCGTGGATGCCGTAGCCGAAGGCGACGTGGGGGTTGGGCTTGCGGTCCGGCTCGAACTCGTGGGGGTCCTCGAAGACCTCGGCGTCACGGTTGGCCGACACCAGCCACGGCACCACGAAGTCGCCCTCCTCGATCTGACGGCCGCGGAACTCGTAGTCACGCGTGGCGACCCGCGAGACGCCCGCTGCGGTCGTCTGGTAGCGCGCCCCCTCCTCCATCGCGTTCCGGAGGCGCTGTGTGTCCTCGGCGAGTTCGTCGAAGAGGTGGGGATTCTCCGCCAGGCCGAGGACCACGTTGGGGGTGATCGCGGTCGTCGTCCCGCCGACCATCATCAGCATGGAGAACTGGATGATCTGCATGTCGTCGACGGGTTCGCCGTCGAGTTCCGAGGTGGCCAGAAACGACACGAGACCGTCCTGGGGGTCCTCGCGGCGCTTCGAGATGAGGTCCATCATGTACGAGACCAGGTCCTGGCCGAGCTTGGCCGTCGGCTTCTTGAGGTTCTCCTGGCCGTTGACGACCTGGTAGATGACGTTGCCCCACTCGTCGAACCTGTGGAGGTCCTCCCGGGGGACGCCGAGCATCGTCGCTATCGTGTGGTTGGTCATCGGCTGGGAGAAGTCCTCGACGAGGTCCATCTCCCCGCCGGCCACGGCCTCGTCGAGCAACTCCTCGGCGATCTCCTCGATCTGTGGCTGTAACTCCCAGATGTTCTCCTGCTGGAAGAAGTCCTGCAACAGTTCGCGCTGTCTGGTGTGCCGGGGCGGGTCGACGTTGACCAGGATGTTCTGCAGGAACTCCCTGGCCGCCGATCCGGGCCCCTCGGATTCGATCTCCGTGTCCGAGGAGAACACCTCGTGGTTGCGCAGGACGTCGGTGACGGCGTCGTAGGTGAAGACGTCCCAGGTCTCCCGCTCGGGATCCCAGCGGAGCGGGTGCTCCTCGCGCATCTCCGCGAACCACGGATGGGGATCCAGTTGCCGTTCACGCGTGGAGATCTCGTCCGGCGCCCCCTCGTACCGCTCGGAACTCTCAGATGACATGAGTCTTCAGATATGTAACTTGAATCCGACGAGAATAAATGTTCGGATCGGTTCTCCCGGGGGCCGGGGACGATGGCTAGCAGCAGGTCCCTGGGGCGGTCGCGCCAGGGGCGATCCCGGAGGAAGCGTCGGTACGGGCCCCACCGCGGGGTCCCTGGGGCCTCGAAGGTCAGCGATGTCGGGCCCGCATCTCGACGCCGCCCGTCGGCTGGAGGGTAAAGCCCGTCGCCGTGATGTCCAGTTGCTCGCCGTCGAGCGCGTCGAATTCGAACTGCTGGAGGACGGTCGCGATCACGACCTGGGCCTCCAGCAGTTCGAACTGCTGGCCGACGCACTTGCGGGCCCCGGCGCCGAACGGGAAGTACGCGTACTCCGGGACGTCGGCCTCGCCCTCGCCCTCGTCGTCCCACCGTTCCGGCCGGAACTCCTCGGGGTCGTCGTACCACCGGTCGTCCCTGTGGACCGCCCACGCGCTGATGCTGCAGACCGAACCCTCCGGGACGCGGTAGCCCCCGATCTCGACGTCGACCTGTGGCTCCCGCGGGATCGAGAAGACGGGCGGGTACAGCCGCAGCGACTCGTTGACGACCTTCCCGGTGTACTCCAGCTCCGGGAGGTCCTCGACCGTCGGCGGGCGGCCGCCGAGCACCTCGTCCAGTTCCGCCTGCAACTTCTCGCGGACCCGGGGGTTCTTCGAGAGCAGGTACCACGTGCAGGTCAGCGAGACCGCGGACGTCTCGTGGCCGGCCAGCAGCATGTTCATCATCTCGTCGCGTAGCGCCTGGTCGGACATCCCCACGCCCTCGTCGGTCCGGGCCGCGACGAGCCGCGAGAGCAGGTGGTCCTGGTCGCCATCCTGCCGGCGACACTCCTCGACCAGGTCCTCCACGACCGACTCCAGGTGCTCGACCGACCGCTGGTAACGGCGGTTCTTCGGCGTCGGGACCCAGTCGGGGACGAGCAGGTAACTCGGCGACCGGAACTTCTCGAACAGCCCCCGGACCGCGTCGCCGATGCCGGCCGAATCGTAGTCCAGGTCGGTCCCGAACATGCTGTCGACCAGGATGCGAAGCGCCAGGCTCTCCATCTCGTGCTGGACGTCGTAGGTCTCCCCGGACTCCCAGCTGTCGACGCGGGCCTGCGCGCACTCCCGCATCACGCTCACGTACTCCTTCAGGCGGTCCGGCGTGAACGCCGGCTGGACGAGGTTGCGCTGGCGCTTCCAGAACTCCCCCTCGCTGACCAACAGCCCGTTGCCGAAGACGCTCCGGAGCATGTCCTGGACGATGTCCGGCTTCTCGTACTTCCGCCGGTCGGTCACCAGGACCTGCTTGACGTAGTCCGGGTGGGTCAGCAGGTACAGGTCCGTCCCGACGCTGGGGATGTACACCACGTCGTCGTAGGTGGCCGCACAGTCGGCGAAGAAGTCGAAGGGGTTTCTGGTCACCGGCAGGACGTTTCCGAGCACCGGGAGTCCGTCGGGGCCGGGAGGGTGACTCTGGGACATCCGTCGGTCCTCCCAAGGACCTACCGAGAAATAAATACTTGGTATGCAGTTGAAACGTTCACCGCTCGCGGACGACCATGTCGAGGCCGTCCCGGGGCTGGAGGGTCACCCCGGCCATGACGTCCAGCGGTTCGTCGACGGCGTGGTCCAGTTCGTACCGGCGGGCGAACGTCGCCAGCGTCAACTTGGCTTCGTTGGTGGCGAAGGTGTCGCCGATGCACTGGCGGGGCCCGCCGCCGAACGGGAAGTACGCGAACTCCGGGAGGTCCGCCTCCAGTCCCCCCGACCAGCGCTCGGGGCGGAACGCCTCGGGGTCGTCGAACCACTGCTGGTCGCGGTGCAGGACCCACAGCGGCATCGAGACGATGGTGTCCTCGGGGATGGTGTAGCCGTCCAGGGTCACCTCCTGGGTGGTCTGGCGCCTGATGTCGTGGGCGGGCGGGTACAGCCGTAGCGACTCCTTGACGACCTGCTCGGTGTACTCCAGGTCCGGGAGGTCGTCGAACGTCGGCGCGCGGCCGTCGAGGACGTCGTCGAGTTCGCGGTGGAGTTTCTCCCGGACCCCGGGGTTGCGGGCCAGCAGGTCCCAGGTGAAGGTCAGCGTCAACGCCGTCGTCTCGTGGCCGGCGAACAGCATCGTCGTGATCTCGTCTTTGAGCGTCTCGTCGGACATCCCCACGCCCTCGTCGGTCTCGGCCTCGACCAGGATCGACAGCAGGTCCTCGCCGTGTTCGTCCTCGTTGCGGCGGATCTCGATGAGTTCGTCGATGCTCTCGTTGATCTGGCGGATGCCGCGGTTGTACCGGATGTTCACCGGTAGCGGCACCCAGTCCGGCAGGAAGTAGACGACGGGCAACGTCGAGGGCTTGGTCCGCAGCATCAGCGCCTTCACGGCGTCCCGGATCTTCGCGCGTCGCTCCGGGTCGACGTCGGTCCCGAACAGCGCCTTGACCAGGATCTCCAGCGTGAGGCTCCGCATCTCCTCCTCGACGTCGTAGGTCTCGCCGGGTTCCCAGGAGTCGGCCTTCGCGGTCGCGCAGTCGGTCATGACGTCGGCGTACTCCCGGAGCCGGTCGGGGTAAAAGGCCGGCTGGATGAGCTGGCGCTGGCGCTTCCAGAAGTCGCCCTCCGACAGCAGCAGGCCGTCGCCGATGGTCCGTTCGAGGTGCTCTTTGGTGGACTCGACTTTCTTGTACTTGCCCGTGTCGGTCATCAGCACCTGCTTGATCAGCCCCGGCTCCGTGAGCATGTACATGTCCATGCCGAGGATGTCGACCGAGACCACGGAGCCGTACTCCTCGGCCCAGCGCTCGCGGCGCTCGCAGGGCGCCCGGAGGTACTGGACGGTGTTGCCGAACACCGGGATCCCGTTCGGGCCCGGGGGAAGGCTCTGGGACATGACGCCTCAGCGCTCCGTGATCCGCATCGTGACGGGGTTCTTCGGCTGGATCGTCAGCGACGCGTTCACTTCCATGGGGTGGTCCGCGACGTAGTCCATCCGCACGTTCTGGAGGATCTGGACCAGCAGCAGCCGCGCCTCCATCCAGCCGAAGTGGTCGCCGATGCACCGGCGCGGGCCGGCGCCGAACGGGACGTACGCACAGCCCGGGAGTTCGTCCTGGAACCCGTCGGTCCAGCGCTCGGGCTTGAACTGGAAGGGATCGTCGTACCACCGGTCGTCGTGGTGGACGACGTACGCGCTCAGGGCGACGTACGAGCCCTCGGGGATGGTGTGCCCGCCGAACCCGACGTCCTCAAGCGGCTCCCGCGCGATGGTGTGGGTCGGCGAGTACAGCCGCATCGACTCGTTGAGCACCTGTTCGAGGTAGTCCATCTCCTCCAGATCCTCGGAGGTCGGCGTCTCCTCGCCGACGACCTCGTCGATCTCCTCGACGAGTTGCCGCTGGATCTCGGGGTGCTCCGAGAGCAGGTACAGCGTGTAGGTGAGCACCAGCCCCGTGGTCTCGTGGCCGGCCAGGACCATGTTGATCATCTCGTCTTTGATCTCCCGGTCGGTCATCATGTCGCCGACGTTGGCGTCGATGAGCCGGGATAGCAGGTCCTCGTCGAGGTCCTCCGCGGCCCGGCGGCGCTCGATCATGTCGTCCAGCGCCTCCTCCAGGCGCTTTTTCGCCCGCTTCAGCCGGATGTTCGTCGGCGTCGGGACCCAGTAGGGAAACACCATCTTCGAGGGCTCGAACTTCGCGAACAGGTCCTCGATGGCGTAGCCCAGTCCGCTCTGGTCGTACTTCAGGTCGACCCCGAACAGCGCCTTGATGGTGATCTGGAGGGTCAACTCCTTCATCTGGCGCTTGAGTTCGTAGGTCTCGCCCATCTCCCACTCGTCGATCTTCCGGGTGCCGAACTCCGACATCATCCCCGTGTACGCTCCGATGCGCTCGGGCCGGAACATCGGCTGCATGTACTCCCGCTGGCGCTCCCAGAAGTCCCCGCGCGAGAGGAGCAACCCGTTGCCGAACACGTTGCCGACCCGGTCGCGAGTGGTCTGGTGTTTGGTGAACTTGTCGGCCTCGCTCACCAGCACCCGCTGGAAGTACTCGGGGTTGGCCAGCATGTACACCTCCTCCCCGAAGTTCTTCATGTACACCACGTCGCCGTACTTCTCGACGCACTCCTGGCGGAAGTCGAAGGGGTTGCGGACGTACTGGATCGTGTTCCCGACCAGCGGCCAGCCGTCGGGCCCGGGAGGACGAGACTGGGACATTATAACTAATACTGGTGACACCACTGCATAAAAATTTGATGGTCAGTTCACATGTCATCCGTCCGTCGGGGGCCGAGCGAATTCGGTTCGCCGCGAACCCGTACCTGCGCCCGGATCGGCCCCGGTCCGAGGTGGCCGGTGCGGGACGGCGCCCCCCGTCCGTCGCCGGGAACCTATCGGACGCGCTAGATAGGAGCAGCGGGGCCTGACTCACCGCTCGTGGACGACCATCGGGATGCCGTCTTCCGGCTGGACGGTCAGCGACGCCTCCAGGTCCAGGGGGCTGTCGTCGACGTGTTCGAGTTCGTACTCCTGGATGATCGTCGCCAGGATGACCTGGGACTCCATCATCGAGAACCGGTTGCCGATGCACTGGCGGGGCCCGCCGCCGAACGGGAGGTACGCGAACTCCGGCCGGTCGTCGTCCTCCCACCGTTCCGGCCGGAACGTCCAGGGATCGTCGTACCACCGCTCGTCGTGGTGGATGCCCCACACGTTGATGCTGAAGATCGAGCCCTCGGGGACGTGGTAGCCGCCGGCCTCGACGTCCTCCAGGGGTTGCCGGGGGATCGAGAACACCGGCGGATACAGCCGCAGCGTCTCCCTGACCACGTTCTCGGTGTACTCCAGTTCCCGGAGGTCCCGGGCCGTCGGCGCGGTCCCGTCCAGCACCTCGTCCAGTTCCGCCAGCATCGCCCGTTCCTGGTCCGGGTTCCGGGCGAGGAGGTCCAGCGCGTACGTCAGCGACACCGCCGAGGACTCGTGGCCCGCCATCAGGAACGTGACCATCTCGTCCCTGAGGGTCTTGTCAGACATCTCGACGCCGTCGTCCTCGGCCGCGTTGACGAGGATCGACAGCAGGTCGTCGCCGTCGATGTTCTCGGCCGCCCGCCGCTGTTCGATGATGTCGTAGATGACGCCCTCCAGGTGGTCGATGGCCTTCCGGTACCGCCGGTTGGTCGGGGTCGGCACCCACTCCGGGAGCAACTGCTTGGAGGGCTGGAACCGCGCGAGCAGGTCGTGGACGGACTTCGCGATGCGGTCGCGCTCGCCGACGTCGACCCCGAACAGGCTCCTGACGAGGATCTTCAGCGCGACGCTCTCCATCTCGTCCTGCATGACGTAGGTCTCGCCGGGCTCCCAGGAGTCGACGAGTCGCTCGGAGTACTCGACCATCATCTCGGTGTAGCGCTGCAGTTGCTCCGGGTGGAAGGCCGGCTGCATCAGCCGGCGCTGGCGCGACCAGAGGTCGCCGTCGCTGAACAGCAGGCCGTTGCCGAACGCGCTCGCCACGCGTCGCTGCAGGAGGTCGGGCTTCTCGAACTTGTCGTGGTCGGTCAGCAGGATCCGGCGGGCGAATTCCGGCCGCGAGAGCATGTACACGTCCTTGCCCGCGTTCCGCAGGTAGACGACGTCACCGAACTCCTCCAGGCACCGTTCGCGGAACCCGATGGGGTCGCGGGCGTACTGGAGGGTGTTCCCGACCAGCGGTAGCCCGTCCGGTCCGGGCGGGACGCTCCTGGACATGGTCACCGTTCCTGCACGGTCATCCGCATGTCCGAATCGGGCTGGACGGTGATCGACGCGTTCAGCTCCAGCGGCTCGTCGGTCACCCGTTCCAGGCGGTACTGCTGTGCCAGCGTCGCGATGGCGAGTTTCGCCTCGATCAGCGAGAACTGCTGGCCGATGCAGAGGTGCGGGCCGCCGCCGAACGGGAAGTAGGCGTACTCCGGCAGTTGCGCCTCGAACTCCTCGGTCCAGCGCTCGGGGCGGTAGGTGTGTGGGTCGTCGTACCACCGCTTGGAGTGCTGGACCACCCACACGCTGCAACTGACCAGCGATCCC
Organism: uncultured Halobacteriales archaeon; assembly: GCA_964435625.1. Taxonomy (GTDB): domain Archaea; phylum Halobacteriota; class Halobacteria; order Halobacteriales; family PXRE01; genus PXRE01. The sequence continues at coordinate 23,006 of CAYTAG010000004.1, read as the reverse complement.
TCGGGGACGTGGTACCCGCCGAGTTCGACGTCCTCGACGGGCTGGCGGCGGATCTCGTGGGCGGGCGGGTACATCCGGAGCGTCTCGGTGACCAGCTTGTCCGTGTACTCCAGGTCCGGGAGGTCTTCGAACGTGGGCGTGCGGCCGCCCAGCACCTCCTCCAGTTCCTCGTGGAGCTTGCGCTCGATGTCGGGGTTGCGCGCGAGCTGGTCCCAGGTGTAGGTCAACGCCAGCGCGGTGGTCTCGTGGCCGGCCAGCAGCATGCTCATCATCTCGTCGCGGACGGTCTCGTCGGTCATCCCGCTGCCGTCCTCGTCCTCGGCGGTGAGCATCATCGCCAGCAGGTCCTCCCGTCGGTCGAGGCCCTCCTCGTTGCGCCGGGTCTGGATGGTGCCGTAGATGATCTCCTCCAGGTCGTCGATGGCCTGCTGGAACCCGCGGTTGGTCGGTGTCGGCAACCAGTCCGGGAGGATCATCGTCCGCATCAGCTTCGAGGGGTCGAACTTGTCGAGGAAGGCGTCGACGGCCGCCATGACCGTCCGCTTGCGCTCGATGTCCGTCCCGAACAGCGCGTTCACGAGGATCTCCAGCGCGAGCCGCTCCATCTCCTCCTGGACGTCGAAGGTGTCGCCGTGGCTCCAGGAGTCGCCCATGGTCTCGGCCCGGTCGGTCATCATCTCGGTGTACTCCGGCATGCGCTCGCGGTAGAACGCCGGCTGGATGAGCTGGCGCTGGCGCTTCCAGAAGTCGCCGTCGCTGAGCAACAGCCCCTCCCCGAAGACCGCCCCGATGTGATCCTTGACGATGTCCGACCGGACGTAGTCCTGGCTGTCGGTCACCAGCACCCGCTCGACGGCCTCCGGCGTGGTGACCATGTAGACGTCCATCCCGAAGTTCTGGACGTGGACGACGTCGCCGTACTCCCTGGCACTACGCTCGCGGAACTCGAAGGGGTTGCGAACGTAGTCCAGGCCCGTCCCGATGAGCGGCCACCCGTCCGGCCCGGGAGGTTTGGTGCGCGTCATGTTCGTTTCCCGCCTTGCATCTCAACGATAATTAATACTTGCACTAACAACTTCTGTCGGCGGGGGGGTGCGGGGCCCCGGCGGCCCCGGAACCGGGCGCCGGCGGCCGTCCCTCTCTCTTCGGGCGGTACCGAATACTTAACTAGCTGGACAGACATGTCTGCGGCATGACTGACGACGAGCCGCAGGCCGCCGACGTACGGGACGCCGTCGAGGCGGCCCGGGCGTCCCTGCTGGCGGACCGCAACGCCGGGACGTACTGGGGGTCGGACCTCTCGGTCGGGGCCGACGGGGTCGTCGACCTGCGGCTGACGATCAACTACGGCCTGCTACTCGACCACCTGGGCGTCCGCGAGGACGGCAAGCGCCGCGCCGTCGAGTACGCCCTCGCCGAACGGGACCCGAACGGCGGCTGGGGCAACGCCGCGGCGAACTACGGCGGCCTGCTGTTGCTCCGGCGGGTCGACCCCGACGCCTACGCCGACGAGATCGCCGCCGTGGAGGCCGAGATCCGCGAGGAGGGGACGTCGCTGACCGACGACGTCGAGGGCTACCAGGAGACGGTGGCGCTGTTCCAGACCAGGCTGTTGTACGCCCTGCTGAGCGACGAGTACGCGGCGGCGGAACTGTTCCCCGACCAGCCGCCGCTGGAGGAGTACCTCCTGAAGACGCCGGCGTTCACGGAGCCCCCGGGACTGCTGGCGGCGTTGCCGGACCGCGTGCTCGCCGCGCTCCAGCGCTACGCGGACGACGGCATCGACCCGGACGCCCACGCCCTCAACCCGGAACTGATGGACTCGATGCTCGGCCTGGGCGTGCTGTACGCCGTCGTCCACGACGAGGTCGTCTTCGACTCCCAGGTCGAGTACCTGCTGGCCGGCCGGATGGCCAACGGCGTCTGGAAGACCAGCATCGACAACGTGTTCGGGGCGCTGGCCCTGTCGGAAGCGGGCTACGACGCCGACGACCCCGAGATCTCTCGTGCGGTCGACTGGCTGGCCGACCACCGCCAGGACGAGGACGGCCGGATCGTCAACTACCGGCTGCCCATCTGGGACACGGCGTTCTCGATCCGGGCGCTGCTGGCCGCTGGCGTCCCGGCCGACGACGAGGCCATCCAGGCGGCCGCGCGCTGGCTGGCCGACGCCCGGACGGAGAACCCTTCGGACGTGCCGCTGGACGACGTGCTTGGCCGCCCGCCCGTCGCCTTCCGCCCCGAAGACGGGTCGGCGGGCTGGGGGTACCGGCCGTACATGTACAGCGACTGGGACGACACCGGCGTCGCGCTCTCGGCGCTGGCGGAGGTCGACGACCGGGCGTACGAGGACGTCGTCGCGCTGTTGGAACGGACCCAGAACGAGGACGGAAGCTGGTCGGCGTTCGTCACCGACTTCGACCCGCTGGAGGCCGAAGACAAACGCCGGGTGCTGGAGGACCTCGACGAGGACATGGCGTACAACCTCTTCTTCGACCACCCCGGCCCGGGGGTGACCGCCCACGTCCTCGACGGCCTGGCGGCGGCCGGCCGGACCGCCGACGACGAGGTGCCGGCCCGCGCCGTCGAGTACTTCCGGCGGAGCCAGTCCGAGAACGGCCTCTGGCTGGGCGTCTGGGGCGCCGGCTACACCTACGGGACCGGCCACGTCCTCCGGGCGCTGTCGGAACTGGACGCGGAGATGGACGCACCGTTCGTCCGGGACGCCGTCGACGCGCTACTGGCCGTCCGAAACGACGACGGCGGCTGGGGCGAACGCACCCGCTACGACCCGACCGTCGACGCCGCCGAGGTGCCCTACCAGGCCGACGAGTCGGTGCCCGGGCAGACGGCGTGGGCGTTGGACGGCCTGCTGGCGGCCGGCGTGGAGGCCGACCACCCCGCCGTCGAGGGCGCGGTGGCGTACCTGCTGGACGCCCAGGACGAGGACGGCTCCTGGCCGGTGAGCCGCGTCCTCTACAACGTCGGCAGCTACGAGTACCTGACGAGCGCGTTCACCCAGGCGACGGTCCTGGGGGCGCTCGCCCGCTACGCGGACGCGGCCGGGATCGACGTCTCGCCGGCGGCGACCGCGGTGGGCGACGGCGGATCGGACGAGTCGACACCCGCCGGCGACGCGCCGGACGAGGCGGCCGACGATGCGTCCGACGACCCGGCTCCCTCGGCCGAGTAGGTCACCGCTCGCGGACGACCATCCCGACGTCGTTTTTCGGCTGGGTGGCGATTGAGGCCGACAGGTCCAGCGGCACGTCCTCGACGTCGAGGACGTACTCCCGGGCGATGGTGGCCAGCACGAGCTGGGCCTCGGTCATGGCGAAGCTGCTCCCGAGACACCGGCGGGGGCCGCCGCCGAACGGGAAGTACGCGAAGTCCGGCAGGTCCGATTCGAACGCCTCGGTCCAGCGTTCGGGGCGGAACGCCTCGGGGTCGTCGTACCACCGCTCGTCGCGGTGGATCACCCACTGCGGCGTCGCCACGAGCGCACCCTCCGGAATCCCGTAGCCGCCGATCTCGACGTCACGGACGGGTTCGCGCAGGACGGCGTGGAACGGCGGGTACACCCGCATCGACTCCTTGACGACCTTCTCGGTGTACTCCAGGTCCGGGAGATCCTCGACCGTGGGTGCATCTCCGCCCAGCACCTCGTCCAGTTCGTCGTGGAGTCGGGCCTCCTGCTCGGGGTTCTTCGACAGGAGGTACCACGTGTAGGTGAGCGCGACGGCGGTCGTCTTGTGGCCGGCCAGCAGCATCGTCATCATCTCGTCGCGCAGCGCCTCGTCGGACATGCTCACGCCCTCCTCGGTCTCGGCGTGCAACAGCCGCGAGAGCAGATCGTCGCGTTCGCGGTCGTCCCCGCGGCGCTGCTCGACCATCTCGTAGATCAGCGACTCCAGGTTCCGGACGCCCCGCTTGTACCGGAGGTTCGTCGGCGTCGGCACCCATTCGGGGACCATCTGGGCCCTGGGGTCGAACTTTTCGACGATGTCCGCGACGGCGCTGCCGACGCCGGTTTCCTCGTAGGCGATGTCCGTCGAGAACATCGCCTGCAGCAGGATCTCCAGGGTGAGCCGCTTCATCTCCTCGTTGAGGTCGTAGGTCCCGCCGGCGGTCCACTGCTGGCACTTCCGCTCGGCGAACTCGACCATCACGTCCGCGTACGCCCGGATGCGCCCCGGCTTGAACATCGGCTGCATCAGGCGGCGCTGGCGCTTCCAGAACTCGCCCTCGCTCACCAGCAGGCCGTTGCCGAGCAACCGCTCCAGGCGCCGCTGGAAGTCGTCGGGCTGGGTGAAGGCGTCGTGGTCGGTGACCAGGACCCGCTCGACGTACTCGGGATGCGAGAGCATGTACATCTCCTGGCCCGGCCCCTCCATGTACACCACGTCGCCGTACTTCGCGGCGCACTCCTCGCGGAACTCGAACGGCCGCCTGACGTACTGGACCGTGTTCCCGAGCAGCGGCCACCCGTCCGGCCCGGGCGGCTTGTTCTGACTCATTGACACTAGGCTCGCGGTCGGCCCTGAAAAAACTTGGTTCCTCCGGGCGGTCACCCTGGTCGTCGTCGACGGCGCCCGCAACGTCCGGTCCGCGTCGTCGCGTCGACCGGTCGGCCCCGTCGCGCCGGGTCGGCCGGCCCCGTCGCGGTGACCAGTCGGCCCCGTCGCGTCGAGTCGACCCATCGGACTCGTCGCGCCGAGTCGACCGGACCGATTCGTTGGACCTGCCACACCACGCTGGTCGGCCGCGGCCTCCGCGTCGAGGACCGGAACTACCGGACGGGAGGACCCCACGGGGAGGAATTATCTGGGGATTTATGATTCCGACCGGAAGATATATGGGCATCTGTCAATCATCTAAAGATATGAGTTCGGGAACTAGTTCGGAGGTAGTCGGTGCGGACGACGACCTCGAAGAGGCCGGGTTCGGGTACAGTCTGTGGCGGTCGCTGGTGACGCCCATCTGGACGTTCAACCTGTACCCGCTTGCGTACATGACCATCGGGATGGCCCTGGCGGCCGTCGAGTACGGCGGTTGGGACTGGCGCATCTGGGGGCTAGCCCTGGTGACGATCTGGTTCGGCGACGAGGGCGTCCACAACTTCGACCTCGCCCCGGAGGACATCGCCATCCACCTCGACCAGCGCGTCCAGTGGGCCGTGGGCCTGGTGTACGTCGCCATCGGCGTCGCGGGCGGCGTCGCGCTGGCGTACCTGACGACCTGGTGGTTCCTGGCGCTGGTCGGCGTCGGGACGTTCTTCTCGCTGGCGTACAACCTCGAGTGGTTCGACGGCGTCTTCCACGACCGCGATTACATCACGGGCACCGGGAACCTGAGCCTGAACGTCGTCGGCATCCCGGCGTTCGGCGGCTACTTCCTGCTCGCCCAGACGGCCAACCTCGACCTGCTGGGCATGGCGATCATCGCCCTGGGGATGATGGTCAACATGTCCGCGCTGGACGTCCTCGAACAGGACGCCAAGGCGGTCCGCTACCAGATCTTCGAGACGCCCAGCACCCGCGACGTGGAGGCCGACGTCGAACGCCTGCAGGGCCGGGCCATGCAGGTCCACGTCCACAACATGGTCTCCTTCTGGGCCATCGCCGTCGGCCTGTTCGTGATGTTCGGCCTCTGAGGTCGCGGGACCGGACCCCTGCCGGACGGATTTCGGCGGTGCCACGCACTCCCCGGGCACCCACCCGCGCCGGGACCGAAAATTTCAAATGAATGGTGTTTCTTCGTTCGTAACATCGCTCGATGGCTCCCGACGTAACCAAAGACGACGTGAAGGACTTCTACACCGACCTCGGCGGCATCATCGAGAAGATGTCCACCGGGGGGAACCTCCACGGTGGGTACTACGACGACGAGCACACCGGCCACGAGGCCGCCGTCGAGAACATGCAACGGAAGGTCGCGGCGGCCGTCGACGTCGGCCCCGACGACCGTGTGCTGGACGTCGGCTGCGGGATCGGCGGCCCCGCGGTCTGGCTCGCGAAGGAGTGCGGCGCCGAAGTCGTCGGCATCAACATCGACGACGAGCAACTCGCGCACTGCCGGCGACGCGCCGCCGAGGAGGGAGTCGACGACCGCGTCTCGTTCCGCAACGACGACCTCACCGAGATGGCGACCGTCGAGGACGACTCCTTCGACGTGGTCTTCGCCATCGAGGCGGTGACCTACGCGGAGGACAAACGCGACTTCGTCGAACAGGCGATGCGCGTCCTCCGGCCGGGCGGCCGCCTCACCGTGGCCGAGGGCTTCCTGACCGAGCGGGACCTCTCGCCCGAGGACCGGGAGTTGATCGAGCGCATCCACGCGCTGTGGACCGTCCCGGGGGTCCCGCACCTCGACGACTTCCGGACGTGGCTGGGCGACCGGGGGTTCACGAACGTCGAGGTCCGGGACATCTCCGCGAACGTCGAGCGCTCGACCGAACGGCTGGCCCGGTTCAGTCGCTTCGCCACGCCGATCATGCGCCTCCTCAGGCCGCTCGGGCTGACCAACCAGAGCCAGATCGACGTCCTCCGGGCCTACCAGTACCAGAAGAAGGCTCACGACCGCGACCTGACCGTCTTCACCATCGTCACGGCGGAGCGCTGACCGGT
>CAYTAG010000004.1:0-16280 GCA_964435625.1 uncultured Halobacteriales archaeon | reverse complement strand
CGACCGGCGGTCCCTTCTCGCACCGTGATCGTCGTCCCGGACCGGGCGACGCCGCCAATTCTTCGGATTCCAAAGGGTATTACTCTACAATATAAAGGTTAATTCTTTGGAATCCAAAGTATTGGGTCGCCGCCGGTCGGCGGTGTCACCCCCTGATCGACCCGCGAGGCAGCTCCGGCCGGCGCCCCCCGGCGCCCCCCGGCGGCGCTCCCCCGGCGGCGGTGCCGGCCACCTTCGACGGCGGCGTTTTCTCGCCAGGGGCGCTCCTCCGGCGGCGGTGCCGGCTACCTTTGCAATCGGCGTTTTCTCGCCAGCGGCGTTCCGCCGCCGGCGGTGCCGGCTACCTTCGCGTGCATGGCGACGCGTCGAGCAGGAACCGGTTGGAGCCGAGACGGAACGGACTGCCGGCGAGGAGACGTCGGGCCACCGACGACGGGGCGGCTCCGGCAACGACGGGACGGCCCCGGCGGCACTCCCCCGGTGGCGGCCGGGAGCTACTCCGGCAGTTCCGCCGAGATGATCGCGTAGGTCGTCAGGTCCTGCTCGAAGGCCTTCCGCTGGTAGTAACAGCCGACCATGTTCGCGGTCTGGTGCTCCGAGCCCAGGCCCACGACCTCCAGCAGTTTCATGACCGGGACGCCGACGAGGCTGATGCGGTGGAGGTTCTTCGCGGAGGGCATGATGTTCTCCTTGGCGTCGTGGACGTTCACGTCCGTGAACCCCAGGTCCTCCAGGTCGGCCGTGAAGTCCTCGACGTGGGCGAAGTTGGGCAACTCCCAGCCGTCCAGCCACTTCTGGACGATCCGCTCGTCTTCGGGGTCGAGGTTCCGCTCGGTCATGTAGCCGTCCGCGACGACGATGCGGCCGCCGGGCTTGAGGACCCGCTCGGCCTGTTCGAGGACGTCGCGCTTGTCCTCGGCGTAGCAGATGGACTCCAGGCCCCAGACCACGTCCACCGAGTCGTCGTCGATGGTCTCCATCTCGGTGAAGTCGTCGAAGTTGAAGGTGATCTGGTCGGCGACGCCGCGCTCCTCGGCGAGTTCGCGGCCGTGCTCGAGCTGGACCTCGGTGATGTTGAGGCCGGTGACCGTCGCGCCGCGCTCGCTGGCCAGCCAGGTCGCCGTCCCGCCGAGTCCACAGCCGGCGTCGACCACGTGGTCGTCGGGGCCGACGTCGACGGCGTCGGCCACCTTGCGCCGCATGTTCTGGGCGGCTTCACCGAAGGAGGTGTGCTCGTCGTCGTAGTAGCCGATGTGGATGGTGTTCGGGTCGCTGTTCAGCGTCCAGCGCTGACTGTAGATGTTGTGACACGACGTGTAGTACTCTTGAACCCTGTCGTTGATGTCGTTGCTCATGCGTGTTCGCTCCGTCCGGTGGTTCCGCGGCGGTCGTCCGTCCGGGGGGCCGGCCCGGCAGCCGCCGGGGTCGGTCGCGCACGAGTCACGGTCACTCCTCCAGTTTCGCGGTCACGATGCCGTACGTACACAGGTCCTTTTTCAGCGCCTTGTACTGGTAGTAGCAGGCGACCGCGTTGGCCACCTGCGTCTCGGTCTTGACGTTGATGAGCTGCAGGATCTTCGCGATGGGGTAGCCGAAGATGCTGAAGTAGTACAGGCTCTTCGATGACGGCATCACGTTCTCCTTGACGTCGCGGACGTTGACGTCCGTGAACCCGAGGTCCTCCAGGTCGGCCGTGAAGTCGTCGACGTGGGCCAGGTTCGGCAGCCGCCAGCCGTCCAGCCACCGCTGCATGATCTTTTGCTCGCCTCCGGAGAGGTTCCGTTTCGTCATGTACCCGTCCGCGACCATGAGCCGGCCGCCGGGCTTGAGCACGCGCTTTGCCTGCTCCAGGAAGTCACGCTTATCGTCGGCGTAACAGATCGACTCCAGACCCCAGACGACGTCCTTCGAATCGTCCTCGATGGTCTCCATCTCGGTGAAGTCGTCGAAGTTGAACGAGACCTGGTCCTCGACCCCGTTGTCCTTGGCCATCTCCCTGGCCCGGCCGATCTGCATCTGGCTGATATTGAGGCCGGTGACCGTCGCGCTGCGGTTCTTGGCGATCCAGGTCGCCGTCTCGCCGATGCCACAGCCCGAATCCAGCACGTGGTCGTCCGGGCCGATGTCCACGGCGTCGGCCAGGATCCGCTTCATGTTCTCGACCGCGGGGCCGTGGTCGGTGTGTTCCTCGTCGAAGTACCCGACGTGGAGGCTCTCGTGGCCCTCGCGGGTCCACCGGGCCTGGTAGGAGCCGTACAGTTCCGAGTAGTACTCCCGGATGTCGTCGTTCGTTACCTCGTTGTGCACCAGGTCGTGATTCCCATCTTTCGTTTCGCTGCTCATGTGTTGCCGTATTCCTCCCGGTTACTTCGTCCTGCCGTTCCGGTAGTTCGCGCTCGCTGCACCGTCGCCCGGGGACGTCTGCGGGTCAATACTTGTCTCCCCCGTCGGTCACTTCCCGGGGTTTGACCGTGTCGGCGTTGAGCTCCGGCTCGGTCAGCATCTCGGCGTCTCGCAGTTCCATCGGTGGCGGCCGGAACTCGGGCTGGACGTCGGTCTTGCCCTCCTGGTCCAGCATCTTCGAGACGCACCAGGCCGGGATCGTCTCCAGCAGCCAGCGGTCGTGGTCGCCGTCGACCGGGAACTGGTCGATCAAGCTGGTCGTCGACTCGTACCAGTTCTCCAGTTCCGACTCGGGGTCGTCGACGAACGACGGCAGGTCGTCGTCGCAGGTGTCGTCGGCGATCTGGTAGAGCACGCCCATCCGCTTGCCGTACGTCCGGATGGCGTCCTCGGTCCGCTCGTCGATCCCGGTGGTCACCGCCGGCATGTGGGCCGCCAACGCGAACAGGCCGCCGGTCTTGTGGCGGTTGACGTCGATGTAGTCCTCGTAGCCGCCGCCGACGTACTTGCCCAGGAAGGTGCTCCCCTCCTTGTAGAACCCCCGGTAGGTGTCGTTGACCGACTCCCCCATCGCGCGGACGACGGCCGGGTCCCGCGCCAGTTGCAGCGCCGTGGCCAGCAACCCGTTCTCGGTCAGGATGGTGAACGTCCGGGGGTTCAACTGGTCCGGCCCGACGTACGGGAGCCGTTCGATGACGCGCCACAGCGTCGGGACGCCTCGCCGCGTGACGTCGTCGTCGGAGTAGTCGTCCACGACCAGCGTGTTGTGGGTGACGACGCCGTTTGCGACGTAGTTGTGCAACCCCTCGACCTGGACGTCGTAGGTCTCGCAGAAGTCCGAGCGCGGCGTGACGCCCCGGACTCGCTCGGTTTCGAGGCCGCCGTCCGGCGCTGTGGCCCGGTCACCCTCGGCCACGGCGTCGGGGGACGACGGTTCCCCCGGCGAGGTCGGCCCCGCCACGAGCGTCGTCCCCGGTTCCAGGTCGCCGGCCTCGACCCACTCGAAGGGGGTCCCGTCCGTACCGGCCTCCTCCGACCGCCGGTCGGTCGGACTCGTGTCCGGGCCACCCCGGACCGTCAGGAACTCGTGGTCCGGCGTCGTCGTGAGCGTCCGGTCGCGCAACTCCACGTCGACGACGGCGCTCTCGCCGTTGACGTGGAACCGGGTGACCGGTCGCGGTTCGAACCGGGCGGTCTCCGGGTCGAAGGCGACGACCTCGTCGCCGACCTCGAGTTCCCGGATGGGAACCGCGTCGCCGTCGGCCGTCCGGACGGGGGTGTCCCCCGTGACGCAGGCGTTGTGGATGAACTCCACGATGGCTGCGTGGTTCAGCGCCTCGTCCCGGGGGGTCTCGAAGACCTCCGCGACGGTCATCGCTACCATCGGTCGGATCCGCTTGCCGTTGCTGATCCCGTGGCGCATCAACTGCCGTAACTCCTCCTCGGCCGCCTGTTCGTCGAGGACGGTCTCGAGGTGGCGGTCGATGGCGGTCCGGGACTCCCGGTAGAACTCGTCGAACCGCACGATGTCCTGCTGGTCGATGAGGTCCGATCTCCGGGAGGTCATGGCTCGACGCTGGTACCCGACCCGGCCGACGCCGACGCGGTCGTCGACGAGTCTCGGCCGTCCGTTGCAGTGTTCGACGATTCCATTCGTGCGCTCACGGTAATCAAGTTATTATATTTATGTAAAGGTTTCGATTATATTGGGTGTCCTACTCGTGTTGATACCTGTCACAGTCTGGCGAAAGGAACCGTTCCGTCGGGGGCCGGCGGCGTCCTGCCACGTTTCCGCGGTCCGGGCGCGGTCGGGGGTCACCGCTCCCGGACGAGCACCTCCAGGTCGTCTTTCGGCTCGATGGTGACCGTGGTACGCAGGTCCAGGTCCGGGTCGGAGACGAACTCGAACCGGTACCGCTGGAGCAGGGTCGCCAGCGTCAGTTTCGCGGAGGTCAGCCCGAACTGCCGGCCGATGCAGCGGTGCGGGCCGACGCCGAACGGGAAGTACGCGAACTCGGGCAACGCCGCCTCGAAGTCGTCGGTCCAGCGGTCCGGCCGGAACTGCTCCGGGTCGTCGTACCACCGGCGGTCGCGCTGCATTCCCCAGGGGCTGACCTCGATGAACGACCCCTCGGCGATCCGTCGGCCGCCGATGGACGTGGACTCGTCGGCCCGCCGCCGGATGGAGTACGTCGGCGGGTACATCCGGAGCGTCTCCCGGTAGGCGCGGTCGACGGCGTCCAGGCGGTCGTGGTCCGCCGGTTCCGGCGGGCCGCCGAATTTCCGGTCCACGCCGGACGCCAGCGACGACTGGATCTGCGGGTGGGTCGACAGGAGGTACATCGCGTAGGTCAGACCCGCGGAGGAGGTGCCGTGGCCTGCGAACAGCAGCGTCACCACCTCGTCCCTGACCTCGTCGTCGGTCATCCGGGTCCCGTCGTCGGTTTCGGCGTCGAGCAGCAGGTCCAGCATGTCCCCGTCGCCGCGCTCCCGTCGCCGCTGGTCGATGGCGTCGTAGACCGCGTCGTTCAGTTCGTCGAGGCCGCGCCTGAACCGGCGGTTGCTCGGGGCCGGCACCCAGGACGGCAGCAGCCATCCACTGATGTTGATGTCCCGGATGGCGCCGTAGACGCGCTCGGGACGGACGTCCCCGCCGAACATCGTCCGCACGAGGACCCGGATCGCGAAGGCCTTCATCTCCTCGTACAGTTCGAAGGTTTCGCCCGGTTGCAGGCGGTCACGGAGCCGTCTCGCCTCCTCGCACATCACGGGGGCGTACTGGTTCTCGATGCGGTCGGGGTGGAAGACCTCCCCCAGCAGGCCGCGCTGGCGCTCCCAGAAGTCCCCGCTGCTGGTGAGCAGGCCCTGCCCCAGCGTCTCGACGCGCTTTTTCACCTCGTTGCTCCGGGTGAACTTCCCCTTGTCGTCCACGAAGGCCGTCTCGATGTGCTCCGGATCGGTGAGGAAGTAGACCTCGTCCCCGAGGACCGACAGCCGCACGACGCCGCCGTAGGACTCGGTACACTCCCGCCGGAACTCCAGTGGCCGCCTGAAGTACGGGAGCGTGTGCCCCAGCACCGGGATGCCGTTCGGCCCAGCGCCCCTCGATGATGATTGCATATTTGATAATTCATCATATTTAACAGAAAACGGTTTCGGTTAATTCCTGTCTTCTCCGGACGAACGAAGGGGGACGCCGCCGACGGCCGTCTCCGGCCCGGGATCACCGTTCCCGGACGCCCAGGATCACCGCTCCCGGACGACGACGTCCAGGTCGTTCGTCGGTTCGATGGTGACCGACGTCACCAGGTCCAGGGGTTCTTCCGAGACGAGTTCCAGGTGGTACTGCTGGAACAGCGTGGCCAGGATCAGCTTCGCGTCGGTCAGCCCGAACTGCCGGCCGATGCAGAGGTGGGGACCGGCCCCGAACGGGATGTACGCGCCGCTCGGTAGCTCCGACTCGAAGTCGTCGGTCCAGCGGTCGGGCCGGAACTGCCCGGGGTCGTCGTACCACCGTCCGTCGCGGTGCAGCCCCCAGGGACTGACGACGACCATCGCGCCCTCCGGGATCTCGTGGCCGTCCATCGACATCCGCCGGTTGGTCTGCCGGCGGATGTCGTACGCCGGCGGGTACAGCCGCAACGCCTCCTTGTAGACCCGGTCGACGAGTTCGAGGTCGTCGAGGTCCTCGACCGACGGCGGCCGCCCGTCGAGCGTCGAGTCGAGTTCCGACGCCAGCCTCGACTGGACCTCCTGGTTGCGGGCGAGCAGGTGCAGGGTGAAGCTCAGCGACAGCGCGCTCGTGTCGTGGCCGGCGAACAGCAGCGTCACCACCTCGTCCCTGATCTCCTCGGCGGTCATCGCGGTCCCGTCCGCCGTCTCCGCCTGGACCATGTGGTCGATGATGTACCCCTCGTCGGGCTCGTCCCGTCGCCGGTCGATCACGTCGTAGATCACCGACTCCAGTTCGTTCAGCCCCCGTTTGAACCGGTGGTTGCTCGGCGCCGGGACCCACCCCGGGAGGAAGATCCGCTTCTCGCGGATGTCGTCGAGCGCCTCCCCGACCCGCCGGGGGGAGACGTCGTCACCGAGCAGGTTCCTGACCAGGACGCGCAACACCAGCGTCCGCATCTCCTCCTGAACGTCGTAGGTCTCCCCGTGTTGCCACCGTTCCAGGTACTCCTCGGCCTCTTCGCGCATCACCTCGGCGTACTCGGTTTCGACGCGCCGGGGGTGAAACGCCGGCTGCATCAGCCGCCGCTGTCGTTTCCAGAACTCGCCGTCGTTGTTGAGCAGTCCGTGACCGAGCGACGGTTCCAGGCGCTTCTTGATCGAGTCGAGCCGCGAGAAGTCCTCGTTGCGCCCCACCAGCACGGACTCGACGTGATCGGGGTGCGAGAGGAAGAACACGTCCCGGCCGAGCACCGACAGGGGAACGACGTCGCCGTACCGTTCGGTACAGCGCCGCCGAAACTCCAGCGGTTCCCTGAAGAACCGCAGGGTGTGACCGACGACGGGGCGGCCATCCGGACCTGTCTTGTCTATCGCCATTCTCTTGGATGGTGGGTCAGAGCCTATCAACAAAAATATATTGGTCGAATTTACTTTTGTTCCGTGATGTCGGTCGTCCGTCGCCGAGGCTCCCCGCCGGTCGGTCGACCGGGACCCGACCGCGGGACGTTCCATACGAGGGCCGATAGGTCGGTCGAGCGTCGATTCGTCAGTCCCGCCCGCGCAGTTCGAGTTCGATGGATCCGCTCGGCTGGGTCGTGAACGCCGACCTGAGGTCCGGTGGTTCCGAGGACTGCGTCCGGAACTCGAACCGGTCGAGGAACCCCGACAGGATGAACAGCGCCTCCATGCGCGCGTAGTGGCGGCCGAGACAGACGTGGGGGCCGCCGCCGAAGGGGAAGTAGGCGAACTCGGGCCGGTCCCGGGTCTCGCCCAGCCAGCGGTCGGGGTCGAACGTCTCCGGGTCGTCCCACCACCGGGGGTCCCGGTGGGGGACCCAGGCGTTTACGGTCACCAGCGAGCCGGCCGGCACCTCGTAATCCCCGAGTTCGACGGGTTCGGTCGGTTCGCGGGTCACCGAATGCAGCGGCGGGTACAGCCGGAGCGTCTCCTGGAACGTCGCCGCGGTGTACTCCAGTTGCCGTCGCTCCTCGCGGTCGGGGCTGTCGCCGTCGACGACCGTCTCGATCTCCCGGGCGGCGTTGCGCTGGATCTCCGGATGCCGGGCCAGCAGGTCCATCAGGAAGGTCAGCGACGAGGCGACGGTGTCGTGGCCGGCCAGGAGGAACGTCCTGACGTTGTCCCGGATGATGTCGTCGGGCATCCCGTTGCCGTCCGCGTTCTCGGCGTCGACCATGTGCGAGATGAGGTCCGAGCGTTCCGCGGTCGACCCCTCGCGGCGACGTTCGATGAGTTCGTCGGCAACCTCGTTTATCTTCTCCACGGACCGGTTGAACCGACGGTTCGACGGCGTCGGCACCCACGTGGGCACGAAGACCGAGTTCTCGAACAGCCCCCGGATCGCCTCGGAGACCTCGTCGATCTTCCGTTCGGGGAGCCCGGCCCCGAACAGCGAGAGGATCAGGATGCGCATCGTCAGCCGCTCTATCGCCCGGTCGATCTCGACGACGTCGCCGTCTGACCACCCGTCGACGAACGACTCCACCGTCTCCGCCACGAGTTGCTCGTACTCGAGGATGCGGTCCCGGTGCATCGCCGGCTGGATGAGCCGCCGTTGCCACCGCCAGGACTCCTTGTCCGTCGTCGACAGGCCGTCGCCCATGACGGGTTTGAGTTGCTTCTCGAGGAACTCCGGGTTCTTGTACAGTTCGCTGTCGTGGACGAGTACCTGCTGGATGTCGTCGGGATGGACGATCAGGTACGTCGGCGTCCGCATCACCTCCATGTAGACGACGTCGCCGTACTCGCGTGCGCACTCGGTCCGGTAGTCGTAGGTGCGCCGGAAGTAATCGAGGGTGTTCCCGATCAACGGCAGTCCGCTGGGTCCGGGGGGACGCTCCGTCGACATGGTTCGAGGGTCACCACCCTCCCGCGTCGGGTTCCACGGGGATCACCGGACCGTCCGTCGACGCCGGGGGTCGCGGCGACCCCCCGACTCGGGCCGGGCACGAACCGTCCTGTCTCGGCGGTTTCGGGCACGACTTCATGTTGCGTCTACGTCCTTTTCTTGTTGTGGTTCTGAAAAAACTATTGGTGGGCGGACCGGCAACGACCGTTCGGCCCCGGCCACGCGCCGGCGGGTTCCGGACGACCACTTCAGGGCCGGCCGGCGGGCGCGGGAACCCCTCGGCTGAAAGAGAATCCTTTTGTGCGACCGATTCGAACCGGCTGACAGACGACCGATGTCAGATTCACGCGTCTTATCCGCCGTGGGAACGGGCACAGCGAGCGCGTGGGCTCCCCACCCGGGCGGTCGATCCCGGGGGCCGTCGGGGGGTGAGCCGCGGTGAACGGCGTCCTCCAGTCCGGCCAGTTCCTGCCGGAGACGATCTACCGCCTGTTCGGCTTCGGCGACGGCGCCGGGCCACTGGTCGAGTTCGGCGCCGGCCTGATCGCCGCGTTCCTCATCGCCAACCTGCTGCTGGTGATGGGCGCGGTCTCTGGCCCCTGGCTGAAACGGAAGCTCTACGCCGACTTCACCCAGCGCTACGCCATCAACCGCGTCGGCCCGTACGGGCTGTTGATCATCGTCGCCGACGCCCTCCGGTTCCTCTCGAAGGAGCTGATCGTCCCCGAGAACGCCGACCGGCCGGCGTACGACCTCGCGCCGATCATCATGCCGTTCGCGGCCATCCTCGGCTTCGGAGCGATCCCGATGGGGTCGCTGTTCGGCGTCGACTTCCAGCTCGCAGACCCCGAGGTCGGTCTCGCGTTCGTGTTCGCCGCCTCCTCCATGAGCACGCTCGGGCTGGTCGTCGGGGGGTACGCCTCCTCGAACAAGTACTCGTTCTTGAGCGGTCTCCGGGCCATCGCTCAGTCCATCGCCTACGAGATCCCGCTGGTCGTCACCGGGGCCTCCATCGTCCTGTTCGCGGGGACGCTGCGGACCAGCGAGATCGTCGCCCAGCAGGCCGAGACGCTGGCGACCGTCGGCGGCATCGCCATCCCGTCGTGGTACGTCCTCGTCAACCCCCTCGCGTTCGTCCTGTTCCTCACGGCGACGCTCGCGGAGGTCGGCCGCAACCCCTTCGACGTCCCGGAGGCGCCCAACGAGATCATCGCCGGCTACATGACCGAGTACAGCGGCGTCTACTTCGTCCTGCTGTACCTCGCGGAGTTCCTCCACATCTTCCTGGGGGGCGCGCTCATCGCGACGCTGTTCCTCGGCGGTCCCGCCGGACCGGTGCTGCCCGGGCTGGTCTGGATGATCATCAAGATCATGCTGTTCTTCGGGTTCACCCAGTGGGCCCGGTACTCGATCCCCCGGGTCCGCATCGACCAGGTCATCACGGTCGGCTGGAAGGGCCTGCTGGTGCTGGCGTTCGGCAACTTCGTGCTGACGGCCATCCTGGTCGGGTTCCTCTGACCGGCCGGGCGAATTCCGAACGAGATAACTTGCTCGACTACGTCCTCCGAGGTAGGGAAGACAAGGTGTTACGATGATCGGAGTCCTCAAGTCCATGGCGACGACGATGAAGACGGCGCTGAAGGGGAACACGTTCACCGTCGAGTACCCGGACGAGGCGCCGGAGGTCAGCCCGCGGTTCCGGGGCATCCACAAGTTCAGCCAGGAGCGGTGCATCTGGTGTCGCCAGTGCGAGAACGTCTGTCCGAACGACACCATCCAGATCGTCACCGACGAACAGCGCAACGGCGAGCAGTACAACCTCCACGTCGGCCAGTGCGTCTACTGCCGGCTCTGCGAGGAGGTCTGTCCCGTCGACGCCATCGTCCTCACCGAGAACTTCGAGTTTACCGGGGACACGAAAGACGACCTCATCTACAACAAGGAACAGCTCAAGAACGTCCCCTGGTACAACGACCTGGACCCGCTGGAATCCCGCGAACCCGACCGCGGCGCCTGGGTCGGCGAGGGCGAAGGCCCGGTCGACTACCAGTAACGCACTCCCGTCGCCGTTCTCCGTCGTTTCGTCGCCCGGCCAGACCTTTTATAGTAGGCCGCCGTATCCCGGGGCAGGATGCCAGTCGTGAAGACGCCGGACGTTCTCGGGGGCGAACCCAGGCTGGACGGACACCGGATCTCGGTCTTGCAGGTGGTCGACCCCGTCCTGGCCGGCAACGACCCGGCGTACGTCGCGGACCAACTCGACGTTACCCTGGCCGAAGTGCACGTCTCCCGCGTGTTCACCCACGCTCGCGCCTCACGTGGGTTCGGCGTACCGACGGTGCAAAGCGATACGGCCAGCGGCGCGTCGGCGCTACCGTCCTCGACTGCGCCGAACGGGGCGTCACGAACGACCGGTGGCCGATGCCAGCGGTTGCCCGGCGTCGACTCTAGGGGGGCAGGGTCAGGTCGGGACACTCACAGTTGTCCCTGAAGCTGACCCACCAGCACGTCTTGCCCTCCTCGGAATCTTCACAACTGGGGAACGAATCGAAGTCCAGGCCGCCGCTGCCGCCGCCGGAATCCTGGCACGGTTTCCGCTGGATTTTGCCACAGCAGCCCCGGTACCAGCAGTTCCCGTCGGAGACGGGTCCACAAAGCGTTTCGATGGGATCCTTACAGATCTCGTTGACCACCGCTCCGTCGTCGAGTGGTTCCGTTTCCACGAACCCGGGATCGGTCCAGCCGTCGCGGTCGACCCCGAAGAGAATCCCGAAGTCCGGGAACTCCGTTCGCCGTTCGTCGGGCCACTCGACGGGAACCTCCCCCATCGTCTCCTCGGTGGTGACGACGTGGACGTGCGAGCCCAGCGGACTCTCCGTCGGGGAGAGGACCAGCGACAGCATCCCGGCGTCGGCGTCGAGGTAGAGGACCACCTGCGGTACGTGTTCGCCGTCCACCGGGACGGCGCTCACCTGGAGTCCGGCACCGGTGGCGCCTTCCAGCAGCTGGAGGTCGTCGAGGCCGGCAAACAGCCCCTCGTTCTGGGCAACGAGATTCTCGACCGCCTCGGGCCGGGAGTACGTCTCGATTATCTCCCCCGGTTCGTCGGCCGCGCTCGCGCCCGTCGATCCCACGAGGGGAAGTCCGAGCGCCGCTGCCGCGCTCGCCAGCGCCCCCCTGAACAGCCGCCGTTTGCCGGGTTGTTCGACGGACGGCAGCGACCCATCCGTGGCCGCCAGCACTTCTCGTCTCTCGACGCTGCCTGCTCGTCGCGCCGTTTCGGCCCGTCGGTCGTTCGAGTTCGGTTCCATCGAGGTGGCGTCTTGATCGGACATGATCGTTCACGCGGCCAGCCCGGACCAGCCGCAACAGGTCCCGACAAATGCGTCCATAATACTTAAAATAAGGTGAAATATGTGGCTAACGAACAGCCACGGGGCATCGAAACCGTGTCCGCCGCCTCCGGGTGAGCCGGGCCAGGTGGGCGTCCGCGAGCGATCCCACCCGATCCCGGCTCGGTTCGGTAGGTGCGTTACGTTCGTCTCGTGCCGGTTCGGCGGGTGCGTTACGTTCGCCTCGTGCCGGTTTGCCTGGCGGGGTCGTCGCGTCCAACGAGGGCAACGTAGCGTCGCCGAGTAACGTATCGCCTCATCAAGTACATATCACATCGAGTGGATACCACCTTTCGCGTGGGCACGCGACGCAGGTGGTCGGTGTGACCCGACGACACCGCAGTCGGTGTGATCGGAGAGTGGTCTCCGCGTAGCGGCGACGGAGTGGCGGACCTGCGTTCGGCGTCGTCCGGTTCGGCGGTCGGGTTCGACCATCACGACTCGTACCCGTGGCAGCGAGTACCATGAAATAGGGGCCGACGCCGCCCGCGAGCGTGTGTACGCGGGACGATAAAGAAATCTTCAAAGGGGCGCCGGTGGGAAGTCCACCTAGCGATGGCATTGTACGAGACAATCGGGTTTGCGCTGTTCGCCCTCGTGACCCTGGGGGCCTCGCTTGGCGTCGTCCTGGTGCGGGACGTCTGGCACTCGGCGCTGTTCCTCGGGGGAGCGTTACTCAGCGTCGCGGTCCACTACGTGATGCTGCGGGCGGAGTTCGTCGCGGCGATGCAGGTGCTGGTGTACGTCGGCGGCGTGTTGATCCTCATCTCGTTCGCCGTGATGCTCGTCCGGAGGGAGCTTCCGGAGGACGAAACGAGGGCGGGCGAGGCCGAGGAGGGTGAGCCGGCATGACGAGGCGACCCAGACTCAAGGTCGGCGCCCACCTGTGGCGCGGGCTGGCGGCCGTCGCGCTGTTCGGCGTGATGGCGGCCGTGTTCCTCACCACCGAGTTCGAGGACCCGGTCGGACTCGGGGCGGTCGAGAACGTCACCGCGAGCATCGGCTACGCCCTGTTCGACATCCCCCACGAGACGCTGGAGGCGACCGGAACCGAGCCGTTCCTGGTCGCGTTCATCGTCATCGCGGTGGTGCTGGACGCGGCCCTGGAGGGCGCCGTACTGTTGGCCCGCCGCGACGAGGCGGGCCAGGTCGTCGAGGCGCTGACCAGGCGGGGAGGTGAGGAGTGATGGTACCGGTCCAGTGGTACCTGCTGCTGTCGGCGGCCGTGTTCTGCATCGGGGTGTTCGGCGTGTTGACCCGGCGGAACGCGCTGGTCATCCTGATGTCGGTCGAGTTGATGCTGAACGCGGCCAACGTGAACCTGGTCGCGTTCAGCTTCCAGCACGGTAACCTCACCGGCCAGACGTTCGCCCTGTTCGTCATGGCGCTGGCGGCCGCCGAGGTGGCAATCGGCATCGGCATCGTCCTGGTGCTGTACCGCAACTTCGAGGACATCGACGTCGGACTACCGACTACCATGAGGTGGTAACGATGGTGACTATCGGCGACATCGCTCCGGCGATTGCACTGCTTCCGCTGGCGTCGTTCGTAGTCGCGCTGGCGAGCGTCGTGTTCGCCCCCCGCCTGCTGCCGAAGGGCGGCGCGATCCCCGGCATCCTCGCGACGGCCGGGTCGCTCCTGGTGTCGGCGTGGGCGTTCCTGCACGTCAACGGCGGCGATCCGATCCAGCAGGAACTCCTGAGTTGGGCGGCCGCGCCCGATAGCTTCGAACTCACGCTGGGCGTCCTGATCGATCCGCTGGCCGCCCTGATGCTCGTCATCGTCTCGCTGGTGGCGTTCCTCGTGCACGTGTTCAGCCTGGGATACATGAACGCCGAGGGCGAGACGGGCCTGCACCGCTACTACGCGGAACTCGGGCTGTTCACCTTCTCGATGCTGTTTTTCGTGATGGCGGACAACCTCCTGATGGCGTTCATGTTCTTCGAGCTGGTGGGTCTGTGCTCGTTCCTCCTGATCGGCTTCTGGTTCCGCGAGGAGGCTCCGGCCAGCGCCGCCAAGAAGGCGTTCCTGGTCACCCGCTTCGGCGACTACTTCTTCCTGGTCGGCGTCGTCGGCATCTTCGCCGCGTTCGGCACCGGCCAGTTCGCCGGCAGCGAGTCGTTCCCGGCGATGGCTGCCGAGGCCATCGAGGGCGGCGAGTCGATCCTCGGGATGAGCCCCGAGTTCGGCGTCACGGTGCTGGGCCTGCTCGTGCTCGGCGGCGTGATCGGTAAGTCCGCGCAGTTCCCGCTTCACACCTGGCTGCCGGACGCCATGGAAGGGCCGACCACGGTTTCGGCGCTGATCCACGCCGCGACGATGGTCGCCGCGGGCGTCTACCTGGTGGCGCGGATGTACGGCTTCTACGCGCTGTCGCCGACGCTTTTGGCGATTATCGCGCTGGTCGGCGGGTTCACCGCCCTCTTTGCCGCCACCATGGGCGTCGTCAAAGACGAGATCAAGCAGGTCCTGGCGTACTCCACCATCTCCCAGTACGGGTACATGATGCTCGGGCTGGGCGCCGGTGGCTACGTCGCCGGGACCTTCCACCTGATGAACCACGCCTTCTTCAAGGCACTCCTGTTCCTGGGTGCCGGGTCGGTCATCGTCGCGACCCACCACACCCACGACATGTGGAAGATGGGCGGGCTGAAGGAGAAGTTGCCCGTCACCTACTACACGTTCCTGGCCGGGTCGCTGGCGCTGGCCGGGATCGTCCCGTTCTCGGGCTTCTGGAGCAAGGACGAGATCCTCTACGAGTCGCTGGTCCACGGCCTCGAGACCTCCGGCGGCCTGGGCGTGTTGCTGTTGCTCGCGTTCGCCTTTGGGCTGGTCGCCGTGTTCTTCACCGGTTTCTACACGTTCCGGATGGTCGCGTTGACCTTCCACGGCGAGTCCCGGACGGAGGTCGCCGAGGACGCCCACGGCGTCGGCTGGTCGGTCAAGCTACCGCTGATCGTGCTGGGCGTGCTGGCCACGGTCGCCGGGTTCGTCAACATGGTGCCGCTGAACGTCGAGTACCTCCACAGCTGGCTCGACACGACCGAGGGGGCGGGCCTGCTCACCTCGGCGCACCACTACGAGACGGTGTTGCACGACGTCGCCCACGTCGAGGCGGCGTCGCTGACGCCCATCGTCTCGGCGGTGCTGTCGGTGGGCCTGGCGCTTGCCGGCGCCGGCCTGGCCTGGCGGCTGTACGGCAGCGACCCCCAACCGCACACCGACCGGCTTGGGTCGATCAAGGAACTGCTCGGGAACAACTACTACCAGGACGAGTACCAGGTCTGGCTGGCCGAGGGCGTGACGCTGCCGATCTCGCGCGCTGCGGACACGTTCGACCAGGTCGTCGTCGACGGCGTGGTCGACGCCGTCTCCAGCGTGTCGCTGTTCTCCGGGCGGCGGATCCGTCGGATCCAGAGCGGTATCGTCTCGAACTACGTCGCCCTGCTGACGGCGGGGCTGGTCGTCCTGCTGGTTACCTTCGCCTTCATGGGAGGGTGGTTCTGAATGATGCTCGAAGCACTCCTGGCGGTCACGTTCGTGAGTTCGCTGGTCGTGTTCGCCGCGCCGGACAGGTACGCCGGCAAACTGGCGGCACTGCTTAGCCTGCTGCCGCTGGGCGGCAGCCTCTGGCTGTACGCGGCGTTCGACGGCTCCGGCAACGCCCTGCTGGCCGACGGCGACCTGGCGTTCGAGACGATGGCGACCTGGCTGTCCATCGGCCCGCTGTCGGTCAACTGGTACGTGGGCCTGGACGGCGTGTCGCTGCCGCTGGTCGTGCTGACGACCCTGCTGACGACGCTGGCCATCGTCTCGGCGTGGACGCCCATCGACGAGCGCCAGTCGCAGTTCTACGGCCTCGTGCTGTTCATGGAGGCCGCGCTGCTGGGCGTGTTCGCGGCGCTGGACTTCTTCCTGTGGTTCGTGTTCTGGGAGGCCGTGCTGGTGCCGATGTACTTACTCATCGGCGTCTGGGGCGGCCCCCGCAGGAAGTACGCCGCGATCAAGTTCTTCGTGTACACCAACGTCGCGAGCCTGCTGATGTTCATCGGCGTGATCGCGCTGGTGTTCGCGCTGCCCGTCGAGTCCTTCGGCCTGCCGGAGATGGCCCAGTCGCTGCGGGCCGGCGAACTCGGGTCGCTGGCGGGCATCCCGCCGGCGACCCTGGAGGTCCTGGCCTTCTTCGCCATCTTCGTCGGGTTCGCCGTGAAGGTGCCCGTGGTCCCGTTCCACACGTGGCTGCCGGACGCCCACGTGGAGGCTCCGACGCCCGCGTCGGTGCTTCTGGCCGGCGTCCTGCTGAAGATGGGGACCTACGCACTGTTGCGGTTCAACTTCACCATGATGCCCGGCGTCGCCCAGGACTACGTTTACCTCATCGCGGCGGTGGGCGTGGTGTCGGTCATCTACGGTGCGATGTTGGCCCTGGCCCAGCAGGACCTCAA
>CAYTAG010000003.1:6310-48097 GCA_964435625.1 uncultured Halobacteriales archaeon | reverse complement strand
CTCTCCCTCTCCCTCTCCCTCTCCCTCTCCCTCTCCCTCTCCCTCTCCCTCTCCCGTTCTCTTCCCTTCCCCTGCCTCCTGGACGTACGGCGGGGGTGCTCCGGGGGTGCAGGCGGGATTGCTACCTCGTTGTTGTGACTCCGTCGTCCGTTGACCTGATTCACTTTCTATTCGTTCTGAGAACAAACAGTAGTTATAACGTACTCTGCCCCGTTACGCTATTCGTGACCCACAGCGAATCGAACAACCCGGAGAGTAGCGAACCGACGAACGCCGGGGCCGGACCGCGTTCCTCGACCGGCGGGACGCTCCGCCCCGTCGGGCCGGAGGAGTCCCCGAGCACCGCGGCGGTACTCGCCGTCGCGGACGCGACGGGCAGGGATCCCCTCGACCTGTCGCCACCCCTGCACGCGTTCGTCGACCCGGACGCGCTCGACGCGCTCGCCGCCGACGACCACCGGGTCGCGTTCGACGCGTACGGCCGCCGGGTCGTCGTCGAGGACGACGTCGTCGAGGTCCGCCGGCCGATGGTCGATCCGACCGCCGGCGCCGACGGCGACGTTTGATCGGCGACTCGGGAAGACGATTGCTAACGACGGGCTCGCTGCCCGCTCGCGGTCGGGACGGCCATCAGCGAGCGCTTACGGGTGCCACGAGGTCGACGGCCGCTCGTGGCGAAACGAGTCAGTGCCCTCCTACGGCTCCGGGTAACGATCAGCTACGCCCGGTATGAAAGTAATTATTATGATCCGTCCGGGCTAGTCCCACCACCCATGGAGAAGCGCCTGACGACCGGCGACCTGCAGCGGATCGAGGAGTTCGCGAACACGCCCATGCACGAGCGGAGCCCGGAGATGCTCGTCCCGGACCCCGGGGACGGCGACGAGCGAGCTCGTCCGTCGGACTGACCCGCCGGTCGTCAGACCAGGTTCTCGCCCTCGATCTTCTGCCAGACTGTCTCGCCCTTGTCCGTGATGCCGTACACACGGCCTTTCTTGCGGTCCTCGGAGACCAGCAGCGTCACGAGGTCCTTGTCCTGGAGCCCGCGCAGCGCACGCGAGATGTGCGCGATCGCGATGCTGGAGTCGTTGGCGATCTGGGAGGGGGTTGCGGGGCCCGCCGCCAGGCGTTTCAGGACGGCGATGCGATAGCGAGAGCTGATGACGTAGCTGATGTCGTCCCAATTTATCGTCATGGTTACGTCCCGGTGGCACTCGGGTTCCTCTCTATCGTATGTGGCATACGGTTATAATGGGGTCAGATAGTTGCCCTTCGTTTTTCTATCAGCCGGTGTAAGTTTCCTTTGCTTATAATACGGCCGTCGACACGAGGCGGGGCCGGGACGACGGGTACCGCCGCCGAACGGCGAAACGGGCGAAACTCCCCGAGAGGAGCGGCCTCCCGGCCGTTTCCGCGGGGCGGCCCCGAACGGGCGGTTCGCCGCGTCGCTCGTAACGTCGGCTTACGTCCCGAAACGGAGGAATACAGCCCCCTCTCGCCGTCTTCGAACGACGAGGCCGGCACGGCATCGAACGCGAAGCAAGCAGGGACTCGCCCCGTGGTCGGGGCCGATCAACAGGACGTCGATGTCGCGTTGGACTCGCCCGCGGCGGCTTCGCCGTTGGCAGCGGCTCCGCAGTCCATCGCGGCTCCGACGTTCCGTTTCCGCGGCCCACAGCAGTACCGCGGATCGACGGTCCACCTGCCCCGGCCGGAGCGTCGCCTTACCGCTCGTCTTCCTCGAGTCGGGCGAGGCTCCGGCCGCGGCTAGACCGATGTGCGGAGACGGCGTGCGCGAGCGCCACCAGCCCGAAGGCGACCGAGACGGCGATCCCGACCGCGATCAGCGAGACCGTGGCCAGGGCGCCGACCTCGAAGGCGACGCCCAGGAACAGCGCCGTGCTGACGAGCGCGAGCCCGAGGTAGATCAGTTCCCAGGGGATCGCCCGCTCGTCGCTGTCGGCGAGGTACTCGTCCATCTGCTCGACGCGGCTGGTGAGCCGGACGGTCCCCTCCTCCTGGTCGTACTCGGCGATGCCGGCCTCCTCCAGCTTCGGGATGTGGGTCTGGTACAGCGACACGTACACCCGCTTTTGTTGTTGGCTCGTAAGCTCATCTACCGGAACGTCATTCTCCCAGGCGGCGATCCGTGCCGACAATTCCTGGATGCTCACCGGATCGCCCGCCCGGTGCAGGTAGTACAGCATGTACCTGCGCCGCGGACTGCTGAGAATGTCGAACACGAGGTCCCGCGAGAGTTCTTCCCGGTTCGTTTCGGACATTCAAAATCGCAGTGCTGTTACGGTGGTTTCCCCCTTCTACCTGCGTCCCGTGCGGACGTCACACGAGAAAGTCAAGTCATCACTACTTTGTTACATCGTCGTTACCCGGGATCAGGCGCCGCGAAAGCCGAGCGAACGCCACGGCGGCGCCGCGGCGGCAGTCGCCGGCCTGGCGGACGGGTCACCTCACTCTTCCCCGACGCCCTCCCCCGGTTTTCCTGGCAGCCGGCCGCGTTACCGGCCGCCGTCCGGGGGTAAATAGACTGCTACCGCCCGCCAGGACGTGGATAACAAAGGCTGGCGGACGGTCAACGCAGGGTAACGTGCTCTCCTGTCGAACGAGGCTACTCACATGACCAGGGTACGAATGGGGGACAACGCGGAAGTGGACCGGACCGCCATCGTCGGCTACCGGTACGCCGACGACGTGGCGGCCACGGAGATCGGGGACGACGCGACCATCAGGGCCGGGTCGATCATCTACGCCGACGTCACCATCGGCGACGACTTCGGGACCGGGCACAACGTCCTGGTCCGGGAGGACACCGCCATCGGGGACCGGGTCGTCGTCGGGACCGACGCGGTGCTGGACGGCTCCGTCGAGGTCGGCTCGGGCGTGAGCCTGCAGACGGGCGTCTACGTGCCGCCGGAGACCGAACTCGGCGACCAGGTGTTCCTGGGCCCGCACGCGGTGCTCACCAACGACGCCTACCCGGTGCGGACCGACGACGACCTCGACGGTCCCGTCCTCGAGGACCACGTCTCCGTGGGTGCGAACGCGACGGTGCTCCCGGGGGTCACCGTCGGCGAGGGGGCGTTCGTCGCCGCCGGTGCCGTCGTCACCGACGACGTCCCGCCGGAGACGCTGGCGGTCGGGGCGCCAGCCGAACCGCGACCGCTACCGGACCGGCTCGTGGGGGGGAACCAGCTCGCATGATTCCAATTGCGGCACCGGACGTCGGTAGCCGGGAGGTCGAGCGCGTCCGCGAGGTAATCGAGGGCGGGCACCTCGTGGCCGGCGAGGAGGTCGCCGCCTTCGAGTCGGCGTTCGCCGACTACTGCGACGCCGCTCACGGGGTCGCCACGAGCAACGGGACGACCGCGCTGCACGCGGCGCTCGTCGCCCTCGGGATCGGCGAGGGCGACCGGGTCGTCACGACGCCGTTCTCGTTCGTGGCGACCGCCAACGCCGTCCGGCAGTGCGGTGCCACGCCGGTCTTCGCGGATGTCGACCCCGCGACCGGCAACCTCGACCCCGACGCGGTCGAGGCGGCCGTCCGCGAGCGCGACGTCGACGCGATCCTGGCGGTCCACCTCTACGGCCTCCCGGCCGGGATGGACCGCCTCCGCGAGGTCGCCGACGAGCACGACCTCCTCCTGGTCGAGGACGCCGCCCAGGCCCATGGCGCCGAGTACGGCGGCCGGCCGGTCGGCTCGCTCGGCGACGCGGCCTGCTTCTCGTTTTACCCGACGAAGAACCTGACCACCGGCGAGGGTGGGATGGTCCTGACCGACGACGAGCGCGTCGCCGAGCGCGCACGGCGGTTCGTCGACCACGGGCGCACCGGCGCGCACACCTTCGAATCGGTCGGCCACAACTTCCGGCTGACGAACGTCGCCGCGGCGATGGGCCTGGTCCAGCTGGAGCAGCTTGACGACTACCTCGCGGCCCGCCGGGCGAACGCCGAGCGGCTGACCGACGCGTTGCCCCCGTCGGTCGACCCCCCGCCCGACCCACCCGGGCGACGCCACGCCTACAACCAGTACACGGTGCGAGCACGCGACCGCGACCGGCTGCGCGAGCACCTCGAGGACCACGGCGTCGGCACCCGGATCTACTACCCGACGCCGATCCACCGGCAGCCGGCCTACGAGGGGTTCGAGGTGACCCTCGCGCCCGACCGCGACGGCGGTTCGGCCCCGACGGCCGCCGGCCGTGACGGGACGGACGCGGCTGTCGCCCACGACGGCCCCGGTGCGGCCGCACCGGGCGGCGCCCGCGAGGGGGCCGAGGCGCCCGGGCCGGTCGCCGAGCGCCTGGCCGGGACGGTGCTGTCGCTGCCGGTCCACCCGGGACTGACCGGGGAGGACCTCGAAGCCATCGAGACCGCACTCCGGACGTACCGCCCGCGAGACGACCGCACCGGCACAGAGGGGCCGGCCGACCAACCCCTCCCGACGGACCATGAGTGAGCCGACCGACCCGGTCGACGTCGGCGTCTTCGGCGTCGGCAACATGGGTGCACACCACGCCCGGGCGTACGCGGAACTCCGGGACGCGCGGCTCGTCGGGATCCACGACGTCGACGCCGCGCGGGCCCGCGAGGTCGCGGCCCGCCACGGCACCGAACCGCTCGCGGGCGACGAACTGCTGGCGCGGGCAGACGCCGTCTCCGTCGCCGTCCCGACCGCCTACCACCACGAGGTCGCCGGCCGGGCCATCGACCGGGGCGTTGCCACGCTGGTCGAGAAGCCGCTGGTCGACTCGCCCCCGGAGGGCATCGACCTCGTCCAGCGGGCCCGGCGCGACGACGTCACCCTGCAGGTGGGCCACGTCGAGCGGTTCAACCCCGCCGTCAGGACGCTCCGGGAGGTCCTCCCGGACCTGGACGTCCTCGCGGTCGACGCCCGGCGACTGGGACCGCCGGTCGACCGCGAGGACGACACCAGCGTCGTGCTCGATTTGATGATCCACGATCTGGACGTGGCGCTGTCGGTCGTCGACGCCGACGTGACCGACGTCGAGGCGGCCGCCGCCAGCGACGACCGCTACGTCGCCGCGACGGTGTCCTTCGAGAACGGCGTCGTCGGGAGCTTCCGGGCCAGCCGGGTCACCCAGCGGAAGGTCCGGCACCTGCAGGTGACCGCCGCCGAGTGCACCGTCGAGGTCGACTACATCGACCGGTCGGTCCAGATCCACCGGCACTCGCTTCCCGAGTACGTCGAGAGCGACGGCGACCTGCGGTACCGCCACGAGAGCGTCATCGAGCGGCCCACCGTGGGCAACGGCGAACCGCTGAAGAACCAGCTCCGGGCGTTCCTGGAGGCGGTCCGGACCGGCGAGTCGCCGCCGGTCACCGGCGAGGACGGCCTCCGGGCGCTCTCGCTGGCGAACGACGTCGTCCGGGCGGCGGACGCCCGCCCCGAGGCGAGACCCGCGCCGGGAGGTGAGCGGGCGTGAAACTCCGCGAGCGGTCGAAGCTGTACGGCAGCGCGGCCATGCCGGCCGAGCAGCGGGCGGCGTTCACCGGGGGCGAGGTCCCGGTGGCCGTCTACGGCCTCGGGAAGATGGGCCTGCCGCTGGCGAGCGTGTTCGCCGCCATCTCGAAGAACGTCGTCGGCGTCGACGTCGACGAGGCGGTCGTCGCGTCGATCAACGACGGCAAGTGCCACGTCCAGGGCGAACCCGGCCTGCCCGACCTCGTCGAGACGGCCGTCGAGGCGGGCGGCCTGCGGGCGACGACCGACGGACGGGCCGCCGCCGAACTGGCGAGCGTCCACGTCCTGATCGTCCCGACGACGTTGCGCGAGGACGACACGCCCGACCTGTCGAACCTCCGGACCGCGGTCCGGGACGTCGCCACCGGGCTGGAGCCGGGCGACCTGGTCTGCGTCGAGTCGACGGTCCCGCCGCGGACCTCCGTGGACCTCGTCGAGCCGTTGCTGGCGGCCGAGAGCGACGTCGACCGCGGCGAGTTCGGCGTCGCGTTCTGTCCGGAGCGGACCGCAAGCGGCCGCGCGCTCCGGGACATCCGGCGGGCGTACCCGAAGGTGGTGGGCGGGATCGACGACGAGAGCACCCGCGCCGCCGCGCTGGTCTACGACGAGATCACCGAAAACGAGGTGATCACCGCCCCGGACGCGACGACCGCCGAGTGCGTGAAGGTGTTCGAGGGGGTCTACCGGGACGTCAACATCGCGCTGGCGAACGAACTGGCGCGGTTCGCCGAGGAACTCGAGGTCGACGTCACCGCCGCCATCGAGGCCGCCAACACCCAGCCGTACTGCGACGTCCACGACCCGGGGCCGGGCGTCGGCGGCCACTGCATCCCCTACTACCCGCACTTCCTCATCGACGAGTTCGCTACCGAGGCGCCGCTGTTGCGGACGGCCCGGGAGGTCAACGACCGGATGCCGCTTTTCACGGTCCAGAAGCTGTTGCAGATGCTCGACGACCGCGGCGTCCGCGTCGAGGACGCCCGGATCGCGCTGCTGGGGGTGACCTACCGTGCGGGGGTCGACGAGATACGGAAGTCGCCGGCGCTGAAGATCGCCGAGCGGCTGTCGCGGTTCGGCGCCAACGTCTACGCCGTCGACCCCGTACGCGACGACTACAGCGAGATCGAGGCGGCGCCGATCCGGCTGGCGGCGCTCCCGCGGATCGAACCCGACGGGGTCGTCCTGGTGACCGCCCACGAGGAGTTCCAGGAGACGCCGTGGGAACGCATGGACGAGACGGTCGTCGTCGACGGCCGGGGGGTGCTCGACCTCGCGGACACCGACCACGAGGTCTACACCATCGGGGTCGGCGAGACGGCCGAGGCGACCCGACGGCGGGCCGGGATGGACGACCCGGCCGAGGGGGGGAGCTGAGATGTACAAGGGAGCGACCGTCGGCGTCGTGATCCCGGCCTACAACGAGTCCGGGTTCGTCGGCGAGGTGATCGAGACGGTCCCCGAGTTCGTCGACAAGGTGTACGCCGTCGACGACGGCTCGACCGACCGGACCCTGGAGGAGATCCAGGCGGCGGCCTGGCGGGTCAACGAGCGCGCGGCGACGGTCGCCTCCGCCGCGCCGGACGGCGGCGCGACGCCGTCCCGCCAGGTCGTGACGCTCCGGCACGAGGACAACCGCGGGGTCGGCGCCGCGATCACGACCGGCTACCGCGAGGCGCTGGCCGACGGGATCGACGTGGTCGCCGTGATGAACGGCGACGGCCAGATGGACCCCGAAATCCTCGACCGGATCGTCGACCCCGTGGTCGGGGGCGAGGCCGACTACGCGAAGGGCAACCGCCTGGGCGGTCCCCACCACCGCGCCGCCATGTCCGGGTGGCGGCTGTTCGGCAACGCGGTGCTGACCCTCCTGACCCGGGTCGCAAGCGGCTACTGGCGGACGACCGACCCGCAGAACGGCTACACCGCCATCTCCCGGGAGGCGCTGGAGACGCTTGACCTGGACGCCCTGCACGACCATTACGGCTTCTGCAACGACGTGCTCGTGCGGCTGAACGCCGCCGGCATGCGGGTCGCGGACGTCCCGATGCGGGCGGTCTACGGCGACGAGGAGAGCCACATCCAGTACCGGTCGTTCGTCCCGATGCTGTCGTGGCTGCTGGTGACGGGCTTTCTCTGGCGGCTCCGGACGACCTACCTCGAGGACGGCGTTCACCCGCTGGCCGCGATGTACGCCACGGGCGTCGCCGGGTGGCTCGGCGGCGTCGCCGGCGTCGGCTGGTGGCTCGCGACGGGCGCCGGCGGCGAGGGGTTGGCCCGCGTCGCGACGGTGTTCCTCGTCGGAGGAGTGGTGCTGGCGCTGGCGATGGCGCTGGAGTGGCGGACCAACGGCGACCTGGAGGTGCACAGATGACCGGCCTGCGGGTCGTCTCGGTCGTCGGTGCCCGCCCGCAGTTCGTGAAGGCGTTCCCCGTCTCCGGGGCGCTCCGGCGGAACCACGAGGAGGTGCTGGTCCACACCGGCCAGCACTACGACGAGGAACTGTCGGGCGTCTTCTTCGAGGAACTGCCGATCCCCGAACCCGACTACGACCTCGGCGTCGGGTCGGCCGGCCACGCCCACCAGACCGCGGACGCGATGACGGCGCTGGCGGACGTGCTGGACCGCGAACAGCCCGACGTCGTGCTCGTGTACGGCGACACAAACTCGACGCTGGCCGGCGCGCTGGTCGCCGCCAAACGCTCCCCGACGCTGGCCCACGTCGAGGCGGGCCTGCGCTCGGGCGACTTCTCGATGCCCGAGGAGGTCAACCGCGTGCTCACCGACCACGCCTCGGACCTCCTCTTTGCCCCCTCGAAGCGGGCGGCGCGGAACCTGGGCAGCGAGGGCCGCTCGGCGGGCGTCCACCTCACCGGCGACGTGATGTACGACGCGTTGCTGCAGGCCAGGGACCGCGCAATCGAGCGGTCGACGGTGCTGTCGGACCGCGGGCTGGCCGAGGACGGGTACGTCCTCGCGACGGTCCACCGGGCGGCCAACACCGACGACCCGGACCGCCTCGCCGGCATCGTCGAGGGCCTGGAGGACGCCCCCCATCCCGTCGTGTTCCCGATCCACCCCCGGACCGAGGAGGCGCTGGTCGAGTACGGGTTCTACGAGCGCGCCGAGGAGGCCCTGGAGTTGATCGATCCGGTGGGGTACCTGGACTTCGTCCGGCTGGTCGACGGCGCCCGCCGGGTGGCGACCGACTCGGGGGGCGTCCAGAAGGAGGCGTTCTACCTGTCGACGCCCTGCGTGACCCTTCGGGAGGAGACCGAGTGGGTCGAGACGGTCGACTGCGGATGGAACGTCCTGGTCGGCGCGGACCCCGACCGCATCCGCCAGGAACTGCTCCGCGACGCCGACCTCCCGCAGCGGCCGTCGCTGTACGGCGACGGCGAGGCCGCGGCCCGCGTCGTGGAGGTGCTCGCGCGTGAGTGTGCCTGAGCCACCGGAGGGGCGGTGACGCGTGAGCGTCCCCGAGGGCCACCCCTTCGCGCTCTGTCTGACCCACGACGTCGACCGGCCGTACAAGTCGGCCGCGCAGGCGCTGTACTACGCGGTCGTCGAACGCCGCCCCGGGCACCTGCGGTCGCTGTTCACTGACGAGAACCCCTACTGGCAGTTCGAGGAGATCGCGGAACTGGAGGCGGCGTTCGGCGTCCGGTCGGCGTTTTACTTCCTCAGCGAGCCGCACCTCCTGTTCGAGCGGCCGGCCCGCGAGTGGCCGTCGCCGGGCAACTGGGTCCAGCACCTCGGGCGGTACGACGTCCTGCGGGACGACCTCGCGGCCGCGATCCGGCGCCTCGACGAAGGTGGGTGGGAGGTCGGCCTGCACGGGTCGACCGCGACGGCCCGGGACCGCGAGCGCATGGCGACGGAGAAGCGCCGCGTCGAGTCGGTGCTGGGTCACCCCGTCGTCGGGGGCCGCCAGCACTACCTCGAACTCTCGATACCCGAAACCTGGCGCCACCAGTCGGCGCTCGGGATGCGCTACGACGCCAGCCTCGGGTCCGCGACGGACTACGGCTTCGAGTACGGGTACGGCCTCCGCCGCCCGTTCGACGACGAGTTCGTGGTGTTCCCGCTGACGCTGATGGAGCAGACGCTGCCGGACCCGGGGACGGACTTCGAGCGGGCCTGGGGGGTGATCGAGTCGCTGCTGGCCGAGGCCGCCGAGCACGACGCCGTGATGACGGTGCTGTGGCACCCCCGGTACTTCAACGAGGCGGAGTTCCCGGGGTACCGGCGGCTCTACCGGCGGCTCCTGGCGCGGGCCGTCGAGGCCGACGCCTGGATCGGCCCCCCGGCGGACCTGTACGAGCGACTCGACCACGACGGCGCCCCGTCGACGTCGCCCGGGGCGCCGCGGCCCGGCCCCTCCCTGCCGTGACGGCCGGCCGCTAACTCGGCCCGTCCCCGCGGTGACGGTCGACCGCTGACTCGGCCCATCCCGCGGTGACGGTCGACCGCTAACTCGGCTCGTCCCCGCCGTGACGGTCGGTCGTGGACTCCCGAATCCGCAGTGACGACCGACCGCCGCCGGATCGGCGCCCGACGATACTTTAGAAACCGAAGCATCATGCTGTAGGATCTGGACAGTTATGCTGTAGAATCCGGACTATTACGGTTTAGAATCCGAAGTTTTGGGCGCCCGGGGCGGCTCGCCGCCCCGGGCGCCACTCGAACGTTCCCGCTCGCCGCCTCCTGGCGGGCGCCGTGGACGACTGGACCGGGACGTAGGCGGTCGTTGACGGCCGGATAGGGACCGGTTACTCCCCCGGTCACGCCGCCGGCGGTCGCGGCCGTCCCGTACGTCGCTGCTGTCCGGTCGCGTCGTGAAGGGTCGTGGCCCCCAGCCCGGGGTTGACGGGCGGTCCCCCGCGGGCCATAAGAACACGATAACAAAGGCCGAACGGGGCGATGCGACGACGATCACATGGACGTACGACGTCTGACCATTTCGGAGTGGGGCGACGCCCTGCCGGACGAGGGGTTCGAGGTCTTCCACGACCCCGACGCGCTGTCGGTGCTCGCCGACCACGCGACGGGGGAACTCCGGCTGTACGGCGGGTTCAAGGGCGAGCGGCCCGTCGCGCTGTTGCCCACGTTCGTCCGCGCGGACGGCGTCGGCCGGGTCGTCACGTCGCCGCCGCCCGGGATGGCGGTGCCGCGGCTCGGCCCGCTGGTGATGCCCGCCAGCCCGAAACGGCGCAAGCGCGAGAAGGTGAACCGCCGGTTCGTCGACGCCGTCCTGGAGGACCTCGGCGTCGACGGGTCGCTGTCGCAGTGCCGGGTCCGCTGTCCGCTGTCGTACGCCGACCCGCGGCCGTTCGCCTGGAGCGACTTCGACCTGCGGCCCGCGTTCACCTACGTCGTGCCGGCGGCGGAGTCCCCGGCGGCCGTCAGGGAATCGTTCGGCGAACGCCTCCGGCGGGAGCTGCGGACCCTCGCCGACCTGGACGTGCCCGTCGAGGTCGGCGGCGTCGAGGCGGCCAGCACCGTCCACGAGGACCTGCGCGCCCGCTACGACCAACAGGGCGAGGAACTCGACCCCTCGTGGCCGTACGTGCGCGACCTCGTGTCGGCGCTGGGCGAGCGGGCCCGCGTCTACGTCGCCCGCACCCCCGGGGGCGAGTACCTCAGCGGCGTGATCGTGCTGTACTCGAACGACGCCGCCTACTACTGGCTCGGGGGGACCCGCGCCACCTACGAGGGCGCCAGCGCGAACAGCCTCGTCCACTGGGCGGTCCTCCGGGACCTGTTCGAGGACCCGCCCGTCGAGTCGGTCGACCGCTACGACCTCCTCGGCGCGAACACCGGGCGCCTCTGCCGGTACAAGGAGACGTTCGGCGGCGACCTCGCGCGGTACTACGTCGCCGAGACTGGGGGCCCCAGCGTGGCCCTCGCCAGGCGGGCGTACGGCCTCGTCCGGGGGTGACGCCCCGCGGTACTCCTTCCCGACGACGTCCTGCAGTATCCGTCCGAGGGTGACCCCGCTACTCGTCGCCGGACGGGTGCTCGTGGCCGGCCGACGACGGGTCGTACCCGGGAACCGCCTGCTCGGCGTCGCCGGCGGCCGGACCGCCGGACGCCCCCGCATCCCGGCCCCGGGACGCGTCGGCGTCCCGGCCGTCGGACGCGCCCGCGTGGCCGAGCAGTTCGCGGACGCAGCCCGCCGTGGCCGTCTTCAGCGTCGCCCGCGGGACGTCGTCGGGGACGACGACCGCGAGCTTGACGGTGCCGGATTCGACGCCGAGCAGGAGCCGGTCGCCGCCCTCGTCGCGGTCGAACACGAACTCCAGGTCCGACGCGTTGCCGGTCATTCCACCGTCACGCTCTTGGCGAGGTTGCGGGGTTTGTCGATGGGCCGGTCCAGCAGGTCGGCGGCGTGGTAGGCGACCAGCTGGAGCTGGACGTTCGCCAGGACGCCGGCGACGTCCGGGGGGACGTCGGGGAACCGGAGCACCTCGTCGGCGACCGCGTCGACGTCGTCGTCGGCCTCGCTGGCGACGGCGACGACCGGGCCGCCGCGGGCCCGCACCTCCTCGACGTTGTGCAGCGTCTTCTCGTCGTGGCGGCCGGTGAACACCGCGAACACGGTGGTCTCGGGGGTCACCAGCGCCAGCGGGCCGTGTTTCAGCTGGCTGGAGGAGAACCCTTCGGCGTGCTCGTAGGAGATCTCCTTGAACTTCAGCGCCCCCTCCAGCGCGACCGGGTGGGCGATGCCGCGGCCGATGAAGAAGTACGACTCCCGGTCGAGGTGCCGGCGGACGACCCGGGGGGCCCCCGACCGGTCCAGGACCGACCGGACGTTCGAGGGCAGCGACGCCAGCGCCGCCGTCGGGAAGGTTCCCTCGGTTCCACGGTCGGCGACGAGGCGGCCGGCCAGCAGCAACAGCGTCCCCACCTGCGAGGAGAACGTCTTGGTGGCGGCGACGCCGATCTCCGGCCCGGCGCGGATGAACAGCGCGTCGTCGCACTCGCGGGCGGCCGTCGACCCGACCGTGTTCGTGACCGCCAGCGTCCGCGCCCCCGCGTCGTCGGCCTTCCGGAGCGCCGCCAGCGTGTCCGCCGTCTCGCCGCTCTGGGTGACCCCGACGACCAGCGTCCCCTCCCGGACCGGGACGGCGCCGGTCGCGTACTCGCCGGCCCGGCACACCTCCGCCGGGACGCCTCGCTCGACCAGCAGCCGCCGGGCGTACAGCGCGGCGTGGTAGGAAGTACCGCAGGCGACGAACTGGACGTGCTCGACGTCCGCCAGCGAGCCGGGCGGGAGCGCCTCCAGGTCGACCTCGCCGCTGGCGGGGTCGACCCGGCCCTCGACCGTCCGGGTCAGCGCCGTCGGCTGCTCGTGGATCTCCTTGAGCGTGTAGTGGTCGAACCGCCCCTTCTCGACCTCCTCGGCGGACCACTCGACCGTCTCCGGGCGCCGGTGGACGGTCCCGCCCCGGCCGTCGGTGATGCGGTACCCCTCCGGCTCGACGACCGCGACCTCGTCGTCCTGGAGGTAGACGACGGTGTCGGTGTACTCCAGAAACGCCGGGACGTCGCTGGCGAGGTAGTACGACTCCTCGCCCACCCCGAGCACGAGCGGGGAGTCCCGCCGGGTAGCGTAGACGGCGTCGGTGCCGTCCACGATCATGGCGAGCGCGTAGCTGCCCGCGAGCCGGTCGACGGCCCGCCTGAACGCCGCCTCCGGCCGTCGGCCCGCCGCCAGGTGTTCCTCCACGAGGTGCGGGACGACCTCGGTGTCGGTGTCGCTGGTGAACTCGTGGCCGCGCTCGCGGAGTTCGGCCCGCAGGTCGTCGTAGTTGTCGATGATGCCGTTGTGGACGACCGCGACGGTCCCCCGGCAGTCCGTGTGCGGGTGGGCGTTGCCGTCGCTCGGCGGGCCGTGCGTGCTCCAGCGGGTGTGCCCCAGCCCGAGTTCGCCGCTGGGCCGCCGGCCGTCGAGGCGTTCTTTCAGCCGGGAAACGGTGCCCTCCCGCTTGCAGACGGCCAGGCCGTTCCCGTTTTTCACCGCTACCCCCGCCGAGTCGTACCCCCGGTACTCGAGGTTCTCGAGCCCCACCAGCAGTTCGTCGAGCGCGTTCCCCGGTCCGACGCGTGCCGTGATGCCGCACATAGCTCTGACCCCGGCCGGCGACGCGCGCGCCGACGGCCAGACGTAGGCCGCTCTTTCCCGACGCCGGCCTTTGTTATTGACCAGGTTGGCCGGTCACACGGTCGTCTTACCGCGGCTAAGCGTCCCGTACCGGACTGGCTCCCGACAGCCGCTGGCCGCTCCCCGGCGGACGACCGGTCGCCCACGGTGGACGTCGGGCGTCGCCGAGGCTGGCGGGTCGCCGAATCGGCACGCCCGGAGTCGCCGCGGTCGTTACTCCTCGGCTGACTCCATGCGGGCGGCGTGGAGAACGGAGAGCGCCGCGAACGCGACGATCACACCCCCCAGCGTGATCGTGGGCGCGGCCGCGAGCGGCGGAACGCCGGCCCCGGTCACGACGACGGCGGCCAACCCCACGGCCGCCGTGGCGCCGTAGTAGCGGTACCAGCGTCGGTCGTCGGTCTCTTCCTCGCCGTCGAGGTACTCGTCGAGCTGGGACGCAGTTTCGGTCAGCGTCACCCGGCCGCGGTCCCGGTTGAAGTCGACGATCCCCATGTCGTCCATCTTCGGGAGGTGGCACTGGTACAGCCCCACGTACACCCGCTTGCGTTCGTCGGACGTGATCGCGTCGACGGACTTGTCGTTCTCTTTCGCTGCGACGTGTTCGGCGAGGTCCCCTAGCGAGACGGTCTCGGCTTTCGCCTCGAGGTGCCGGAGTACGTACCGGCGGCGCTGGTTCTTCAGGACCTCGAAGATTACGTCGAGTGACAGTTCCCCCGCGTCGTCGTCCCCTTCCTCCGGCGTCGATTCCGGGAGCTGTTGAGCGGGCGGCGACTGGTCCCCTTCCGGTGAATCGGCGGTTTCGGCGGCCGCCATCTCCTCGCTACTCATGGTTTACCGTGTTCGTGTAAACTTCCCGAAGCGCGTTTTCCCCTGGGTCCGATTTGCCCCATTCGTTCGACACCCCCTGTTTTTCGCCTTTTTCGTTGGTTCGCTTTTATGTGTGCCACTGCCATGCACTTAAAATTAACCGTCGTTTATTTTCATAAGGCCTATTATAATAGTCGGTTATTATATTATAAATTACATATTTCCCCGGGGATCGGCCGGCCGCCGCCGCTCGTCGGGGACGCCCACCGTCCGGTGGTTGGTGGCGGGGCCGCCCGTCGGTGGTGGCCTGCACCTCCGGGGGTCGATCCCAGCGTAGCCGTCCGGGGCACTTGCGACCTGGGCGTAGCGGCCCCGGGGCGCCGACGGCCCGGCCGTAGTGGCCGCCGGTCCGGGCGTCGCTCCGCCAGGGCCCGATTAACAAAGGGCGGGCGGCCCGTCCGTCAGCCGGATGCGGTATCTGCTGTTCACCAACACCCCGGCGCACGTCCACCTCTACCGGCACGTCGTCGACCGCCTCGCCGAGCGCGGCCACGCGGTCCGCGTCCTGGCGCGGGACTACGGCTGTACGGTGGACCTGCTGGAGTACTTCGACCTCCCGTACCGGGTGTACGGCCGGTGTTCGACGAGCCAGTCGTCGCTTCTGAAACGGCTCCCCCGGCACTACCTGGGCATCCTCCGGGAGGCCCGCCGGTTCGACCCCGACCTCCTGTTCGGGATGGGGGCGTACTCGGCGCACGCGGGCGCGGTCACCCGGACGCCGACGGTGCTGGTGCTGGACTCCGAGCCGACCACGCTGGACCACGCCGTCTCGCGGCCGTTCGCCCGCGCGCTGTTGACCCCCGAGGCGTTCCGCAAGGACCTCGGCGAGCGCCACTACCGGTTCCCCGGGTTCAAGGAGTGCGCGTACCTCCACCCCGAGGTGTACGACCCCGACCCCACGGTGCGGGAGGCCCTGGGCGTGGGCGACGACCCCTACGCCATCGTCCGGTTCAACGCCTTCGGCTCCCACCACGACGTCGGGGAGGGCGGGTTCTCGCCCGCCCAGCGCCGGCGGTTGATCCGGGAACTGGCCGAGCACCTGACGGTGTTCGTCTCCGACGAGGGCGGGGACCTGGACCTCTCGGCGCTGCCCGCCCGGCCGTACGACCTCCATCCGGCGAAACTCCACGACGCCCTGGCGGGCGCGCACCTGCTCGTCGCGGACACCCAGACCATGGTCACCGAGGCCGCCCTCCTGGGGACCCCAGCCATCCGGTCGAACTCCTTCGTCGGCGACGACGATATGGGGAACTTCCTGGAACTGGCCGAACGGGACCTCGTCGAGAACCTCGCGGACTTCGGGGACGTGCTCTCGCGGGCGGTCGAGATCGCGGCCGACCCCGACGCGCCCGACCGGTGGCGCCGCCGCCGGGACGGCTACCTCCCGGAACTGGTCGACCTGACCGACGTGCTCGTCGACGTCGCCGAGCACCCCGACGACCTCGACGCGGTCGAGGGCCTGTCGCCCCGACGGTCGCGGATCGAAGTCAGTCCCTGAGCCGACCGCAGGAACTGTCCCGCGGGGGCGCGTACTCGCGTGCCCGGGCCGGAATCACGGCAGCGAACGCATAACAAAGCCCCCGGGAGTCCGCGTTACTCCCGCGAAGCCATGTCTGTTACCGACCAGCAGTCCGCCGGGGACGCCGCCGGCCAGCGGTCCGCGGGGTCCGACGAGGGGGCGGCGCCTCCGCCGACCGAGGTGCTCGTGCTGGGCGCCCTCGGGGACCGGGGCGGCGTCCAGCAGTACATCCAGGAGCAGTGCGACCGCCTGGGCGACGACGTCGACGTCTCGACCTACGACCTGTACGCCCCGGGCAGCGGCGACGGCCTCGCGTGGCTCGTCCGGACCCTCCTGTTGACCGCCTGGGCGCTGGTGCGGTTCCCCTTCCGGCGGCGGCCGGACGTCGTCCACGTCCACTCGTCGTACCGGTTCGCGTTCTACCGGGCGTCGCCGTACGTCCTGATCGCCTCGTACGTCTGGCGGCGACCCGTGGTGGTGCACGTCCACGGGTCGTCGTTCGACGAGTTCGTCGCCACCGATTCGTGGCCCGTCGCGGCGCTGCAGTCGGTCGTCTTCGACGCCTGCGACCGGATCGTCGTCCTCTCGGCGTACTGGCGGGAGGTGCTCTCGATGCGCGCCGACGAGGACAAACTCGTCGTCCTGCCGAACGCCGTCGACCCCGAGGAGTACGACCCGCAGTTCGACGCCGACCCGCCGCGGATCGTGTTCGTCTCCACGCTGATCGAGCGCAAGGGCGTCCCCGCGTTCGTCGAGGCGGTCGACCTGCTCGCCGAGGGGGTCGCCGAGGAGTTCGCCGTCGACGTCGCGGGCGACGGTCCCCTCGCCGACCGCGTCGAGGACCTCGCGGCCCGGCGCGAGGGGGTCTCCTACTGGGGGTACGTCAGCGAGGCCCGCAAGCGCGAACTGCTGTCCGAAGGGACGATCTACGTCCTGCCGACCCACGCCGAGAACCTCCCCATCGCCATGCTGGAGGGGATGGCCGGGGGCAACGCCGTCGTCGCCACCCCCGTCGGCGGCATCCCGGACGTCGTCGGCCCCGACAACGGCTACCTCGTGGAGCCGGGCAACCCCGACGACCTGGCAGGCGCCCTCTCCTCGCTGCTATCGGCCCCCCGGACCGTCGAGGGGATGGCCCGCCGGAACCGGGAACTGATCGTCGAGGAGTACGACTGGGGGACGGCCACCGACCGACTGCTCGACCTGTACGACGACCTCGCCCGGTCCTGAGGGGGTCGGGCGGCCGGAACGTACGGCATAACAAAGGCCACTCTCGGCGAACCGGCGCGACGTGACGGCCGCCTACGACGACATCGTGCTCGTGACCGTCGACTGCTGGCGCCACGACGCCCCGCCGGCGATGGACTCGTTGCAGGCGTCGACTGCGGACTACCGGCGCCGGGACGCCATCTGCCAGGCGCCGGCCACCAGGGGCGCGTTCCCCGCGCTGCTGGCCGGGCAGTACTACCCCCAGGTTTACGACGCCTACGACGAGGTCGGGGACGGGGTCCGGTCGCTCCCGGAGGTCCTCTCGGAGCACGGCTACGCCACCGGCGCCGTCGTCGGGTCGAACCCCTTCCTGAGCGCCTGGCGGGACCGTTTCGACTACTTCTGGAACGACGACCTGGCGTTCGGGGACGGCGGCGACGGGCGGTTCGAGGCGACGTCGAAGCTCGGGACGCTCCTGGACTACGCCCGGATGCGGAGCCGGGTGACCGCCTCGGAGGTCGCCGAGCGGGCGCGGGACTGGTACGAGTCGACCGACCCGCCGCAGTTCCTCTGGATGCACCTGATGGACGTCCACGTCCCCTTCCTGCCGGGCCTCCGGCGGGGGCTGCGCGAGGGGCCGCTGTCGGTCTACGGCTCCCACTACCGGTTCATGCAGGACCCGGAGTCGGTCTCGGAGGCCGACCGCCGCACCCTCGAACGGCTGTACTGGCGGTCGGTCGACTACCTCGACGAGCAGCTCCCCGACGTCCTCGACGTGGCCGACGACGCCGCCACGGTCGTCGTCGGCGACCACGGCGAGGAGTTCGACCACGGCAAGTGCGCCCACGCCCGCCTGTACGACGAGGTCGTCCGCGTCCCGCTGCTGGCCAGCCCCCACCTCGCGGACGCCTTCGGCGACGAGCCGACCGTCCGCCAGCTGGACGTCCCGGCCGCGCTGCTGGCGTCCCAGGGACTCCCGGTCCCCGACGCCTGGGAAGTCGGCGCCCCGCCGGCCGACCCCTGGCCCGCGTTCGCGCTGAACCACTCCCCGACGTTCGGGCGGGTCTACGCCGGGGTCCGGACGGCCGACCGCAAACTGATCCGGACCTACGACGAGGACCGGCCCCTGGAGCGGCCCCTCTCGACGGAGGGCTACGACCTCGCAGCCGACCCCGGCGAGACCGAGGACCGCTACGGCGAGGACCCGGCCTTCGAACGTCTCGAACGGCGGCTGGACCGGTTCCTGGACCGCGAGGACGTGAAACACGGCGTGCTCGAACGGCCCAGCGCCCAGCCGGCGTCGGTCGAGGACCGGCTCCAGGCGCTGGGTTATAAGTGAGCCGGCGGCCTCGACGATCTCTGTCCGGTCTCGACGGAGCGACCGCCGGCCGCCCCTAACTCCACTTTCTAAAGAATTAAACTGTAGAATACGAAGTTTTGGCGGCGTCGGGTGGCGGCAGCGCGTCGGGTGCCTCGTACCGCGTCTGGACCGCCTCGGAAGCTCACGGGCGCTCTCCTCGTACGTCACCCTCTCCGCCAACAACCAGAAAAGCCCCCGCGCGCTCGTGACGCCGCGGCGGGCGAGAGCAAGCTCTCGCTGCGTCCCGCTCGCATGCTCGCGGGACCCTCGCTGCGCTCCTCGTCGCTCCTTCGCGTTGCTCAGTCGCTCCTGCGGTGCTTATCTGGCGAGACGGTCCTGCTCGCTACGCTGCGCGGGCTGCGACTCGCGGACTCCCGCTCGCGGTGCTCGCGGGAGCGTCGTCCGGGCGCCGACGAGCACGCGGCCCCTTTCAGTCCCACCCGGTGTGGGTTGTGCCGGTCACCATCGCTTTGGCGGACGTGCCGGCCACCTTCGAGTGCGGTGGTGCCGGTCACCACTGTCCGGTGTGGTTCGTGCCGGCTACCTTCGCATTGCGGGGGTGCCGGCCACCCCTGGCGGCGCCGCTCCCCCGGATCGTTCAGTCCGAGAGGTACCCCAGTTCCCGGAGCCGTTCGGTCATCCGTTCTTCCGCCTCCTCGGAGACGTCGCCGTCGCGGCGCTCGCGTGCGACGTGGTCGTCGACGAGGGCTTCCAGTTCGGCGGCCTTCTCGGGGTACTCCTCGACGACGTTGTGGACCTCGTGGGGGTCGGACTCCAGGTCGAACAGTTGCCGGAGCGACCGGCCGCGGCCCTTCACGAACTTCCAGCCGTCGTGGCGGACGCCGTCGAGCCACATGTCCTCGGAGTCGAACGCACCCACGGCCCGGGTGTGGGCCGGCCGTGGAGCAATCTCGCCGTCGAGCAGGTCCTGGCCCGCGACGTCGGCGGGCGGTTCGAGCCCAGCGGCCGACAGGAGGGTCGGGAACAGGTCGACCTGCCGGACCTGCGTCCCGACCCGGCCGTCCGCCGGCACGCCGGGGCCGGCGACGGCGAACGGCACCCGCACCAGGAAGTCGTAGACGTGGTAGGCGTGGCCCCAGCGGTGGACGGCGTTGGGGAACTCGACGCCGTTGAACCGCCGGAGGCCGTTGTAGAAGTCCTCCAGTTCGATCCCGTTGGGCCGGAGGTACCGCTCGTAGAACGCCTGCCGGAGGTCCCCGGTCCGCATGTCCGTGAACGGCAGCGGGACCGAGTTGAGGCCGAGCACCGCCGCCTTGTTGCGCAGGGTCCCGTCGTAGATGCTCTCGCCGTGGTCGCCGGTCACGGCGACGACCGTCTCCTCCAGGTCGACGGCCGAGACCAGTTCCCGGATCTTCTCGGCGACGCCCCGGACGCTGGCCTCGTACTTCAGTTCGTCCGGGCGGGCGTCCGGGGGCGTGGTCCAGGGGATGTGGGCCTCCCAGAGGTGGAGGTAGGTGAACCAGGGTTCCTCGGCGTCGACCAGGTCCGACCGAAACTCCTCGAACCAGTCCGTGTAGACCGAGCGGTCCTTCCCGCGGTACCGGTAGTCGTCGAACCCGGCGTCCAGTCCGGTGTCCGCGGTGATCGGGCCGGTGACGTCGGCGGTCGTCTCGTAGCCCGCGGCGTCGAAGACCTCCGCCAGCGTCGTCACGTCCTCGTCGAGGGTGAAGTCCCGCAGCGAGAGGACGCCGTTGTCGGGCGGATACTCCCCCGTCATGTAACTGGCGACGCAGGGCGTGGTCGAGGACGCCGCTGCAATCGTCGCGTCGAACACCGTCCCCTCGCGCTCGAAGGACTCGAACAGCGGTTTGTCGCTCCCGAACTCCCCCAGTGCGAAGTCGCTCCGCAACGCGTCGACGCAGACGAAGAGGACGTTCGGGCGGTCTGCTGGCGTGCTCATTCCGGTCGTGGACCTCTACAGCCAACGCCGATATAGTAAGTCGACGGTTTGTGCCGGTAGCAGGTGTTTAACAACGGATCGATCCCCGGAACCCGTCATGGCTAGCGAGGATGCTACGGCAACCGGTATCCGGATGGACGGGACGGTTCGCGCGAGACGACCGGCGTGGTCCGGCGCTCGGTCGAGAGGGATCGACGCCCGGGGCGGGGCACTAGTCACAGCATGGACGTCAGACGGGCGGTCCTGAAACTCTTCTCGGGGAGCGTCGTCATCGCAGTCGTCGAGTTCGCCGCAATCGTGGGGTTCACGCGGACGCTCGGCGCGGGCGCGATGGGCTCGTTTTTCGTGTTCCGGGCGGTCGTCGGGATGGTCGGCATCCCGGTCGACCTGGGGATCGCGAAAGCGACGGAGAAACGCCTCTCGGCGGACGAACCGCCCGGTGAGGTGATCGGCACGGCGGTCGCCATGAAGTTCCTGTTGCTCCTCGTGGCGCTCGCCGGCCTCCTGCTCGTCGGCCCCTACGTCGAGCAGTACATCGGGATCGAGGGCATCCTCCCGTTCGTCGCGCTGGGGTTGCTGGCGAACCAGGCCCAGCGGCTGTCGTTGCGACTGCTCGCGGGCC
This sequence comes from uncultured Halobacteriales archaeon, assembly GCA_964435625.1. Taxonomy (GTDB): domain Archaea; phylum Halobacteriota; class Halobacteria; order Halobacteriales; family PXRE01; genus PXRE01. Next base: position 26,931 of record CAYTAG010000003.1, on the reverse strand, counting down.
AGCTCCGCGTCGAGCAGAACGCGCTGCTGAAGGTGGTCGGGCGGTTCGTCTGGGTGACCGCCGGGTTCGCGCTCGTCGCCGTCGGCTGGGGACCGGCGGCCATCGTCGCCGCGTTCGTCCTCGGCGACGTCGCGACGGTGCTGGGTGCGCTGGTGCGGCTGGACCCCGCCATCGGCCGGCCGCGGCTGCACCGGGCCCGGGACCTGGTGAACTTCGGCCGGTACGTGTTCATCGGCGACGTCTCGGGGTTCGTTTACCAGTGGATGGACGTCGCCATCCTGCGGCTGTTCGTCCCGGTGTCGCTCGTCGGCGCCTACGAGATCGCCTGGCGGGTCGCCTCCATCTCGATGATGCTCACCCAGGCGATCCGGACGTCGCTGTTCCCGCAGATCTCCCAGTGGTACGCCGAGGACCGCCTCGACGAGATCGAGGACGCCTTTTACCGGTGGCTGCAGGTCCCGCTGTACCTGACGATCCCGGCGTTCGCCGGCGCGGTCGTCCTCGGGCGGGACGTCCTGGGGACGCTGTTCGGCGCCCAGGTCGCCGTCGCGTACCCGGTCCTCCTGATCTTCATGGTCGAGAAGATCCTCCGGTCGGTCCAGCTCGTCCTCGGCCCGTCGCTGTTCGCGATGGACAAGCCGCAACTGGGCTACCGCGGCAGCGCCGCCGCCATCGTCACGAACCTCGTATTGAACGTCACGCTCATCCCGGCGTTCGGGTTGATCGGCGCCGCGGCCGCGACCACGCTCGCCGCCACGACCGCCGCGTTCGTCGCGCTCCGGTACATCAGTTCGTTCGTCAGCATCGAGGTCCCCTGGCGGCGGATCGCCTGGAGCGTCACCTCCGCGGTCGTGATGGCCGGCGGCGTCATCCTCCTCCGGTCGGCCCTCGATCCCGGGTGGACGCGGGTCGTCCTCGGCGTCGGGACCGGCGTCGTGTGCTACCTGGTCCTGCTGTTCGCCAACGAGGGGATCCGGCTGGAGCTGTGGGGGATAATCGAGGATTACCGAGGGTCGTCGTCCTGACGGATGCTGCGGCGCGAACCGGGACGAACGTCGGCGGGACCGTCACGGACGGCGCCCGTCGCCGGCCACCTGGCGGCTCGTCCGGGGGACGGCGGTACCCAGCGTGTCGTTAACGCCGGTAGCACGGCGATAACAAAGGACGTCGGAGTCGGATGCTGTAGCAATGTCTCGGGAGCGAGTACGGTCCCGTTCGGGAGAGTGGACGCGGTCCGACGCTGTGGACGCACCGAGCAGTAAAACCGATTACACCGAACGAACGCCCCACTTGACTACCATTTAATGTCGCTAAGAGAATATTTTAACGGTGCTTACTCGGACGGCTGGGATCTGGACGTCGTCGGCGCCACCGTCGCGTTGGCGCTGGCCATCGTGTTCTTCCCGCTCCGGTTTTTCGTGTCCCAGTTCTGGGTCCAGGCGGTCCCGGTCGTGATCGGGATCGCCAGCGGCCTGTACCTCGTCTCGCGGACGTACACGTACCCGGACCGGGCGGTCGATCAGTGGCGACTGTCCGCCGGGACCGTCCACGCCCTCCGGATGTCGGTGGTCGTCGGCCTGGCGAGCATGGTGTTCGTCGGGACCTACACCGGCGGCCGCACGATCCCGTTTTTCGGCGTGGCCGCGGTCGTCGGGACGCTCGTGTTCGCGCAGGTGTTCTTCGCGCGGCGGGAGGCACTGCGGCCGGGCGCCGTCCTCGCGCAGGTCGTGGCGTTCGCCCTGATCGTCAGGTGGACCGCGCTCGCCACGACCCCCGGCCTGATCGGGGTCGACTCGTGGGTCCACCTCCCCGAGTACGCCGCGTCCATCCGCGAGTCGGGACAGCTTTCGGCCATCGCGGACTCGAAGTACTTCGCGGCGCCGCTGTATCACCTCCTGGTCGTGGTCGCGGCCGAGGCGTTCAACTCTTCGCTCCGGACCGGCCTGTACGCCTCGCTGGGGATCGTCGTGCCCCTCTCGGTGCTACTGATCTACGCCACGACCCGGTACTTCCTGCCGATCCGGTGGGCGCTGTTCGCCACGGCGGCCTACGCCGTCGCCGATCACGTCGTCCGCTGGGGGATCCACATCATTCCCACGAGCATGGGGCTGGTCTTCTTCGTGGGGGTGTTCTACGGGGTCGGGCGGATCTACGCGACCCGCGAGACGCGCGCGACGTACGCGCTGGTGCTGCTGTTCGTCGTCGCGACCGTCCTCACCCACCAGATATCGACGTTCGTCGTCATCGTCTTCCTCGGGGTCGGCGCGGTGACCCAGCTGGCCGCCCGGTTGCTTGCCCCGCGGTTCACCGGCCGGAGCGTCCGCCAGGCGGGCAGCCCCGTGAACTTCCCCGTGCTGTTCCTGGTCGCGCTGGTGCTCGCCGCCGCCAACTGGAGCCTCACCCCGTCGCGGGAGGGCTCGTTCCTCACGGGCATGCTCGACACCGCGTGGTCGAGCATCGCGACGGCTGGCTTCCTGAACCTCGCGAGCGCCCGGACGGTCGGGAGCGAGGCGGTCGCCTCGCTGACGACGGCCGTCCCGGCGTCGATGGAGGTGCTGAACGGGCTGGGGTTCCTGCTCCTGTTGCTGGTGACGCTGGTCGGTTCGTTCACGCTGCTTCAGAGCGAACACCGGCGGTTGCTCCCGCTGTCGTGGATCAACTCGACCGCGCTGATGCTGTTCGTCACGCTCGGGCTGCCGCTGTTCGGGCTGTACTTCCTCATCCCCGGCCGCTGGTACGCGTTCATGTACGTCCCGATGGTCGTGATCGGCGCCTACGGGATGAGCCACCTCGAGGTGAGCGTGTCCGCACGGCAACTGGCGGTCGTGCTGGTCCTGTTCGCCCTGCTGTTCCCCGGCGCCATGCTCGTCACCAACAAGGCGACCCACGACGATCCGGTCGGCGAGGACTACTACCACCGGTTCGCCTACTCGGAGTCGGAACTGGACGCCGCCGAGACCATCTCCGCCATCCACCCGGAGGGGACGACGGTCCGGGCCGACCACCCGTACTACATCTACCTGCGTGATTCCGAGGACCTGGACGCGAGGCCGCTCGTACTGAACGCGGACGGCGCCGTCTCCGGCGAGTACGTGATCTACCGGGAGTACCAGGCCGAGGGGATGACGGCAGTGCGGTACCCCGAAGGGGACACCAACGTCAGGACACAGCTCTCGGCCGACGCCGTCTGCGACTCCTCGATGGACGTCGTCTACACGAACGGCGAGGTGCAGTACTGCCGCTCGAACTCAGAACGATGATTCCCGAACACATCCGACGTTCCGGAACGCCGGGCGCACTGGTGATCGTCAGCCTTTACACGGTCGTCGCCGCGGGCGCCCTCTGGGTGGGCGACGGCCTCCCGACGGCCGTCCGCATCCCGCTCGCGCTCCCCGTGCTCCTGTTCGCGCCGGGGTACGCGGTCGTGACCGCACTCCTGCCGGTCACCAGGCGCACGGCCGCGGCGGCCGGCGACGTGGAGTCCCCGAAGGAGCGCCCGGAGGCCGGCCTCTCGCCCGTCGAGCGGGGCATCCTCGCGGTCGTCGCGAGCATCGCCGTCGTCCCGATGGTCGCGTTCGCGGTGGCCGTGGTGGTCGGCGTCGAACTCGGGCCGATCCTGGCCGGCGTGGCCGGGGTCACCGTCTCGGCGTCCGCGGTCGGCCTCCTCCGGTCGCCGGCAGACACGCTGGCGGGGGGCCGCCGGGAGTCCGGCCACGACGTCGACTGGACCGCCGGACTGACCGACACCGTCACCCTCCTGGCCGTCGGGATCACCGTCGTCCTCCTGGTCGCCAGCGCGGCCGTCGCGTTCGTGGGGAGCGGCGGCCCGACCGCGACCGAGTTTTACCTGGCGAACGATCCCGACGCCGGGGACGACCCGACGTACGACCTCCGGATCGAGCACGAGAGCGACGACCGCCAGCGGTACACCGTCGTGATCGCGACCGGCGGGGCCGGCGACCCGGTCGAACTCGACCGGCGCTCGACGGTCGTCGGGCCGGACGAGACCGCGGCGGAGACGTACCGCGCGGATCCGGGAGAACTGGAGGCGAACGCCACGTTGCTGTTCCTGCTGTACGAGGGGGACGCTCCCGCCGATCCCGACCCGGGGAGCGCCCACCGGGTGCTCAAGCTGTCGAACGTGACGACCGGGCAGACGGACGGTCCGTCCGTACTCGAAAGGGGCGGCGTTCCGGCCGCCGTCGAAGGGGCGGCCGCGCGAATCCGGTGACGTCGGGGAGGGCAGCAGGGGTTCGGATGGAGGGCCGAAGCGAGGGACCCCACCGGATCGCTCGCGGGCGGCGACATCGCGCGGACCGGACGGCCGGCGGGAGGGCGGCCGACCGATCAGCCGGCGGAAAGGTGGCCGTCCGATCACCCGGCAAGAGGCCGGCGGGCGGATGGCCACCGACCGATCAGCCGAGGGTCGCGGGGTCGACCTCCTCGCCGTCGCGGAGGACGGTGGCGGGGCCGTCGATCCGGAGGTCGGTGATCTCGCCGCCGAACCGGTAGCTGTCCCGGCCACCCCAGACGTGGCCGCTGGCCGCGTTGCCGGACACGACGTCGTGGTCGTCGACGGTGGCGTCGCGCTCGACCGTCTTGGCGAGGCCGCCGCTGACGGCGACCTCGTACTCGGCCTTGCCGTCGCCGCCGTCGATTGTCAGGACGTGGGGCTTGGCGACGGCGCCGGGGTCGACCTGCTCCCCGTCGACGTAGACGTTCGCAGGGCCGTCGAGCGCGAAGTCCGTGACGAACCCCGAGAACCGGAAGTCGTCGACCCCCTGCTCGGGGCCGACGCCGCCGCTGGCGGTGTTCCCGCTGGGGCGTTCGCCCGATTCAGCGTTCGGGCCGGCCTGGAGGTTCCCGTCGACGGTGACCGAGTACTCCGCCCGGCCGCCGCCCGTGCTTTCCACCTTTAGAAAACGGTGGAGGCCGAGCCCGGTGGGCTCGACCTCCTTGCCGTTCAGGCGGACTGTTGCAGGCCCATCGACCCGGAAGTCGGTGATCCCCCCCGAGATTCGATAGGCGTCGGTGCCGCCCCAGACGTGGCCGCTGGTGGTGGCGCCGTCGACCGTATCGTGGTCGTCGACGGTCGCGTCACCCCGGCCGGACTTCTCCAGGCTGCCGCCGACGCTGAACTCGTAGTTGACCTTCTCGGTCTCGCTGGTGATCGTGAGTTCGGAGGTCAGTTCCGGGGGGGTCGGCATCCGCCGTTGCCCGCGGGCGGCCATCTCCGGCGACGCCGGGACGCCGCCGTCGCCGAGGACGTTGGCGGTCAGGCCGTCCGTCCGGGGCCACCCGTCGATGGTCACGCTGTCGGCCCCGTGACTGCAGCCGTCGGTCCGCTGGAACACCACGCCCTCCGGCGCGTCGTCGTTGCCGCGGGCGTCCTCGAAGGTGATCCCGGTGTGGGCGTTGCTGCCGTCGTAGCACTGCACCATGTACGGCGAGACGGGATCGACGTCGTTGGGGGCCACGTACATCACCGAGTTGCGGACGGTGTTGCCCGAGTTGGCCCGGCACCAGACGCCGCGGGCACGGCGACTCGTGGTGTTCGGGTAGACGCCGCGCGCGCCGTTGGGGTCGTTCGCGATCCCGACGCAGTTCTCGACGACGCTGCCGGGGGTACCGAGCCGGAACTGCGAGACGGTGTTGTCGCGATGGTAGCAGTTGTAGAACTTTATCTGCCCCCCGTTGCCGCCGTCGGACCCGGGGTTCGAGCCGTAGAAGGCGTTGTTCCCACAGCCCGCGATGAACGTGTTCCGGCACTCGACGGTGCCGCTGTGGTGTTTCGGCAACAGCGCCCCGCCGATCTCGGTCGGCGTCCCGTCGGTCCGGTTGTCGATGAAGACGTTCTCGACCACGCCGTCCCCGGAGACCGTCATGTGGAACAGGCCGGCGTAGCCGTCCACGTCGTTGACGTAGCCGACGCCCCTCCAGCCGACGTTCCGGATGGCCCAGCCCGACGGGTTGTTCGGGGCGCTGATGTAGAGGTTCGCGCCCGGGGCCGTCTGGTCGATCAGGACGTTCTCGATGGTCTCGCCGTCGCCCATCGTGATCACGACCGTCTCGCCCTGCGGCACCGTCCAGACCTCGTATCCGTCCTTCTGGGTCACGTTCACGGCTTCCTTGCCCGCGGCGCGTGCGTCCGTCATTCCGAGGATGCCCCCTATCGTCGTCGCACCTGCGAGTTTCAGGTACGACCGCCGACCGATGGATCCGCTGTCAGTACCCTCCGCGTTAGTCTCCTCCTCTCCGCCACCTGGTTCAGTAGGACGAACCATAGGGGCCGAAAGAAAAGATTACTGAATAACGATTTTGACCAGGTTCGCCCCCCTTGACTGCGGGATCGGGTAGCATTGTCGTACGACGGTCCGGTTTGACTGCCGGATGCAGGTTGGTCGGTAACGGAGTACGTACCAAAAGAAAGGTCCTGCTTTCCCCACGCGATAGGAACACGCTAAACGATGATGATGGACGTTACTGCCGGCGAAAAAACGGCTTACTGCCCGCGAGGCGGTCCGGCCGCGGGAGAAAGGCGCTCTTACGGTCGGGCCGTCCGGGCGTTACGCGCTCGCGGGACGTGCGGTGGCCAGTGGGTCGAACCGGCCCCGTTCGTGGACCCCGTCACGGCCCCCGGAAGCCCGGGGTAAGCGCGTCTTACAGGGCCTGAATCCGTGCTTACCGGCCCCGGCACGAAGGCGAGGCAGCCGTACCCGCCGGAGTCGAGGGGCCACGGGCGCCGCAGTCGGGGTGCGGTGGTGGCCGGCACCGCCGGCGTGGGGGTTCGCGGCAGCGGCGCCGCGGGCGACGCTACGCCGCCGCCGGGCGCGTCGGGTCGTCCCGCTCGACCGCGTCGAACATCGCCGCCTCGTGCCGCCGGACGACGCGGTCCCAGTCGTGGTGCGCGGCCGTGGTCCGCGCCCGGCGGCGGACGTCGTCGAGGGGCCTCTCGTCCTCGATGCACCGCCGGAGGGTGGCCACGAGTTCGTCCCGGCTCCCGTCGTAGAGGAACCCGTTCTCCCCGTCGTCGATCAACCGTCGATGGGGTGGAATGTCGCTGGCGACGACGACCGAACCCGCGGCCATGTACTCCAGCAGTTTGGCGGGGAAGCTGATCCGGTAGGACTCGATGTCCGCCAGCGGCGAGACCGCGACGTCGGTCGACCGCAGTAGCTCCGGGATCTCCTCGTGGGGAACCAGCCCCAGCCACTCCACCTGCCCGGCGACGCCGAGCCGTTCCGCCTCCGCGGCGAGCGCGTTCTCGTAGTCGTCGGGCCCCTCGCCGGCGATCCGGAACCGGACGTCGTGGTCGAGTGCCGCCATCGCCTCGAGCACCCGTTCGAGGTTCCGGGGTTCGTTCACGCTGCCGACGTACGTCACCGTCCACCCCCCGTCCGTCGACGCCCGGGGCCGGGAGAACGTCTCCAGGTCGACGCCCATCCCGACGACGTGGGCGTCCGGGAGGTCGACGTCGTAGAACTCCCGGGTCACGTCCCTGATCCCCTCGGTGAGGCAGACGACCGCCGTCGCGCGCTCCAGGAGGTGGCCGACGACCGTCGCGTACCGGTCCAGCAGGACCATCGCGAGCCGCTCCCGGCGGCCCGCGTCGGTCCCCGAGGCGTCGCTGAAGTCCCGGCTCTGTCGCACCGGGACCGAGGCCAGCCCGACGACGAACCGCGAGCCGCCGACCCGGGCGCCGATCCACCCCTGGATCATGCTGCTCTGGAAGCAGTACGCGACGTCGAAGCGGTGGGTCGCCGCCAGGACGGCGACGTACAGCGACGCTAGCAGGTGGAACGCGAGCGTCGAGACCAGGGGGACGTCGCCGGTGTCGAGGTCGTGCAGGACGGCCTCGGAGTCGGGGGCACCGTCGCTCCGCTCGTTGCGCTGTTTCCTGCAGACGACGTGCACCGTGTGGGACTCCGCCAGCTCGTGGGCCAGGTAGTACGAGAGCGTCGTCCCGATGGGCGAGGAGAGGTCCCGGTGGTGGACCAGCAGCACCGAGTTCCCGTCGCTGTCGTCCATGAATGGACCGAGTGATGACGTGGCGGTCACTAAGGTATAGTTGCGTTATATCTGTTTGCTATTTCGAGGATCACATTACCGCCCACGTCGGGCGTTCCGTCTCCCGCCGAGGCTCGGCCACGGTGGGGTGTCGGAACGGCCGGCGAACGGCAGTTTGGCCGGCGTTCGCGGGGGAGCGCGCGTCTCGGTCCGCGTTACGCGATATCTTATTATGGGATTCGGGGTGGACGTTCCGGGCATGAGCCACGGGCACAACGTGATCGTCCTCATCTTCGACACGCTCAGGAGCGACTACCTCGGCTGTTACGGGGGCGACGTCGACACGCCCGCGTTCGACGCCGCCGCAGACCAGGGGGTCGTCTTCGAGTCCGCGTTCGGGACGGCTCCCGGGACCCCGATCTCGCACGCCTCGCTGTACTCGGGGCAGTACCCCTCCGAGCACGGCGTCACCGGCCAGTACATCACGGTCCCGGAGGACGTGCCCGTGATGGCGGAGCACTTCCGCGAAGCCGGCTACGACACCTTCGGCATCACTGGCCCCTCGAAGATGGGGTCGGACTGGGGCTACGACCGGGGGTTCGACGAACTGTTCGAACCGTACTACGACATGCCCTCGCCGACGTCGCCGGAGAACGTCACCCGGTCGGTCGTCGACCCGCGGTTCCGGCGGTACTTCCTCCGGCAGCTCACGCGCGGCGGCCACGAGAAGACGCGGTTCAAGTTCGAGTTGCTCCGGGACCGGATTGAGGCGGACCTGGACCGGCCCTTCTTCGCGCTGTGTAACTTCGCGACCGTCCACTCGCCGTACGACCCCCCGCGACCGTACAAGGAGCGGGCCACGCCGGGGTTCTCGCGGCCGCCGTTGTTCCTCCTGGAGTACCTGCTCGACGACGACGGCGCCGTCGACGACCCCGAGATCCGGCTGGACCGCGTGATGAACGTCCAGACGGGCGACGGGATCGGGCGGTACCTCGCCGATCCCGACTACCTCAACGACGCGGAGGTGCAACTGCTCCGGGACTGGTACGCGGCGACGGTCGAGTACCTCGACGACCAGTTCGAGCGGTTCCTCGAGTTCTACCGGCGGGAACTCGCCGAGGACACGATCCTGGTGTTGACCGCCGACCACGGCGAGCAACTGGGCGAACACGGTCTCTGGGAGCACAGCCACCTCTTCTACGACGAGACGCTCCAGGTCCCCCTGATCGTCGTCGGCCCCGACGTCCCGGAGGGGGCCAGGCGGAGCGACCTCGCCTCCCACGTCGACGTGTTCGACACGCTGTGTGATCGCTGTGGACTCGGCCGCCCCGACTCGACCAGCGGGACCTCGCTGTTCGGGGGCGACCGCCGGGACGCCGTGTTCATGGAGTACGGGAAACGGGACGTGGCGACCTTCGAGAACGACAGCCCCCACGGCCGGTACCTCGACCGCGAGCGACTCCGCCGCCTGTGTGCCGGCCGGAAGGCGATCCGGACGGACGACTACCGGTTCGAGGTGACCTCCGACGGGGACGAACGCTTGCTGGAACTGCCCGGGCAGGTCGAGACGGCCGACGCGCCGTCGGGGGTGACGACGCGGCTCCGCGAGGACCTGTTCGAGACGCTAGGCACCGAGTTCGGGACCTGGCCCGTGGGCGACCCGGACGACTTCCAGATCGACGAGCAGGTACAGCAGAACCTGCGCGAACTGGGGTACATCGAGTGAGCGAGGGGCCGGCCGTGGGAGTCGTCGGCATCGGGTGCGCCGACCGTAGCTAGGCTACGCACGCGGGCCGTTAACAGGACGTTACCGTCTTTCTCCCGGTAGTTCCGACCGATTCGGACCGTTCTCCGTTTCCGGGTTCTCCCGGACGGAGTTGCGGCCACCCCGAGCGAAGCATCGGGATACCGTGTGGCACCAAGGGGTAGCCCCGTGCTACGCTGGTCACGACAAAAGAGGAGCCATCGGTTCGTAAACCGGAGGGGATGGAGGCAGTCGGTAGGAGGCTCGTAACAAGCCAGCAATCAACCTCGGGGATCCGCCATACAACCGGTAAAAACGCTTTATTCGGTAGGATTACCCTTACTCGGCATGGTATCAGACAAGGACGACGATACTCCGTCGAACGGACCTGGTAAGGAAACCGATACGGACGCAGTCGACGACGTCACGGGCCAGAACGGTGGACGGTTCGACCGCCGCTCGTTCCTGAAGGTCTCTGGCGCTGCGGCGTCCGCGGCCGTGTCGCCGCTGGTGGCCGACCGTGCCGCCGCGGCGACGACCCGCCACGGGATCGAGTTCGACAGAGTGCTGAACGCCGTCGAGGACCTCGGGATGGACCCGAACGGCGACGAACCCATCGACTCGGCGTTCGCGAGCGCCTACGAGGAAGGGACCCTCGTCGAGTTCCCGCCAGGCGAGTACCGGATCACGGAACGACACGTCAACGACCGGGAGGTCGACCGGTTCGGCGTCCGGGGGCTGGGGGACAGTCGTCGGGACGTCCAGTTCAAGCCGCCGAGCGGCGATCCCGTCGTCTGGATCGACGCCAGTTTCGTCGCCGACCACCTGATCGAGAACGTCTCCTTCCACGAGCGCTACGACGACACGACCCAGGTCAGTCTCATCCTGCACACCACCGGCGGGAGCGTGATCAAGAACGTCGAGTGGCTGGGGCAGACCCCGGAGGACAGTTTCCGGGGCAACACGCTGACGATCAGCGTGACCGACCCCGACGACGTCGCGTTGATCGAGGACCTCGCCGTGGGGCTGGACGCCTACGCCACCTCCGCCACGTACCCCGACGGCGTGGAGTTCATGTGGTCGGGCAACGCCCACCGGGGCGAGGTCGTCCTGCGGAACCCGGTCATCCACGGCCGCAACTCCTCGGCCATCCGGCACACCAACGGCGACGGCGTCTACACCATCGAGGGCGGCGAGTTCGTGAACAACCTGAACGCCAACGTCCGGTTCACGGCCGGATCACATCCCTCGAAGGTGTCCTCGGCGACGGGGACCTACGTCAGGATCGACGGCGGCATCCACCACACCGAGGACCTGATCGACGCCGTGCGCCTGCACTCCAGCGACGGCGGCGAGTCCGGCGCCGTCCTCCGGGACCTGGTGATCGAGTGGGACGACGTCCCCGGCCGCGGCGTCATCGCCATCCCGCCGTTCGGCGACCACGGCCGCGGGGAGTTCTACAACTGCGTCGTCCGCAACGACGGCCCGGCCGACCTCCCGACGGTGACGGCCGCCCCGACGTCGGCCGGCGACGACGCGCTCGTCTTCGAGAACTGCGACTTCACCGGGTCCGGCGGCGGGTTCCAGGTCGAGGGCCGGCCGGACTCCGTCGTCCGAAGCTCCTGCGTCGCGTTACCCAACGGGGGGTTCGACGGCGTCCGGAGGGAGGGCATCTCGACGAACGCGTGTCGGGTCCCCACCGACGCGTCCGCCCTCCCGCACGTGCTGACGATCCGGGGCGACCAGGGGTACGCAGATTACCGGGTCGCGGTCAGCGGCGACCTCGCGAAGACCGACGAGGGCAACGCCACCGTCGACGACCACGATACGGTCGACGGCGCCACCGCCAGCGGCCACGTCTGGGGCGGCATCGACCGCTACCGCTTCTCCGGGGAGATCACCGACTTCTCGCTCAGCGACCCCGCCACCGTCTCCCTCGACGGCCAGGAGGTGGATCCCTCGGAGCTCGGAAATTTTAGCGACGTCCTCACCATCCAGGGTGAGGGCACGCCCACGAACTACGAGTTCACCGTCAGCGGCCAGCTCGACGCGGAGGACGGCACCCTCGAGGAGTGGGACGACGTCTCCGGCCGGACGGCGACCGGCTGGGTCACGGAGACCACCCACACCGACACCTTCCGGTTCTCCGGGGAGATCACCGACTTCTCGTTCCTGGAGGGCGAGGCCGCCGTCTACCTCAACGACGAACGGGTCGACCCCGCGACCCTGGAGACGCTCCCGCACGCGTTGACGATCCGGGGCGACCAGGGGTACGCAGATTACCGGGTCGCGGTCAGCGGCGACCTCGCGAAGACCGACGAGGGCAACGCCACCGTCGACGACCACGATACGGTCGACGGCGCCACCGCCAGCGGCCACGTCTGGGGCGGCATCGACCGCTACCGCTTCTCCGGGGAGATCACCGACTTCTCGCTCAGCGACCCCGCCACCGTCTCCCTCGACGACGAGGAAGTGGACGCCGACGACGTCGTCGGCCGGCCCTGACCGGTCCCGGGACGACGGTTCCGGGGATCGGCGGCCGCCGACGCCGCAGGCTCGATCAACGCGTCGGCGGCACCGTGGTAGTCGGCGGTTATCGACTTCATACTAATACCCGAAACGTTACCAGTTACTGCCGATGACCGGCATCACTGGTGGAACCGTCTCAGGGAACCGGCTCGGCCGGATGGTCGACGCCCTGGCGTACGAGGAGTGGTACGCCTCCGAACGGTTCGAGGTGGGGAACTACGGGCTCGGCGCCCAGCATCACGGGGAGCGGGACCCCCGCGGACACGCGTTCTGGACCGACGACCGGACCGTCGGGGCGGTCGACGGGGCGATCACCAACCTCGACGAACTGGGGTGGGACGTCCCGGACGTCTTCGAGCGTCTCCTCCGGGCGCCGGAGCGGACGCTCGAAGCCATGGAAGGACCGTTCACCGTCGCCTGCGTGGACGGGGCCGACGACAGGATCGTCGTCGGGACCGACAAGATCGGGAGTCGGCCCTGCTATTACGCGACCGGGAACGGGTTCGTCTTCGGGTCCGGGCTGGCGCCACTCCTGGCGGTGCTCGACGATCCGGCCGTCAACGAGCAGGGCGTCAGCGACCTCCTGCTGATGGGCAACATGTGGAGCGACACGACGATTCTGGAGGGCGTCAGGTCGATCCACCCGGCGACGGTCCTCGAATACGAGGACGGGGACGTCACCGAACGCCGGTACTGGCGTCCGGACTACGACCCGGCGGACCCGACCGAGGAGTACTTCTACCGGCTGGTCAGGCAGTTCCAGCGGGCGATGGACCGGACGGCGCGGTCGGTGACGGGCGACCTCGGGCTGTGGCTGTCCGGCGGGCTCGACAGCCGCGCGACGGCGAACGAACTCGCACGCAACTACCGGAACGGGAGCGACTTCGAGTCGTTCGTGGCCTACACCTACGACGCGAACCCGGGCAACGGGGTGAACCCGGAGCTCGCACGGCAGGTGACCGACGCGCTGGAGGTCCCCCTCGAGAACGTCCCGTTGACCCCGGACCGGTTTCTCCCCGTCATGGAGAAGGTGATCGACGTTACCGACGGGATGATACGGTGGGACACCGCGCTCAACCTCTCGGCGGCCTTCAACATCGAGCGACGCGACCCCGACGTGCTCATGGAGGGGTTCATCGGCGAACTCTTCGGCCAGCACCTCTGTCGCCATCACCTGACCGACGCGTCGTCCCTCGTCCGGTCGATGTACGAGAGCGAGGCGACCCTCTCGGCCGAGGAGGTCAAGGACGTCCTGGACGTCCCCGTCGATCCGCTCGGGTCGTTCCGGAAGGAGGCCTACCGCATCGACGAGCCCACCTTCGAACGGGGCGTCGTCGACGCACACTTCCAGAACTACTACCCGCGGCTCGCCCACGCGAGCAATCCCGTCGCCCGGTGCCGGGCCGGGACCCGGGTCCCCCACGCCGACGGGGACTTCCTCTCGCAGGCCGCCAGGCTGCCCGTCACCTACCGGATGGGGGCGCTCCCCGCCGCCGACGAGCAGTTGATATACGGCGTCGTCAAACCGAAGATCCGGATGATCCGGTTCCTGAACGGGGACCTCGCGGAGATCCCCTACGAGCGGTCGCGGCTGAAGCCGACGTACCCCTATCCGCTGCACGTCGCCGGCTTCTTCGCCAGCACCGCGCTGTCCCAGCTCAAATCCGAGCCCACGTACGGCGGCAAGAGCCTGTCGGGGACGTGGTACCGGTCACACGACGACCTCCAGCAGCGACTCGACGACCTGATCGACGACGCGTGCGACCGCCCGTTCGTCGACGCCGACGCGATCCGGCAGCGCCAGCAGCGACACCTCCGCGGCGACGCCGACGAGATGGACGTGCTGGGTCCGCTCACGACTCTCGAGAGCTGGCTCCAGCGCCATCTCGACTGACCGGTCGGCCCCTCGCGGCCTGGCCCGCCTCCGAAGTGGGGGAACGCCCCGACTCCCCGGTCGGGGTCGCGTCACCGTCGAAGAGCACGTCCTCGTACCGGCCGACGATGACGTCCCAGTCGTACTCCCGGGCCGTCTCCCTCGCGCGGCAGCTGATCGACTCCTGGCGCTGCTCGCCGTCGAAACACGTCTCCAGCGCCCGGACGAACGCGGTCGTGCTCCCGTCGTAGAGCAAGCCGTTCTCGCCGTCGTCGATCAGCCGCCGGTGCGGGGGAATGTCGGTCGCGACGACCGGACAGCCCGCGGCCATGTACTCCAGCAGTTTGGCGGGGAAGCTGATCCGGTAGGACTCGATGTCCGCCAGCGGCGAGACCGCGACGTCGGTCGACCGCAGTAGCTCCGGGATCTCCTCGTGGGGAACCAGCCCCAGCCACTCCACCTGCCCGGCGACGCCGAGCGTCCGGGCTTTCTCCTCCAGGGAGGCGAGGTGGTCGTCCGGGCCGGTCCCGGCGATCCGCAGTTCGACGTCGTGATCGAGGGCCGCCACCGCCTCGATCACGTGATCTATCCTGCGGGTCGGCGTGATCGTCCCGACGTACGTCATCGTCCACGCGTCCGACCCGGACTCCGGCCGTGGTTCGCCGCCCGCGAACCGGTCGGCGTCGACGCCCATCCCGATGACCGGCGCGTCCGAGAGGTCGATGGAGTAGACGTCCTCGGTCACCCCCCGAATGCCGTCGGTCAGGCAGACGACCACCGCGGCGCTCTCCAGGAGGCGCGTGAGCGTCGCGGCGTACAGCGCGTAGAGTTTCATCGAGATCGCCGCCCGGATCCCCGGAGATCCGTCCGTCGACGCCACGAAGTCCCGCGTCTGTCTGACGGGCACGGACTGCAGCCCCACGACGAACTTCGAACCGCCGGCGCGGGCACCGAGCCACCCCTGGATCACGTCGTTCTGGAACGAGAACACGACGTCGTACCGGTGAACGGCGCTCAGCGCGACGGCGTAGAGGGTAGACAGGAGGACGTAAAGCAGCCCGGAGACGACGGGGATCTCCCCCGTGTAGATGCTGTGCAGTTCGACGCCCTCCGGGACGTCTTCCCCGTCGCGTCGGTCCGCCCGCCGCCGGCAGATCGCGTGGACCGTGTGCGAGTCCGCCAGCTCGGTGACCAGGTAGTACGCGACCGTACAACCGAGCGGCGAGGCCAGGTCCAGGTTTTCGACGAACAGGATCGACTTCCGGTCGTTGCCCATGGAACGGTCCCTCGACCCGACGTCACATTTATATGAGTCTTTTTACCGGGGCAGCAGCGACGCCCGGCAGTCGGTAGACGGCTCTTACCCGCGGGATCGACACCGGTGGCGGGACCGCTCGGTCACGGGGCGGGCGTCTCCGGGTGCGTCTTCCGCCAGTCGAACCGGCTGTACCGGCTCTCGATGGGGACGTCGCCGGGGTTGATGTGTGGCTCGACGTGGTTGCCCGACCCCGTGATGTTGCCGACGCCGGCCGTCGAGTCGAACGACCTGCCGTCGAAGGCACAGCCCGCGAGTTCGATCTTGCCGTCGAACGCCCGGACGCCCTCGATGCTGGTGTTCAACAGGAACTGGCTGTCCCGGACCGTCATCCGGGGGTTCTCGAGGATGGAGACGAGGCCGGTACACCGCCGGTAACTCGTGATGATGCAGGAGACTCCCTGCACGAGGCCGCCGTCGGTCCCGGCCTGCCTGTTGTCGCCCCAGAGCCCGCGCGTGTTGTGGTCGGGCCCCTCGAGCCTGCCAGCCCCGTCGACGTAGCGGTCCATGTCGATGTAGATCGTCGTGTTGTGGACCTCGACGCTCCCCGACACCCGGACCGCGGAGACGTTGTTGTTCATCAGGAGTCCGCCCTCGACGACGACGGTCCCGGGCTGGCGGGAGACGTAGCAGGCGTTGTTCGGGAACCCCTGGAGCACCGGGTTCCGCAGGTGGACCGTGCCCTGGTTGCTCGGCCCGACCCAGATCCCGCTGCGGCTGTTCCCCTGCGCGTAGGCGCCCAGGTCGCCGTTGTTGAACTGCCGGTAGTCGTCGATCCGCAGGACGCCGTCGGCGTTCTCGACGTACGCGTGGACGCCGTTTTCCTGCCACCGGGGCGACATCGGCCCGTTCATCTCGTAGCGTAGCCCGTCGACGCGGGCGCTGTTCCTGGCGCCGAGGTGCAACCCCGGCGCGGCGCGACCGGAGGAGTCGAACGTGAGGTTCTCCAGGACGAAGTTGTCGGCCGTCTTGTCCCTGTGGTTCGTCCTGAGCAGTTCGCCCTGCGCCCCGTCGCCCATCCCGGCGGGCACCTCGAAGACCGTGTCCTCCTGGCACCTGATCCCCCAGTCGTCGGCGGTGACGCGGATCGGGGATTCCCAGGTGAAGCGGCCGGACGGGAACACGAGCCGTTCGCCGCTGGCGACGTCGGCGACGACGTTCGAGACGTCCTCGCCGTCGGCGACGTCCACCGACACCTCCGCCAGCGACGACTCCTGCTCGGCGTTCACGTCGCCCGGCGTCGCCGACGGCACGTCGGTCGGCGCGTCCGTCGCCGTCGACGGCGACTCCCGTGACCCCTCGTCCTCCTGACACCCCGCCACCCCAACTACCCCGGCCGCAACCGTTACCTTCAGGAAGGTCCGCCGATCCATTACTACACTCGAAGCGCTAATCTCGGTTAATGGTTCGGTCTGCATCAGGATCCCGCAAGTACCTTGGAAGTACCTCCGTCGTTTCCCCGGCCGGGCGGACGGATACGTCGACGGGGCGGACCCGCCGTCCCCGGACGGGCCTCGCGCTCGCGGGACGGCCCGGCTGTCGGACGGGCGCCGGCGCCGCCGAGCCGACGCGACCGTGGGGGTTCACCGGTCGTTACCCGGCCGTAGACCGACGTTACCCGGCCCCGCAAGTATTCCGCAACTATCCGTAGGCAAGCGGCACGTCGATGGCGGATTCCACGCGACCGACCTGTAGAAATTACTATTTGAGTAGGGGTCTCCTTCGGGGACATGCCCAGCCACGGAGAAGGTGACGGTGACGCGAAAGAGCAAACTACCGGCGGCGGATCCCCCGGTAATGTCGTCATACGTGGACCGCCGGCGTCCGCCTCCGGACGCCGACCCGTCCAGACCGCGAACGACAGTCGGGCCGACCCGCTCCGAATCCGTCCCTGAGGTGGTCCGATGTCGAACTGTGCCAAGGAAGACTGGAAGCAGCAACCCGCGGACCCGGACCTCGAAGGCGACCTCGACTACGAACTCGTCGACTGGATCTCGGTGTCGGCCAACCAGAACGGGGACGACTACCTGATGTTCATCCCCGAGGAGGAGGAGATGATCCGCGACGACGAGTTCATCGTCGTCGACGTCGACGACGTGGTCGAACTCATCGAGAACGTGTAGCCGCCCGGCGCTCGACCCGGGCTTCGCATCGGTGCCGTCGAGGGCGGTACTGCCGGGTTACACGTCCCGGCCCGCCCGTAGGGTACGGTAACCCGACCCGTCCGGCGCTGGGCGATCCCGACGGCCGGCGGAACGCGGCCCGGCGCGCTCGCCGAAATCGCCAGCCAGCGCCGCCGAACGCGTAACGTGGTTATAACAATACGGGCGAGGCGTGAACGTCGAAGTGGCCGGCGACCCGACCGGCCATCGCCGGTTGGGGGTGGCCACGCGACCCCCGCCCACCCACGAACCACCCACCAACCCGAAGCCCCATCGGTTCCATCCGATTTTTCCGGCCGATCAGGGATCCGCCGGCGGCCACAGGACGATTCCGGCCAGCAGCGCCGGGGCGAGGACGGCGCCCGCGGCCAGCAGCGCCGAGCCCGGAGGGGGACCAGCTAGCGTCGCGACCCGCAGGTCGGCGGCCAGGTTGAGCACCTGGACGGCCGCCCCGGCCCAGGCGAACGCGACCGGCAGCGTCGACCAGTTCGTCCGCGCGCGGACGTAGGCGTACGACCAGTAGCTCCCCACGACGACGGCCGTCCTGATCCAGACCATCCACTCGCGGCCAAACGACTCGATGACCGCCGCGGTCACCGGGTTGACCTCCCGGACGCCCCGGACGCCCGGGCCGACGTAGACGTAGGTGAGTACGGAGACGGCCAGGCTCCCCGCCAGCGCGACGGCGTACGCCGCGACGAACGCTCGGTCGAGGGCGTCCGGGGACCAGGACGCGACGCGTCGGTCCCCGACGGTGGCGTCGCTCATGCCGGTTCCGAGGATCGACGGCCGCCGGACCGATAAGTAAACGCCGCCGAATACCGCCGGTAACGGGTCCCTACGGCCGCGTTCCGGCGGAAACCGGATCACCCTACCCGACTGAACCGTCGGCGGCCTTAACTTGCTGAACGGGGTACCCTCGGGTTGCGAGGGCGTCCCCGTGCAAGGTTCATCCCGCCAGTCACGACGTGACGCGCGGAACGCGTCGCCTACTCGTCGAAGAGAGCCTCCGAAGACGCTGTCGATCCGGGACGCCGTCCGCCGGGGGATCCGGGCACTGCTGTGGTTCGTCCTCGTCGCGATGATGATGTCGCTGGTCGTCCAGGCCAGCGCCGTCGGGATGGCCACACCCGGCGACGGGCCGACGATAGAGCGACTGACACCGCCACCCGTCGGCGCGTCGGCGCCGGTCCCCGACCTCGGCATCAGGAAGTTCAACCCGGCGCCGGCCGTCGCCGACGCCGAAGCGGAGTCGGTCCACCCGGTCGTCGAGACGTTCGAGGGAATCCCCGACCCGACGTTCCCGCCGCCGATGACGACCTCGATGCGGGTGCGGGACGGGTCCTTCGACGAGGAGTCCTTCGACGCCGGCGAGATCCGGGCGACCGAGGGCGACGACGGGCTGCTGGAGAACGACGCCCGTCGGACCATCTACGAGGAGGTGACCCGCTCGCCCGGCCTCTCGATGAGCGAGGTCGCCGAGCGGACGGCGGTCCCGCTGTCGACGGTCCGGTATCACACGTGGGTCCTCAACAAGGAGGACGTGCTCGACGAGGCCAAGATCCGGGGCAAGCGCAGACTGTTCCCGACGATGATGGAGCGCGAGCGCAAGGAGCTGAACGCCGCCCTGGAGGACGACGCGACCGCGCGGATGCTCGATACGGTCCAGCAACGGGAGCCGGCCAGCGTCAGCGAACTCGCGGAGTCGCTGGATCGAGCGGCCAGCACCGTCTCCTACCACCTCCAGCGGCTCCAGGAGGCCGGCCTCGTCGAGCGCGAACGCGACGGCGGCGCGACCGTCACGCGGCTCGATCCCTTCGTGCGCGCCGAACTCGCGGGGGCCATCGAGGCCGACGGCGGGGCCGCGGGCGACTCCCCGGAACCCGACGACGGGTCCGCGAGCCGGACCCCGGCGGAGCACCGGTCCGGGGAGTAGCCACCCGGACCGGCAGCCAGCGGGTCCACGGGCGATTCGGCCCCCCAGGTCGACAGTGACTCCGGACGTCGCGCGCTGTCCCGTTGCCGTCCCACGGTTTCGAAGCTTTAGCGGGAGGGTTTTTCTTCGAGGTCCCCCATCCATCGAACGGGGTGACCGGGACCAGGTTACCGCCGTCGTGCCCCACTCTCCACCGACCGCTCCCCGGACGGTCCCGGGACCCCACAGAGGCACCCGCCCCGCGACCGACCCGTCGGCGGTTCCTCGACCCGGCCCGTCGACGGGCCCGACCCCGACCCAGCAGCCTGTCCGCCCACCCCGCTTTCCCCGCCGTGCCGGCGGACCGTTCTTCGTGCCTTCGTCCCCCGGAGCCGTCGGCACGCGACGGCGCCGCCGCTGGCACCGCCTGCCCGGTACCTACCGGACGCTGTCAACGTCCTCTCGGACGCTGTCCACGTGCACGGTCGCGTCCAAACGCTTTATTCGGAGTCGGGAGTCGCTTGAAGCGATGAGCGACGGGCAGCCCGAGATACGACTGGAACTGTACGTTCGGTCGCTGTTGCCCCGTGGCGGGTGCGAGCACCAGCAGGCGGTGCTGGATCGCCTCCGCGGGCTGGCCGACGGCGGCGCCATCGACGCGTTCGAGGTGACGGTGTGGGGCCGCGGGTTCGGCCCGTCGGCCGCCGCCGAGACGGACGTCGGCCGGGAACTGCGGGAACTGGTCGAGACCTTCTCCGCGTGGGCCGACGAGCGGGGGCTGACCCTCCGGCCGCGGTTCGAGCCACGACCCGTCCGCTCGCGGCTCGCCGACGAGGAGTACGACGCCGTCTCCTTCCCGGCGATGGCGCTGGCGGCCTACCGCGGCGACGACCTCGCGTTCCTGGCGCCGTGTGCCGACGACGCCACGACCTACGCCGTCAGGGACGTCCTCGACGCCTTCGAGGCCGCCAGCGAGGGCTCCGACCGGGTCGATCCCGGGCAACTCACGGTCGAGGGGTCCCAGAGGACCGTCCCCGGATCCGCCGGGGGCCGGAGCTAACGGCGAGCACCGGCCG
>CAYTAG010000003.1:2473-6210 GCA_964435625.1 uncultured Halobacteriales archaeon | reverse complement strand
CCGGCCGAAACCGGCCGCTACCGACTGAACGGTGCCGCGTGTTTATTCGGACGGCCGGGGTACGGATTGCTACCTCGTGGGGCGATTTCCCCTCGCGAGCCGTCGGAGCGGTGATCCCAATGGAAGGCGAACGACACACGCGACGCGACGGACTCGACCAGCACGGACGGGCGAACGCCCACCTCCAGCGGCAACGATGACCCGCCAGCGCCGCGACCAGGGCCGGCGCGGCGCCGGTCGCGAGCCGGCCCCCGACCGCCGGCCGGAAGGGTACCCGCCAGGAGGCGAGCCACAGCAGCAGCAACCACCACCGCAGGCGCGCGCCGAGAGCCGTCCCCAGCAGGGACCGCCCGCCGGCCCGTTCCAGGGGAACCAGCAACCACGGGGCCGCCAGCAGGCGGTCCCCCAGCAGCCGCCGGGGCCAGGCCCGGATCTCGTCCCCGTGCCGGCGATCGACGTCTTCGAGACCGAGGGCGAGGTGACCGTGCTCGTCGACCTCCCGGGCTGTGCGGAAGAGGACATCCGCATCCGGGCGGAGAACGACCAGCTAACCTTTCTCGGGGAGCGTCGCGACGACGCCGTCGCGGACGCGACCGCCCACCAGCGCGAACGGCCGACGTCGTTCCGGCGGACCATCCCCATCCCGCCCGACGCGGACGTCGAGGGCGCCAACGCCGAGTACGACGCCGGCGTCTGCACCGTCACGTTCCCGAAGTCCGACCGCCGCCGCCAGCGCGAGATCGGGTTCCAGTAGCGGCGGTGTCCCCGCCGCCCGCCGGCGGATTCATGATACGTAGTTGACCATAAGCGACAGGTATAACCGATAAGTGTCCATTACCGCGTGTATGTTCGATGGTCGACGCCCCCTCGAAACCGTGCGACGGGGGGACGGAGGGACACCGTGACGAGGGCAAGTTACCGGGTCGTCTCGGAGTTGAGGTACCACGGGGAAACCGTCGACATCCCCGAGGACGCGCGCGACGTCTCCGTCGAGCCGCTACCCCAGCACGGCGCCGTTCGGGTGACCTACCTCCGGGAGATCCACGAGCTCACCGTCGGCGACTAGGGCGGCGTTTTGCCGAGTTCCGGGCGACGGGGTGCCGACGCGACGGCCGATCAGCCGTCCCGCGAGGCCTCGACGACGATCCGGCCGTCGGCGTGGACGGTCACGAAGTAGTCGTCGAAGGGGAACTCGACCTTGCCCCCGGTCCGGGACGCGTCGTCCGCCACCGGCCGGAACAGCCGGTCGAGCGCGTCCGCGTCGACCCGGGCGTACAGTTGCTCCAGCTCCGTGGGGGACGCCCCCGCGAACTCGGCGACGGTCTCGACGACCAGCGAGCCCACCGACTCGACCGAACCCCAGTCGTACTCCCGCACGGCGCGATGCTCCGCCGACCGGATGGCGACGTCGTCGGTCATTCTGTCCTCCGTTCCGTAAGCCGGCGTTACGCCGGTACCGCCTTAAAAACTTCCGTCGGTCGGGGTCCGGATCCGGACCACTGCACGCCGGGGCACCCCCGGTAGCCGGTTGCTTTACAGACGTATGGTTGTAAATCGCTTCACTCGCAGTCACAGCCCCCGCGGTCGAGGAACGACTCGACGGAGTGGTGGGCGCTGCAGGTCTCACAGACGACGCGCGCGTCGACGACGACCGTCAGGTCGCCGCCGTCGACCTCGCCCCCGTCGGCCAGCCCCTCGACGGCGTTGTGGACGACCGCCTCCGAACGGCTCTGCATCCTGGCGACCCGTTCGCGCGCCGTCGAGACGGGGTCGCCGTCGGCCGGTTTCGAGACGTCCAGGCACTCCCGCAGGTGCTTGCCCACGGTCGGGTGCGAGACGAAGTCCGACCGGACCGCGTCGACGTCGACGCCGGCCCGTTCGAGCCGACGTCGCGCGCGGGTCCGGGCGGCGCCGCTGACGTCGTCGTCGGTCAGCAACCGGTGGACGTTCGCGGGTTCGCCGTCCAGCGGCGCCATCCCGGCCCGCTCCATGGCCGCGCGCAGGACCCGCCGGTCGAAGTACGCGGCCAGGTCCCGGAGGCTCGCGCGGTCGCGGGTGCGGCGGTCGGCCAGGTCGCGGTCGACGTCGTCGAGGTCCCACCGTTCGGCGACGCGTCCGACCTTGCAGGGATCCGACGTCATTGGTGATCCGTTCGTCGTCAGTATGTTCGGGCAACCGCGGTTAAGCGTTTTCCTACGGCCGGCGAGCCGTCGAATTCGACGGGGGAGTTATCCCGTTCGACGGCGTACGGCCGGCGTCGCGGCGCCCGGCCGCCGTCGGCCGGGACCGCCACGTGGCACCGAGAACATGACCAGCCACGACGACCAGCGGCGGGCGGCCCCGCTGCAACCGACCCCCGACGCGGTCGGCGACCATCTCGTGATCGACAAGCGGGAGTGGGTCCCCGGCCGCCATCCCGAGCCCCACCGCCGGCACGGCCAGCAGGAGTACCTCGAAACCTACTTCCGGTGCGTCCGTTGTGGCCAGCAGCGGCTCCGCAAGCGGGAGTTCCCCGAGGAATGCCCCGCGGTCGACGGCGACTGATCGTCGCCGCGAAAAGAGCGGTGGCGTAGCTACTGCCGGCCGGCCGGGAGCTGCCCGGCGACCTCCGTGCTCTGGCCGCCGACCGTCGAGATCAGTTCGCGGCTCGTCCGCGCCGCCCGGCGGAGGACGCGGGCGCACTCCTGGCAGTGCTCGTGGGGGTGCTGCTGGCACTCCAGGGCGCACTCCTCGGCCGCCTCGGCGAACGTCCGGGCGACGTCGGGGCCGAACACCGAATCGCGGGTGACGAACGCGGCGTTCAGCCGCGCCAGGTCCGCGACGTCCCGGCAGAGCCGGATGCACCGTTCCATCCCCGGCCCCTCGTCGATGCACTGGTCGGCGCACCACTCACAGACCCTGGCGGACTTGATCGCGTCGTGCAGGGCGACGCGCATCTGCCCCGTCAGGGCGTCGTCCAGGGTGAGCCCCGGACCGCCCTGGGACGTTTGCATCCCCCTGCCCGTCGCCTGCACGCCGCCGCTGGTCGTCTGCGTTCCGCCACTCGTCGCCTGCATTCCCCCACCGGTCGGCTCCATCTCCTGGCCGCCCGCCGGGGACTGCAACTCGGTGCCGCCGAGCGACCCCTCCTGGCCGCCGACGCCCTGGCCCCCGGCCATCCCGCCACCAGGCTCGGTCTCGACCGAGTGGCCGTATCCGCCGGTGCCCTGGGACGCGTGCTGGTGTTGCATCCTACATGTCCCTCCGCAGGTGGATCTCGTCGTCGGTGACCTGGTCGATGCTCGCGTCGTCCAGCGGGTAGTCGTCCTCGTCGACGTTCTCCCAGCCGAGTTTGGCCATCATCGAGTCGCCGATCCCGGGGTTCGGCTCGACGTACGCGGTTCCGCCGCGGACGCCGGAGACCATGCCGATCTCCTCGCCGTCGGCGTCGACTACTTTCTTTCCCTCGTCCTCGTCCGTGATAGTGGTTCTGTCCATTGGTATTCCTCCGTAGTTGTCAGGTGGTGTGTGGTGATCTGGCGTGTCGCAAGCGACGCGTTCGTCGCGCTCCCTGCATTCGTCGTCCCGTTATCGCCCGGTTCGTCGTCGGTGCTCGTCGCCCTGCTGGCGGTCGCCGCCGCGGGTCTCGTGGTGGCGCTCGGTCGCCCGGTCCTGGCGGCCCTGCTCGTTGCCGCCCTGCCGGTGACCGGTCTGCTGGCCGTGTTGCTGGCCTCGCTGCTGACCCTGCTGGCGGCCAC
>CAYTAG010000003.1:0-2373 GCA_964435625.1 uncultured Halobacteriales archaeon | reverse complement strand
CTGCTGGCCCGTTCCGCCCTGCTGGCCCTGCTGGTCGGGCCGGTGGCCCAGTCCGCGCTGGCCCTGCTGGGGGGCGTTCTGGCCGCTCCCCGGTTCGCCGGGTCGGGCACCCTGCCGGCCACCCTGCTGCCGGCCACCCTGCTGGCCCGTCTGCTGGCCTCGACCGGCCTGCTGGTGGCCGCCCTGCTGGTGACCGCTCTGCCGATGGCTACCTTGCTGACGACCGCTCTGCCGGTGGCCCGACTGGCCCTGGTGGCCCGTCCGGCCTCGCTGGCCGCCGTGGCCGGATTGCTGGCCACCCTGCTGGCCCGTCTGCTGGTGCCGGCCGGTCCGCTGACCCTGCTCGTGCTGGCTGCCACGTTGCTGGTGGCCCTGCTGGTGACCCTGACCGTGTTGCCGGCCCGTGCCACCGCGCTGGCCACGCTGACCGTGTTGCTGGCTACCCTGGCCGTGCTGCTGGGCGCCCTGGCCGTACTGGCCGTGCTCGCTCCGCTGCTGTCCTCGACCGTGGCCGCGTCGTTCCTGCCAGCCCCCTTCCTGGCCGCCGTGGCCGGATTGCCGGCCACCCTGCTGGCCCGTCTGCTGGTGCCGGCCGGTCTGCTGGCCTCGACCGGCCTGCTGGTGGCCGCCCTGCTGGTGTTGCTGGCCCTGCTGATGTGTTTGGCCTCGCTCGTGCTGGCCCTGCTCACCTCGCTGTTCTCGTCCCGACTGCCGACCCTGGCGGCCGACCTCTCGGGGTTCGTACGGATCGGGCTGTCTCTGCTCGTGTTCTCGCATAATCGGTCCTCCTGGGACCAGTGGGAACGACACGACCGGCGCGTATTGTTATAACACCGCTATCGGAAGTAGGTCGGTCGTTGGCCCGCGTAACGCCGCGTTATTCCCCGGACGCCGTCGGGACGACCCCGGCCAGGCGCCCCGCCGAACCGGGGGCCACGGCCACCGGCCCCGGGGCTATACGGTAGCCCGCGAGCGCGGGTCGGTCCCCCGTCGACGGCCGAGTCGGCCTCCCCGGCGGCGGATCGCCCGGTAACGCGGCCCATCGGGTGCCTCCGCCCGAATCGAACTGCACGCCGGTCGCCGACGCCGGGGCGGCGTCACTAACGTCGTCATAACAAAGGGTCGCTGTTGCGGTAGCCACGGAGTGTAACCGTGTTCACCACCACCGCCACCGCGCTCACGACCGCCGGGCTCGCGGAGTTCGTGCTCCCGTTGCAGATGTTCACGGGCGAGTTCCTGACCTACGCGATCATCTTCTTCGTGCTGGCGCTGGTCGCCGCCGTCGTCGGCGCCCGCGGCGTCGCCGGGATCAGCATGGAGGTCGCCCGCATCTTCGTCCTCATCTTCCTGGTGCTGGCCATCGTCTCGCTGGTGCTCTGACCCCGCGGGACCGGCACCGGGGAGCCGTCGGTGATCGCTACCGGCGGGCGTCCGTCCCCCCGAATAGGCCGCATAACTTTCCCCACGCGAGACGGGGTTTGCGGTATGCTCGACGACGCACGCGAGCGAGCCAGGGAGCGAGCAGCGACCGAGGCAGACCGACAGGCGAGCGTCCTCAGGGAGGAACTGGGCGAACTCGTCTGGAACGCCCTCGAGGAGTACTTCCCCGAACAGGCGAAGGCCCGGCGCCGCCGCCAGCGCGTCCGGGCGCTGGCGGCCGGCCTGCTCGTCGGCCTCGTGGTCCGGACCGCCGCCAGCCGGTGGTTCGGGCGCGGGCGGCGGTAGACCGATCCCGGGCGAAGCCACCCCCACGTACGGACCGGGACGACGAGAGACGAGACGGCAAGTGCGGCGGTTGTCCGCCGTCAGGTTCCGGGCACGCCGAACGCTTCTGGCGTGGTGACGTCGAGCACGGAGAGCACGTACAGGACGACGAGGACCGCGATCCACGCGATCAGCGTGATGGCGAGCGCGTCGAACCAGCCGCCGGGGTACCGCCAGTTGATGATCCCCAGGTAGGCGACGAACGCCAAAATCGGGCCCAGGAAGGGAATCCAGCCGACGAGGAAGGCGACGACCGCCCAGGCGAGCGCTCCGACGAGCGCCGTCACTATCGCGTAGGTGTAATCCTCGTGGTTGGTGACGACCCGCGCCCCGACGTAGATGCCGAAGGCCCCGATCAGCAGGCTGATGACGAACACCACCAGCGAACTCGCGAGAGTGACGTGCTCGGTCATGCGTTCCACCACAGCACCCTCGTCGCCTTTGTTATGAGCGAGTTATGCGGATCGGTCGGGAGTCGCCGACGCCCCGCTACTCGAACTTCTCGTCGAGGTCGCTCGTCTCCTCCCACTCCTCGCCGCCCTTGAGCAGGAACGGCCCGGTCGCCAGCGACCGCCGCGAGACGCTGGCGACCCGGATCACGTACGCCGT
>CAYTAG010000002.1:0-48434 GCA_964435625.1 uncultured Halobacteriales archaeon | reverse complement strand
ACGATCCCGACGGCGAGGAGGGCAGCGAGGGGATGCGCAAGTACGGCATGGCGATAATCGCCAAGAAGGTCGAGGACGCCGAGTTCCCGCTGTCGGCCGCGGAGTTCGTCGAGGAGTACGGTGACCATCCGGTCCGGATCAACTACCGGCGGGTCGTCAGCGTCGCCGACGTCTTCGAGCACGTCGACGCCGAGGAGTTCGAGGACGTCCTCGCGTTCCACCGGGCGGTCGGGGCGGCGATGCGCGCCGGGGGCTTCTGGGACTACCACCCCGTCGGCGCCGACCCCGAACCGAAGCGGGCCTGATCTCACGTACCCAGCCCGGGGCGTTGCACTGTCTACCCCCGTTCCGGACGCCCCAGGTCCAGTTCCTCGCCGAGTTTCCGTTCCAGTTCCGACCGTTCCCAGCGGCGCACGGCGTCGCCGCGGATCTCCGCCTGGACCTTCTCCTCCAGCAGGTTGACCGCGACGCTGTTTGCCCCTTCGGGAATGATGACGTCGGCCTTCCGCTTGGTGGGGGCGATGAACTGCTCGTGCATGGGCTTGACCGTCGAGAGGTACTGATCCATCACGCCTTCCAGATCGCGGTCCCGGTCGAGGACGTCCCGGCGGATGCGCCGGAGGATGCGCACGTCCGCGTCGGTCTCGACGTACAGCCGCAGGTCCATCATGTCGACCACGTCGTCGTCGTGCAGCGCCAGGATTCCCTCGACGACGATGACGTCGGTCGGTTCCACCCGGACCGTCTCGTCGGTCCGGACGTGTTCGGTGAAGTCGTACTGGGGCATCTCGATGGGCTGGCCGGCCGACAGCGTCGACAGGTGGTCCCTGACGAGTTCCCACTCGAACGCCGATGGGTGGTCGTAGTTGACGTCCTTGCGCTCCTCGAAGTCGAGGTGGCCCAGGTCCCGGTAGTAGTTGTCCAGCGGGAACCGGGTGACCTCCTCGCCCACCTTCTCGGTGATCTGCTCGGCGATGGTGGTCTTGCCGGCGCCGGTCCCGCCGGCGATGCCGATGACGAACGAGGGGATGGTCATGCGGGAAACGCCGGTGCGGCCGGCTTTCAAGCTACCGGGTTCGGTCCGGGGGCGGCGGGGGCGTCCCCGTGGGCCGGCGTCACTCCAGCGCGACGTAGGTCCGGGTCGTCCCGACGCCCTCCAGCGACCGGACGTCGCTGGTCACCGTCGCCAGCAGGTCCCGGACCGCCTCGGCCGTCAGTTCCGCCACCACGTCGAAGTCGCCGGCGACGACGTGTGCCTCCTCCACTCCCTCGATCTCCCCGATCTCCGTCACCACCGACCGGGCCGTCCCGGCGGCGCAGTCCACGAACACGAACGCGCGGGCCATGGCGTGGCTGGGCGCCGGCGGGCAAAGTGCCTTTCCCGCCAGGCGAATTTCACGACCGCCGTCGCCCTCAGGCGGTCGCCTCGGACGACTCCGGTTCGGTCCCCTCGTGGTAGCGGTCCTCGATCCGGTCGGCCAGTCTGACGCTGAGCCACGCCAGCCCCAGGCCCGCGACGACGTCGGTGGCCCAGTGGATGCCCAGCACCATCGTCGAGAGGATGACGCTGACCGCGACGAGGATCGACGCGGCGAGCCACCAGGGGTACAGGTCCCGCGTCCGGTACGCGAGGATGGCCACGGTGGCCGACAGCGAGGTGTGTAGCGAGGGGAAGACGTTCGTGTTGACGTTGACCTCGCTGGTCAGGATCTGCGACCGCGGCCAGTTCACGTACAACAGCGGGTCGACGAGGTTCGGCAACAGGTTCCGTGGCCCGTACGCGATGAAAAGCAGGTAACAGACCAGGCCGATGGCGTAGTTGAACGTGTAGGCGACGACGGTCTTGCGGAACGGTTCCTGGTCGTCGATGGCCAGGTACGCCAGTAGCGGAAAGACCAGCAGGTAGACGTACCCGTAGACGTACGACAGCGAGAAGTACGTGACCAGCCAGGGGGGAGCCAGCGACTGCAACTGCGGGACGAACGTCCCCTCGATGCCGTAGATGAAGCCGGTGATCTCCCAGCCGATGATCCAGGACACCTCCGGCCCGATCCGTCGCGTGACCGAGTTCACCAGCAGCGTCGCCGCCAGGACCCCCAGGTAGGGGACCGCCCGTCGAATCCGCGGACGGACGTGCTGACTCAACTCCGCGAGTGGGGCGTACCCGATTACCGGCAGGGCCGTCGCCACCAGCAACACCATAACGACGGTGACCACGTTCAGCAGGACGTCGACCAGGACCACTGTATCACCGGGCGATCAACTGCCCGTCGTCGTCGTATCTGAATCCCGCCTGTTCGAACGCGTTTCTGGCCGCCTCCTCGTCGAGTTCGCCGTCCTCGCCGATGAACGGCAGTCGGGGCGCGCCGTCGTTCCACTCCAGGTCCGACGGCAGCCACTCGGTCCCGTCGAGCGGGCTCGCGACGGGCGAGGCGTACCCGCCCATGACCGTCCGGACGACGTGTTCCTTGTCGATGAGGCGTGCGACCGTGCGCCGGAACCGGGTGTTGCTCGTCGGCGAGGCGTCCGCGTTGAACCCGACGTGGTAGAACGACCGCGACTGCTCGACCACCAGTTCGAGTTCGCGGTTGCGGCCGATGCGCGGGACGTCGTCGGCGGCGAGGCTCGACGCCGTGGCGTCGGCGTCGTCGGCCGCGACGAGTTCGACCATCGCCGTCGAGGACGGCGCGACCCTGGCGTCGAGGCCGGTGAACGCGATCCGGCCGAACCGCTCGTTGGGTTCCGTGCCCTCCCGTTCGAGGACGTGGTCCTCGAACGGTTCGAAGGAGACGACCTCCCCGGCGATGCGACGGTCCAGTTTCAGTGGCCCGCTACCGACCGGCTCCGGGTTGTCCCAGACCAGCGCCTCGGTCGTCCCTTCCGCGACCTCGACCCCCGCGATGTCGGCTTCCGTCGACATCGGCTGCCACTCCCGTTCGGGGAGGATCGGAACGGTCAGCACCGACTCGGCGACCTCGCGGCTCCCCTCGACGATCAACCGGACCCGTCGGCCGTCCAGGACCTCCGCGGATCGGACGAGCGAGGTCTGTGCCCGGTACTGGGGGGCCGGCACGGACGACTCCTGGTTGCCCAGCGAGGTGTCCGAGAGGAACCGGTAGGTGAACGCGACGTCGCTGGCAGTGAGGTCGCTGCCGTCGTGCCAGGTGAGGTCCTCGCGCAGGTCGACCGTCACCGTCAGCGCGTCGTCCTCGCTTTCCTCCCAGGTCCAGTCCTCGGCCAGCCACGGGTTGACCTCGCCGCCGTACGTCCGGGCCAGCGGATCGTACACCAACTCCATGAACGTGCCACGGTTCCGGAACTCGACGGCGATGGGGTTGCTGTTTTCGGTCACCCGCGGGTCGGTCGTGACGATCCGGAGTTCGTCCTGTCGTGACGTGGTCCCGGAACGCTGGACGCCCGCCACGTCGTCGGCCGGGCCGAGGGCGAGGTAGTTCAGCGGGGAGGCGAGTCCGAACTCCCGCCACCCGACGAAGCGGTCCTCGCGGACGGCCCAGACGTCGTCCGGGACCGCCACGGTCGCGAACGGTTGCTGGCGGACGAGTTCCCGCTGGACCTCCTCGACCGTCAACCGGCGGGTCCGACCCTCCGACCAGCGTTGCTCCTCCAGCAGGTCGTCGACCGTCAGGTCGGCGAACCCGAACGGGTTCTGCCACCCCGTCTCGGCCGCGTACCGCGAGTGGGTCAACGGCCGGAGGAAGTCCGGGTCCGACGCCCCGGTGTGGGTCGCCACGTACAGGTCGAAGTCGTGGTTGATGAGGACGTCCCGGAGGAGTTCGTCCTCCGGCATGAGGACGACCCGGGACTCGACGCCGGTGGCCTCCAGGTTGTCGGCCAGGTTCCTCGCGATGGTCACGGCGACCGGGTCGTTGTCGGCGGGCACCGTCTTGATCCGGACCGAGACCTGCTGGCCCGTCTCGCGGTTCATCAACGAACGGAGTCGACGGATGCACCCGCTGGTCGAGGCGAGTCCCACGCCGGCTACCCCGGCGAGCATCCCCCTCCTGGTCCGCAATCCGTCGTCGTCCCCCCTGCTCATGAATGCTATGTTGCCCAGTGCGTCCTTACCGACTATAACCCTGGTGTTTGCGTTCAGACGTGACGGTTCCCCGTCATCATATCACGGTCGCTCCCGTCGTGCCGCCGCACGCTTCAGTCCACTTATAGCCCCCTGCCCCGAACGGCCGGTCACCGTGACGAACACCCAGGTCACGCTCGTCCAGATCGACAACTACGGCCCGTGGACCGTGTCGCCGGAGCCCCGGCGGGAGGTCGACCTCCAGACGCTGCAGTCGCGGCTGTACGCCGACCTCTCGCAGTCGTTCGGGAACGCGGACGGCTACGTCTTCTTCACGCGGTTCGACAACATGATCGCGGTGAGCAACGGCCTGTCGATGGACGACCACGCGCTCGTCCAGGAGTCGGTCGGGAACCGTTATCCGGTGACCGTCAGCTTCTCGGTGGCCACCGGGACGACCCCCGTCCAGGCGCTGGAGGACGCCTCCCGCCGGCTCCAGGAGGAGGGTAGCGCCCAGGACCGGTCCCGCCAGGAGATCCTCCGTGGCCGGACCATCGACGAGTCCTACCGCGAACCCGACGACGTCCAGATCGCACACTTCGACGTCAACGACATGACCGAGGAGTACACCGACCGCTACAACGCCTTCGACGCGTTCATCCACGTCGAGCAGGGGTACGCGGAACTGATGCGGTACATGCGCCACGAGCACGACTCGCTGTGTTTCTTCGTCGGCGGGGACAACATAATCGGCGTCACGCCCGACCTCGACGCGGCGGCCTACGAGTCCGCCATCGATCACGTCCACGAGACGACGGACGTCGAGTTGAAAGTCGGCGTCGGCCGGGCCGGGACGGCCGGCGACGCCGGCATGGCCGCCAAACACGCCCTGGAGACCTGCCGCGGCCGCGGGACGGCCGTCGAGTTCGCCGAGGATCGCTAACCCCTGAAATACCGCGGCTCGGCTATTAAGGATACCGGGAGTAGCTTTTAGCCCGAGCCACCGAAACCACCAACCATGGAGGTAGACGTCACGGTCCGGGATCTCATGACCAGGGAGTACGTCGGGGTCAGCGAGTCCGATCCGGTCTCGGGCGCGGCCGACCTGTTGCTGGCCGAGGACGCCAGGGCGGCGGTCGTGCTCCGCGGCAGCGACCCGGTCGGGATGCTCACGACGTCCGACGCGCTCGCACACCTCGCCGGCGGCGGGGAGCCGGACGGCCCGGTTTCGGCTGCGATGTCGGGGACGACGCCGTCGGTCCCGGCGGCGGCGGGATTCGTCGACGCCGCGAACAAGCTCGCGGAGGCTGGCACGGAGTGCCTGCTGGTCACCGACGGCGACGACCTCGTCGGCCTCGTCACCGAACGGGACGTCGTCGGGGCCGCCGCCTCGCTCTCGACGAGACCAGCCCACGAGGGTGGCCGCGACCGCGACGTGGCCGCGGTGGCCGCCGACGTCGGCGAGGCTGCCGACGCCGAAGCCGAGTACGCCAGACAGGGCGTCTGCGAGGCCTGCGGGTCGCTGACCCCGGACCTGCAGAACTTCAACGGCCAGCTCATCTGTGGCGACTGCCGGGAAGTGTAGCCGATCTTCATGTAATGGATGTGACTTGACGCTCCGGTCCCGACGGCGGAGCGGGCGGAATCGGCCGCTGGCGTCGGTCACGGGCTGTAGTCAGAGAGGCAGATTTATATAGTAAGGTTGGTAACCTTCCCGATAGTATGGCACGGAATATCAATCGTCGAACCGTCATGAAGGGCATCGGCGCGTCGGGATTCGCCGGGCTGACCGGGCTCGCCGGGTGCATCGGTGGATCCGGCGGGGACGACTCCCCGGACGTGGTGAACATCATCGGGTACCCGGAGGACGGCATCCAGCTGTTCCAGGACTTCTACGAGACCGCCAGCAGTGACCAGCAGGTCATCGTGCCGGACGGGCTGCGGTCGGCCGACCTGGCGGCGAACGTCGGCCACGACCTGAGCAGCGTCATGGGGACGGCGCCCGCCGCGGGCGGCCCGAACCAGGAGGCGTACACCGGGATGTACGAGGACGAGTACGGCAGTTCGCCGGGGGTGTTCACGGCCCAGTCGTACGACTCGGTCGCCATCCAGATCCTGGCCAACGCCGCCGCCGGCGAGAACAGCGGGCCCGCCATCCGCGACCAGATGCGCCGGATGGCCAACCCGGGCGGCATGGGGGTCGGCCCCGAGAACTTCATCGAGGGCGTCGAGGCGGCCGCCAACGGCGACGACATCGACTACCAGGGGGCGTCCAGTTCCGTCAACTTCGACGAGGCCGGCGACCCGGCGTCGGCAGCCTACAACATCTGGGAGTTCACCGACGAGGCCACCGAGAACGTCGACACCGAGACGTTCGAGGGTGAAAACCCCGAGGGCGCCGGGTCGATGGCCGATTCCGGTTCCGGCGGGTTCGGCCGGACGATCAGCGTCGGCATCCTGCTGCCCAGCACGGGGTCGCTGGCGCCGGTCGGCGAACAGATGATCAACGCCAGCCAGATCCCGGCGATGCAGGTCAACGACAGCGACGTCGACCTGGAGGTCGACACGCAGGTCGAGGACACCGCCACCGACTCCGCGACCGGCGTCAGCCGCGCGGAGACGCTGGTCAACGCCGGCTACCCGTCGATCTGTGGGTCGGCGTCCTCGGGCGTGAACGTCGGGGTCTGCCAGAACGTCCTCATCCCCAACGAGATCGTGGGTTGTTCGCCGTCCTCGACGGCGCTGTCGGTCACCAGCCTCGACGACAACGACTACATCTTCCGGACGGCCCCCTCGGACAAGTTCCAGGGCCCGTTCATGGCCCGGGTCGCCGCCGACCGCCAGGAGGCCTCGACCGGCACCACGCTGTACGTCAACAACGACTACGGCGAACAGCTCTCGAACGCCTTCGCGGAGACGTTCGAGAGCGAGTACGACGGCGAGGTCTGGAACCAGGTGGCGTTCAACCAGGGCCAGTCCTCCTACACCAGCAAGATCGAGGACGCGCTGTCGGAGTAAGCGACGGACCCGTCCGCGATCTGGATTTCTTTCGGCGCCCCGTTCGGTAGCGACGCCTGTGCCGTCGTCCGTACCCCCGTCGCTACAGCATCCGTACCCGCTGTAGCGGCGGCCGTGACGCTGGTGCGAGTCGGTCGGGCTAGGCCGCTCTGAAAAGGGGGCCTACCCGCCCAGGAACTGCTGGCGGACGTTCTCGTCGGACAGGAGGACGTCGCCGTCGTCCATGTACCGGTTCTCGCCCTGCGCGAGGACGTACCCGCGGTCACAGCGGCGCAGCGCCTCCTTGGCGTTCTGCTCGACCATCAGGATGGCGGTGCCGTCGTCGTTGATCACGTCGATCCGGTCGAACATCTCGTCGACCAGGTCCGGCGCCAGGCCCGCCGACGGTTCGTCCAGAAGCAGGAGGTCCGGATCGAGCATCAGCGCCCGGCCCATCGCGAGCATCTGCTGTTGGCCGCCGGAGAGGTTGCCCGCGCGCTGGTCCTCGCGCTCCTGCAGGATCGGGAACCGGTCGTAGACGGCCTCCAGGGCGTCCCGAGGCACCTCGTCGAGGATGTACGCGCCCATTTCGAGGTTCTCCCGGACCGACAGGCTCGTGAAGACGTTGTCCGACTGGGGGACGTAGCCGATGCCCAGCCGGATGATCTCCTCGGGGGCGAGCCCGGTGACGTCCCGGCCGTCGAACTCGATGCGGCCGCCCATGTGCGTCGTCAGCCCGAAGACGGACTTCATCGCCGTCGACTTGCCGGCGCCGTTCGGGCCGACGATGGTCACGTACTCCCCGCGGTCGACGAACAGGTCGACCGACGTGAGGATCTGCAGGTCCTCGCCGTAGCCGGCGTCCAGGCCCTCGACGCGGAGCATGTGCTCGCCCTCCGGGATCCCGGCGTCGGTCGACGCCTCGGCCTCGCCCGCGGGCTCGGCGTCGCTCACGCCCGACCCCCCAGGTAGGCCTCGATGACTTCCTCGTCCTGTTTGACCTCCGTCGGCGTCCCGTCGGTGAGGAGTTTGCCCTGGTGCATCACGATCACCCGCTCGCAGTTGTTCATGATGAGGTCCATGTCGTGTTCGACGATCAGGAACGTGTACCCCCGCTCGCGGAGTTCGTGGACGTGCTCCAGCAACCGCGCCTCCAGCGTCGGGTTGACTCCGGCGAACGGTTCGTCCAGCAGTAGCATGTCGGGGTCGGTCAGCATCGCCCGGGCCAGTTCCAGCAGTTTCCGCTGGCCGCCCGAGAGGTTGCCCGCACGCTCGCGGGCGAGGTGGTCGATGTCGAAGAACTCCAGGGCGTTCCAGACCTGCTCGACCAGCTCGGTCTCCTGTTCGATCACGCGGTCGCGGGTCCCCGGCAGCACCGACTGCCAGAGCCGTTCGCCGCGCTGGCCCTTCGGCGCCAGCATCATGTTCTCCAGCACGGTCATGTCCGCGAGTTCGCGCGCGATCTGGAACGTCCGGACGAGCCCGCGCTGGGCGATCTCGTGTGGCTCCATCCCCGTGACGTCCTCGCCGTTGAACCTCACCGTGCCGCCGTCGGGGTCGTGCATCCCGGTGATGCAGTCGAACGTGGTGGACTTCCCGGCGCCGTTCGGGCCGATGAGGCCGGTCAACGTCCCGGCCTCGATCTCGAAGCTGACCCCGTCGACGGCGGTGATCCCGCCGAACTCCTTGCGGAGGTCCTGGACCTGCAGCGGGTACTCCGCGAGGTCGGGGGACCCGCCGCCGAGTCCGGCCTCCAGGGCGATCCCGTCGCTCTCGTCGGTACTCCCGGCCGTCTCACTCACCGTCACCACCTCCGTCCGAGACCACCGGCCGATCCGTCAGGTCGACCGCGGCCGCCTCCTCGTTGCGGTGACCGAGCAGTCCCTCCGGCCGGTTGTGCATCAACCAGATCAACACGACGCCCATGAAGACGATCTGGAGCTGGTTGATGCTCCCGAGGACGTAGTACGCGAACGGCCCCGGATCGAGGTTCGAGAACAGGGGCCCGACCGCGCCGGCGAACGTCTGTGGCGCACTCCCGGAGCCGAACGCCGTCGTGACGAGGTTTTTCACGTAGACCGGGCCCTGGAACAGGAGTCCGGCGAAGACCGCACCGCCCAGGACGCTGCCCGTGTTCGACCCGGCGCCGCCGATGATGAGCGCGATCCAGGCGTAGAAGGTCAGTCGGGGCCGGAAGTTGTTGGGGTTGATTGCCCCCTGGTCGTAGTACCAGAGGACGCCGATCAGGCCCATGAGTCCACAGCCGACCATGAACGACTGCATCTTGAACCAGTTGGTGTTCTTTCCGAGCGCCCTGGCGACGTCCTCGTCCTCGCGAATGGCCTTGAGGACGCGGCCGAACGGCGACCGGCCGATGCGCTGGAGCAGCCAGTAGAACGCGACGACGAACAGCACCAGGATGAGGCTGTACAACAGGTTGTCCAGCACCGCCTTCGCGTTGCTGATCTCCAGCACCGTCCCGAGCCACGACGCGAGGTCGAGATACGGCCCACGTATCCCCAACGTACCGATCAGCCAGTTCATCGGGGAGGGCATGTTGAACACGAGTCCGGCGCCGCCGCCGAGGCCCGTCTCGGTCCCGAACAGCGTGAACCGCTTGATCGACGTCTCGAGGAACGTAAAGCGCATGATCTCCGAGAAGGCGATGGTCACGATGGCGAGGTAGTCCGCCCGCAGTCTGAGCGCGGGCAGCGAGACGACGAGCCCGAAGACGATGGCCGCCACGACGCCGGCGACGATGCCGACCGGGACCGGCAGCCCCAGGCCGCCGATCTGGGCCGTCGGGTCCTGGGAGAGCGGCGGCTTGACCAGCACCGCCATCGTGTAGACGCCGATGGCCATGAACGCGACGACCCCGATGTTGAACAGGCCGGTGTACCCCCAGTGGAGGTTCAACGCCAGCGACAGCATCGCGAACATGGCGACGTAGAAGGTCAGGTCGCCCATCGCGTTGATCTGGCCCCGGAGGGGATAGTCCAGCAGCACCCCCGAGACGACGTACGCCAGGTAGATGACCGCCAGGACGGAGACGACGATCTGCCAGTCCGGCGTGGTCTCGACCCGCTCGCCGACGTCGGTTTCCCCGCTCATGCTGTGGACCTCCCGCTGAAGATGCCCTCGGGCCGGAACAGCAACACCAGGATCATCACCAGGAACGCCGTCGCCTCGGTCAACCCGGGCGGCACCCACAGCACCGACGTCGACGCGACGATCCCGATGACCAGGCCGCCGGCGATGGCCCCGTAGATCGAGCCGATGCCGCCCATGATGACCGCCGCGAAGATCAGCAGCAACAGCAGCCAGCCGTCGTTGAACCGGATGGTCCCCTTCCAGAGCACGAGCATGAACCCGGCGAGGCCGGTGAGGCCGCCGCCGACGATCCACGTCGAGCGGACGACCTGCTCGGTGGGGATGCCGGTGACCCGTGCGAGGTCCTCGTTGTCGGCCATCGCGCGCATCGCCTTGCCGAGTTTCGTCCGCTGCAGCAGGTAGTGGACGCCCAGCATCAACCCGACGGAGACGACCACCAGCGTCACGTCGTGGGCGCTGACCCTGACGGTCCCGTCGATGAAGTTCAGCCGGACGTCCGGGTTCCCGTTGGCCCCGGCGGTGCTACGGGTGCTGGCGTCGAACACGAACGCGATCAGGTACCGCAGGGCGAACGCGACCCCGATGCTCGTGATCAACAGCGTGATCCCGCCTTCGTCCCGCAACGGCCGGTAGACGACGCGGTCGATCAGCAACGCCAGGCCGACCGCGGCGGCGCCGGCCACGAGCAGTCCGACGAGGACCGCCAGCGGCGTCGACGCGACCCCGATGCCGATGATGCTACCCGTCACGTCCGACTGGGGGCCGACCAGGATCAGCGAACCCAGGTCGTACTCGCCAAGGCCGGAGATGACGTACGTGACGCTCCAGCCCGCGAACGCGCCGGCGGTGATGTACTCACCGTGGGCGAAGTTCGCGAAGTTCAGGATGCTGTAGGTCATCGAGAGTCCGATCCCGGCGAGTCCGATGACCAGTCCGCGCATGATTCCGTCCCAGGCGTTGCTCGCGAGGGTCGAGAACGCGATCCCGCCGGTGGCCAGGCCCCACAGCAGGTCGACCACCAGCGCCGCGCCCAGGACCCAGACGAGGAAGACGTCCGGGCGTTCGAGCGCTACGATCCGTCCACGGTGTACCGTGTCACGAACTCCCATTTTCGTCCCTACCACAAAGAGGGCGGCGACTGGTGGATAAACCTTTCTTTGAAACGTTCGCCGACGTTCCGTAGACGGCTCACGCCGGAACGACCGAGGGAAAGGTCTATCGGGCGCCCAGACGCACGTTCTGGCATGTCCGTACGGACGCTCGACGACCTGGCCGTCGACGGGAAACGGGTCGCCGTCCGCGTCGACGTCAACAGTCCGCTCTCCGGGGACGGCGCGCTCGCCGACGACGCGCGGCTCCGTGCGCACGTCGACACGCTCTCTGAACTCTGCGACCGGGGTGGACGGGTGGCGGTCCTGGCACACCAGGGCCGGCCCGGCGGCGACGAGTTCGCGCCGCTGTCGGGCCACGCCGACCGCTTCGACGAGTTGCTCGACGCGCCGGTCGGCTACGAAGACTGTACGTTCTCCGCGTGCGCACGCGAGCGCGTGCAGTCCCTCGACCGGGGCGAAGCCGTGGTGCTGGAGAACACCCGCTTCTACAGCGAGGAGTACATGGAGTTCGAACCGGCGGAGGCCGCCGAGACGTTCCTCGTCGAGAAACTGGTGCCCGCGCTGGACATCTACGTCAACGACGCGTTCGCCGCCGCCCACCGCTCGCAGCCGTCCATCGTCGGGTTCCCCCAGCGGTTGCCCGCCTACGCCGGTCGCGTGATGGAGCGCGAACTCGACGTGCTGGGCGCAATCGAGGAGACGCCCCGGCCCCGGGTGTTCGTGCTCGGCGGCGCGAAGGTGCCCGACTCCCTGGACGTCGCCGAGAGCGTCCTGCGGGACGGCGTCGCCGACGAGGTACTCACCTGCGGAGTCGTGGGAAACGTGTTCATGATCGCCGACGGCGTCGACCTCGGGGACGCCACGACGGAGTTCATCTACGAGGAGGGCTACTGGGACCAGGTCGACCGTGCGAGCGACCTGCTGGACGCCTACGGTGACGCCATTCGCCTGCCCCGGGACGTCGCCGTCGAGCGCGACGGCGAACGGACCGAACTGGGCCTGGTGCGGACGTTCCAGGAGGGCGAGGCGGCGCTGGACGTCGGCTCGAAGACGGTCGAGCACTACGCCCGGGCCGTACAGGAAGCCGGAACGGTCGTCCTCAACGGCCCCGCCGGGGTGTTCGAGCGGGAGACGTTCGCCCACGGAACCCGGGGTATCTACGGGGCCGCGGCCGACGCCGAGTACAGCATCGTCGGCGGCGGCGACACGGCGGCCGCGATCCGGGACCTCGGGATCGAGGGGTTCGACCACGTCAGCACCGGCGGCGGCGCCTGCCTGCAGATGCTCACCGGCGAGCCGCTGGCGGCTGTCGAGGCCTTGGAGGGGTCGTGACCCGGATCGAGTCGGCCGACCTCGAGGACGTGGACGCGGTCGTCGAGTGCTGGGTCGACCTCGCGGCCGAACAGCGCGAGCACGCCTCGCACCTGCTGGCCGCGGTCAACCGCGGGACCGTCCGCGAGGCGGTCGGCCGCCACGTCCTGACTGAGGGCCTGCTGGTCGCCAGGACGGGCGGCGTCGAGGGTGACCGGGCGGACGAGCACGACGGTAGCCGGGCGGACGACGCCGAGCGTGAGGACGGCGACGGGGAAGACGGTGTCCCGGAGGCCGACGTCGTCGGGTTCGTGATGTTCGGTCCCCAGTCCGACGGTTACGACCGTGACGTCGCGAGGGGGTTCGTCCGGAACGTCTACGTCCGTCCCGCGTACCGCGGCCGGGGGATCGGCTCGGCCCTGCTGAACGCGGCCGAACGCCGGATGGCCGAGGCTGGCCTGGACGTGGTCGCCCTGGAGGTCATGGCCGACAACGAGGCCGCCCGGCGGCTCTACCGGCGGCGAGGATACGAACCGCACCGACTGGAACTGGAGAAAGGGCTCGAAAGCGACACACATACAAATTGAGGGCGGGTACTGTCGGACGCGCCAGGGGAGCTTGGGTGGTCCAAGCACCCGACTTGTAATCGGGAGTTCGTGGGTTCGAATCCCACCCCTGGCTTCGTCGCGCTCCGCGAGCGCGTCGACGCTCTCGTGGGTTTGAGTCCTACCAGTCGTAGCCCGGACGCGTAGCGAAGCGAGCGTCTCAGACCGTTTAGTCCCGGGTCAAATCCTACCTTTTGCTCAAACGGATAGGTCCGATTCCACGGTATTTTGACGAAGGTTTTGCTTGCGGCGGATCGTTCGACGTTCTACTGACCGTTGGTGGGTATCGGGCAGGCTCTATACTAAAAGACGAAACTAATCGGCAGTACTAGCTCTATGCGTGATAGAAGAGATGTAATAGCAAGATTAGAAAACGTCTCTGTTGAGGACCTTGAGTCGGCACTCGCCGACGCGACCGGGAAACGGGAGACGAAGCGGTTGCTGGTGACGATTATCTACAAGCGAGGGCCGTCTGCACCGATGATCGCGGAGTGGCTCGATATGCGCGAACAGACGATTTACCGGTGGTTCGACCGGCTTGAAGAGGAACCAATCCGCCAGGCGGTCCAAGATCGCCAGCGCTCTCGTCGGCCGTCGAAACTTGACGACGCCGACCGGGCAGCGTTTCAAGACGCCGTCCACAAGCCGCCGACGGACGCCGGCTACGACCCGCCGGCGTGGACGACTGCTCTCGCCCAACAGTTTCTTCAGGACGAATTTGGTGTCGAGTATTCCCGGCGTCACGTGCAGCGATTGCTGAAAGACGCCGGGTTGACCTGGCAGACGCCGCGGCCGCAACCGCAGACAACTGACGAGGATGAACGCGCCGAATTCTGGGAAACTACCAAAAACTGGATAGATTGCTTTCTGATGAGTACACGACCGTTGCGGTCGACCAAACGCGGAAAACGGTTGACTGTGACCTGTATCGCTCGTGGTTTCCGCACGGAAAACGGGTCACGTTCCCGTTTGGCAACACTCGAAACAGGGTGTGAAGCTGCTTGGAGCCGTCACCGACGACCGCGAGTTGTTCGCAACCGAAGTCGTCGACCGCTTCACCAGCGACGTGACAATCCGATTTCTGCGAGCACTCCAGGACGAGTTCGGCGAGAATCTCCACGTCTTGCTGGATAACGCCTTCTATTTCAAGTCACAGAAGGTGCGCGACTTCGTCGAGGAAACAGCAATCGAGGTGACGTATTTTCCGCGTGGATCGCCAGATCCCAACCCTGTCGAGGAGTGCTGGCGACAGTTGAAGCGGGCGCTCGGCAACCGATTGTTCGGCTCAACCGACGAGCTCAGACCAGCCGGGAGAGTCGCACTGGCCCAAATCACTCCACCACAAATAACCGATTACTTACGTCGTTCAGTATAGTAGTTGCCGAAAGTCGAGCGGTAGGGGTGACGTGTCCCCGTTATACGACGAACGAATGACCCGACCCGGGCGGCTGCTATCTGGTGTTAGAGAAAACAGAGGAATTAAAATATTGGGTGTACTGATAATAGAATGAGCCAGATGGATATTGCAATTCGAAATGGGAAGGTGTACCGCGATTCTGAGTTTATCGAATGTAGTATCGGAATCGAGGGCACACGAATCGAAAAAATCGGCGGAGTCGAGACAGCGGGAAGAGAGATCGACGCATCCGGATGTTATGTCGTTCCAGGGATGGTGAATACCCACACTCATTCACCGA
The DNA here is from genome assembly GCA_964435625.1 of uncultured Halobacteriales archaeon. GTDB lineage: Archaea > Halobacteriota > Halobacteria > Halobacteriales > PXRE01 > PXRE01. Next base: position 33,565 of record CAYTAG010000002.1, on the reverse strand, counting down.
TGACGTTGCTCCGAGGGTTGGCCGACGGATTTCCGGTCCGGGAGTGGCTAGAGGAAGAGGTGAAGCCGTTGGAGAAGAAAATGCTCCCCGAAGATGTCTACAACGGAACCCGGCTGGCTATCGTGGAGATGCTGCAATCGGGGACGACGACCTTTGGAGAGATATACTTCGACGCACCGGCCATCCTCTCGGCAGTCTCTGAATCGGGAATCAGAGCCCGAATCGGGTACGGAATGAGCAATATCGACAAATCACGTCGGGCGTCCGAGGAACAACTCTCGAATGCGGCCGATTTCGTAACCCACGCCCGAGAGACCTACGAGTCCCACATCAAACCGATGTTGACGCCCCACGCTATCTACACCTGTGACGATTGGTTTCTCGAAAGGATCGCCGAGACGGCGGCGTCGCTCGATTGTCCCGTACACACGCACCTGAGTGAGTCCGTCGAAACCGTCGAGGAGACGCTGGACGAACACGGGTATCGTCCGGTAAAGTATCTGGATACACTCGATTTTTGGGAACCGGACGCCTACGTCGCACACGCGATTCACCTCGACGAGTCGGAGATGGCAATCCTCGGAAACGAGGAAGTGGGAGTAGCACATTGCCCTAGTGCGAACGCGAAACTCCGCTCGGGGGTGTGTCCGGTCACGGACCTTAAGCAGGTGGGGGTCCCGGTGTCACTTTCGACTGACGGTCCAGCGTCGAACAACAATTTGGACATGTTGGAGGAGCTAAAATTTGCAGCTCTCCTGGCCCGGACACGATCGACTCACTCGATTCTGGAAAGCCAGGAGGTGCTTGAGATGGCAACCAGATTTGGTGCAGAAGTACTCGGTCTAGAGACCGGTAAGATCGAGCCGGGGTTCCGTGCCGATTTGGTTCTCCTCGACGGGGAATCGTCACCGCTTATCCCGCCGCACGACCCGGTCTCGAACATCGTGTTCTCCGCGAACCGGGAGTCCGTGCGGACGGTACTGGTCGATGGAAACGTTCTCATCGAAAACAACGAGTTGCTGGCATTCGACGCCACTGATGTCTATGCTGCGGCCAAAGAGTCGAGTCGCCGGCTCTTTGGATCCTGATGGTCGGATCGGAGTTCACCACGACGTCGAACTCGGGGGCGGGGAACTCTTCGAGGCTCGGTTCTGCCAATCTTGATCTACCGTTCGACTAGATAGTGCCCCGCAGTTCGTTTACATCATCGTCACTTTCGATACAGGAACCACGTCAGTGTCCGCGAGTTAGTCGGCAGTCCGGCCACAGTAGGGCCGCTGTCGTCCAGGTTCCGGGATTGGATGGGTCCCCCATTCTGCCCGGTCGAATTCGGTGACGGTAAGCGCTAAATCCCCCTGGACGCAGTATTGTCATATGTCCAGAGACGGTTCGATCGAAGAACTCGACGACGAAACGATTCGAACGCTTCTCGATGCCGGACCTGACGTCCGCTATTATCTGTCCAAGGTCGTCTCCGACAAACCCCTCGCCCGGCTCGTGGAGGACTGGGAAGCCGAACGACCCGACGAACTCCAGGAGATGCGGTCGGACGGTACGGCCGAACCAGTACTCGTCGTCAGTTCACCCGGGGACGTCGTCCGCTACTATACGGACGAACCGCTTTCGCGGCTACAACGACAATACGCCGATGACTTCCACGAGTACGTCTACGCCGAAATACGCGACCGACAGCGACGGCTGCCGCTCACCCCATTCGAGTTCTCGGCCTATCTCCTCTCACAGGGAGCCGGCACGTCCGAGGAGACCGTCGCGTCAGAACTGGACGCTCCCGTCGAGGACGTGGAAACGGCCATCGAGAGCGCCCGGGAGAAGTTCCGGACGTCGATGCAGATGATCGATCTCTGCGACCGCTTCGACGACCCCGAACTGTCGGAGGAACTTCGCGCGTGGCGGATTCGGCGGGACCCGGTCCGGTTGAACGACGAACTCGATGCCGATTAGTCGACGTACGAGAGCGCTTTCTCGTCGGACACCTGGTCGAACTCCTCGTAATAGTCCCATACCGCAATGAAATCCGATGGAACGACCGGACACACGATCTCGTCGGCCACTTCCTCGAGTAGATCCATCGCTATCGGCGATGCAACCGGGACCGCGAAGACGACGCCGGAAGCACCCATCTCGTACAACTGATCGATACAGACGCGAGCAGTCGCGCCCGTCGCGGCCCCGTCGTCGACGACGATGACGGTTTCCCCCTCCACGTCCGGGAGCGCCCCATCGCAGTAGGCCTCGATCTTCGTTTCGACGGTCCGTCTCTCGTCCTCTATGACGTCGTCGAGGCGGTCCGGATCCACATCCCACTTCTCGACGGACTCGTCGTGGATCCAGACTGAACCGTCGGCGGCCACCGCGCCGACGGCCAGGTCGGGGTTCTCCGGGTGTCCGATCTTGCGTCCGACGATGACGTCGAGGGGAAGGTCGAGGTCGTCGGCGACTCGTTTGGCGACCGGGAGGGCGCCGCGCGGAATGGCGAGTATCCGCTCTCCGTCGATTTGCTCCTCCCGAAGGGTCCTGGCCAGTCGATCGCCCGCATCGAGGCGATCGACGTAGACATCTTCCTCACTCATCGTCCGTCGGTTTCTACCCCCGATACAAAAAGTAAACCGTCTACCGTCCCGGAGGTAGAATCAATCGACAGCTTTACTTATACTATTCATTTACCTACAAAATATATTGTGACAGTCAATACGGAACCGGGCGTCGAACCTTCAGTAACCGTGGAAGGACTGACAAAGGTCTACGGTAGTGGCGAGGACGCGGTCCGGGCGGTCGACGGGATAGACTTCGAGATCGAACCGGGGACGGTCGTGGGGCTGCTCGGTCCGAACGGCGCGGGGAAGACCACTACTATCAAGTCGTTGCTGGGGCTCGTCCTACCGACGGAAGGAACGGTTCGGGTCTGTGGGGTGGACGTCCAGGAGCACCAGCGGGAGGCCTACCAACACGTCGCTGCAATGTTAGAGGGGGCTCGTAACGTTTACTGGCGGCTCACGGTGCGGGAGAATCTGGAGTTTTTCGCCGCTCTGGCGCGCCAGCGACCGAGCACCACGTCAGAACGCCGCGAGAAACTACTCGCGCAGTTCGATCTCGAAGACAAGGCCGACACTCCCGTACGGGAACTCTCCAGGGGACAGAAACAGAAGGTGTCGCTGGCCTGCACGCTGGCGAGGAACGCCGAAGTCCTCTTTCTCGACGAACCGTCGCTCGGACTGGACGTAGAGAGCACCCTGAACCTGCGTACCGAACTCCGACGCCTCGTCGAGGACGACGAACGGACGATGCTCCTGTCGAGTCACGACATGAACGTCGTCGAGGATATCTGCGACCGGATCATCATACTGCAAGACGGCGAGATCATCGTCGACGAGGCGACCGAAAACCTGCTGGACGTCATCCGGAACCAGACGTACGCAGTTCGAGTCGAGGACACCATTCCGTCGGCAACTCGGGACCGGCTGCGGACGGAGTTCGACGTCACCGACTTCGAGGACTACGGCAAGTACGAACGGTTCCTGGCCCAGGTCACTCCCGAGGAGTTCTATTCGCTGACCGAAACACTCCAGAGTAGTGACGTACTGATCGCCTCCATCAACGCCGTCGAATCCGATCTGGCGGAGGTCTTCCTCCACGTTACCGACGAAGCCGACGAGCGGGGTGAACTGAGATGACCGTCCCGACGGACGACGAACCGGCTACCGTCAGCGATTCCCGGGCCCGAGACGCCGGAGACTCGTTCGACCTCGTAATCCTCCTGTTTGCCACCGTAAAAAAACAGGTGCTCCTCCTCCTGCGTTACCCGGTGAACACCGCGGCGGAGATGATGACCGTCTACCTGTTTTTCGTCATTTTCTTCTTCGGGGGCCAGGAGGCCGCAAGCGCAGCGGGCGTCGGTGCTGGCGCGCTGGGGGGGACGTTCGAAGGGCTCATCGTCGGCTGGTTTCTCTGGACGATGAGTCAACTGCTGTACTGGCGGCTCGCGGCCACGGTCACCCGGGAGTCCCAGTGGGGAACCCTCGAACAGCTGTACCTGTCCCCGTTCGGCTTCGGTCAGGTGATGGCCGCCAAGGTCATCGCGTACCTCCTCGAGAGCCTGGTGTGGGGTGGGATCATCCTCGTACTGATGCTGGCGACGACGGGCCGGACGCTCGCGGTCGATCTCCTGACGATCGTACCGATCAGCCTGCTGTCGGTGTTGTCGGTGGTCGGCATCGGATTCATGTTCGGCGGGTTGGCACTGGTGTACAAACGGGTCGGGAACGTCCAGCAACTGATGCAGTTCGTCCTGCTCGGGCTGGTCGGCGCCCCCGCAGCGGGAATGGACCCGTTACGGCTGCTCCCCCTCGTTCAGGGTAGCGCGATGCTACAGCGCGCGATGCGAAACGGCATCCGCCTCTGGGAGTTCCCGGCGGCCGACCTCGGGGTACTGATCGCGGCCGGAACCGTCTACCCCCTGGTGGGCTTTCTGGTCTTCCGGTACTGCACCGGCGTCGCGCGAAAGCGGGGCGTGATGGGACACTACTGAGCCGGACGCAGCGGGGCGTCGACTCCCGTTGAACGAACAGTTCCGCGGGCGAACGGGGACACAGCCGGGTCTGACGGCGGGGCGGAAAAGCCGGTGGCGTCGACGGCGGGTACGACCGGGCCTACTGTTCTTCGAACCAGTTCGCGGTCCGGTCGCAGATGGCGTCGACCTGCCGGTCGGAGAAGTTCGAGTGACCCGCATCCTCGATGAGACAGAGGTCGGCCCGTTCGCCCAGCCGGTCGTTCGCCCGCTCGTTGATCGAACGGAACGGCTCGTCCTCGGTTCCGACGATCATGAGGAGGTTCTCGATCCGGTCGAGTCCGCGGGGGGCCAGGTCGACCAACCCACCCCGCGTCACGACCTCGTCGACGTGATCCAGGTGCATGGCGGCGATGAGCGGAGGGGCGGCGCCAGCGCTGCTGCCGAAGTATCCGATCTCCAGTCCGGCGGTGGCTTCGTGCGTGCGTGCCCACGTCGAAACCTCGATCAGTCGCGACGCCAGCAACTGCCAGTCGGTTTTGTGTTCGTGGACCGCCGCTTCGACCTCGGTTACCATGTCGAACCGGAGCGTGGAGAGGCCCCGCTCCCGGAGACCCGCGGCGATTCTTCTGTCGCTGTCCGAGTCCAGTCCCGACCAGGGATGGGAGAAAATCACCAGCTTCCGGGCGGACTCGGGGACCCCGAGTTCGGCCGGGAGTTCGACGGTCCCAGCCGACAGCGACACCGTGGTCTCTCGTTGCTCCGGCATCGATCGTACAGTAACTGTCATCAATTAATAATGGTTCCGGCGGAGAGGCGACGACAGGCGGGAAGCGGGACGACCCATCGAAACGCGGGAAGGTCACAGCCCAACTGGCGGCTGACACCCTCGACGACGCATTGCGCGGATCTCACCCCTTGCGGACGGGGGCACGGAGGTTCGCTACACGGGTACGACAGAGGGCAACGGCCGTGTCGTTGCCGGGGCCAGTTTGCCAAGGAGAGTGACGAGGGATCGATCGACGAGACTCGTCGGTAGACGGAACGACGGCGTCCGCGGATCGTGCGAGAGAACCGGTGCACAGCAGTCGGGATCGAGGAGAGGAATCCACGAACTCACGTTACACCCATGTCTGACCCTGGCTTGGGTATGGCTCGGACGAGATGAATGAGGCCATGGTGATCATATTATCACCTCCCACCTCAGATGATTCTATCTGATGATATCACTTATATTTTTCCAACCGTAGGACCTGTGACCAATATGTTGAAAGGATGAAAAAAGTGCCATGATGGTATTGTCGGAAAACGTTATCTTATGAGAGTTCTATGGCGAAATAGAATGGAGACAGAGAATATCGAACTCCACTACGCCCCGGACGGCGGGACACTGTTTCCGGAGAACATCGAGACGACCAGTCTCTCGTTCGAACCCCTCAGCCGCGACAACATCGACGTGCTCGAACTCTACGGACTGTTGGGAAAGGGAGAGACGATCGAAGCCGAAACCAGATATCTGAACTGGAGTGCCTACGACTCACCGTATCAGACGAAACAGTTCCTCGAGAAGACGGAGGAACACTGGCAAGAAGGAACGAAGGCGAGTTACATCCTCCGTTCGCGGGAACAGGACGACGGGGTCGTGGGATTCACGACGTTGTCGATCGAGTGGGGCCGCCGACTCGGCGAGTTCGGGATCTTCCTCCGGAAACCGTTCTGGGGTCGGGGATACTCACAGCAACGAGCGAGAGCGATGATCTATCTCGCGTTCGACCAGCTCGATCTCGAAGTGATCGAGGTGAGTTGCTCGATCGACAACGACCGTGCAAAGCGAGCAATCGAGAAGTACGTCGACGAGTTCGGCGGGGAATACGTCGGCGTTCGGTACAATATGGTCACCGACGACACCGACGAACCGTTAGACTGTCATCTCTATACGATCACGGACGAACAGTACCGAGAAACGACGGCGACGTCCCCGAACGAGGTGGGCCCCGAGTAGTGGCAATACGAACGGGCCGTGAACCCCTCGGGCTCAACCCGGAGACGAATCACGGGACCGCCGAACCTCGATCACTTCTCCGCAGGGCGATGTGGGCGGAGATCCTGCGAACGACCCGCCAGAAGCCGGTCTAACACCGGATACGCTGGCCGCCCGAGGGACGAGGTATAAAGCTTTTTTAGTAAGCCAGATTTTCGTAATCACAATGGTAGAAAACAAGGTAATCACGGCCCTTCTGGGGGATCCTGTGGAGCATAGTGTCTCACCGACCTTGTATGGTACTCTTTCTGAAGCTACGGGGATCGGTGGCTACGAACATCTTAAAGTAAGGGTGCCGAGCGAGACGGATGCAGAACTGGAAAAGGCCATAGAGGGGGTACGAGCCCTCGGTTTCGCGGGATGTAATATTACCCTCCCGTTCAAAGAGCGGACTATGGGCCTCGTAGACGAGTTGGATGACACCGCCCGGAAGATCGGGGCGATAAACACGGTCCATAATAAAGATCGGAAACTGATAGGATACAACACGGACGGTATCGGGGCGTTGCGGTCAATCGAGAAAAGCTCGCGGAATATCGACGACGAAGATAAAGTCGTCATCCTGGGAGCGGGCGGGGCCGCCCGAGCAGTAAGCTCGGAAGTATACGAGCGAACGAAAAATCTGGCTATTATAAATCGAACGATAGAAAGAGCAGAAACGCTGGTGGAAAACCTCGAATCCTGGGGGGGAGAAGGGGCAGCGTCCCTAGAACTGACGGACGACAATCTTCGACGGGAACTGGTCGATGCGGACTTCGTTCTTAACTGTACCCCCGTGGGTATGCATCCCGATACGGATGCGACCGTGGTTGCTCCTGGGGTACTTGATGACGTGGCCGAAGCGAACGGGAGCCTCGAAGGGATGGTCTTCTGGGACGCGATTTTCAATCCGCTTCCCACGTTGTTCTTGAAAGAGGCCGAGGAAAGAGGGGCGACGACGATCGAGGGGCTCGGGATGATGGTATATCAGGGGGTAGAGGCTTTTGAACTGTGGACGGGTGAAACGGTTCCGGAAGAAGCGATCGAGGAAGCGAGAAAGAGGATGGAAAACGAACTCGTCTCCCGAGAGGGTTAACTATAGAACGAAGGAAATTGGCCGGAGTTTCTCGAAGTGATCGATTCCGCTCGCTTCCGCCGGCTGCTGTCCGTTCCAGGGCCCGATCTCCTCTGCTGGACAGATCGGGTGATGCGTCACCGGTTACCCCGGATTTCTGTCAAGGGACTCGATGAGTAGTCGGAAGGAGACTACGCTGAAGCGTTTATGGATTCTCCAAGAAATGGAAGAGATGTAGGTGATTTTCACGAGGAAACGAATTCTTCGAGAAGGTTCTTCTGATCTTCGAGTAATTCCTCGACATCTTCTTTGTCTTTCTCATCTATTTCATCGAAATACGTTAAGACACGCAATAGATAGAAGGGTGTGATGACCTCCGCCAATCTGTTCGCTTCTTCGGACGAGATTCTCCGCTCGTCAACATATTCTAGGAGGGATCCCAGGACTTCGCACCATTCCTGGCTTTCAAGGCGTTCTTGTTGGATCTTGTTTTTGATAGAATCCATTGATATCGGTTCCGTATAGGATTCGTCTTTCGCCGCTAATCGGGTCAAAAGTTCTAGAGCAGTCTCCCGTCGTTGTTCGACCGCTTCCGGTGACGGCTTATCAACGTACTCCCCTATCGCGTTCGAGTTGTCTATTCCGTCAATACTTCGCGCGGTACCTGTGTGATTTCTCCTGCTGAGAACGAAGCACGTCGTCGCGGCGATTTGTTCGAACATCGGCACCATCTTCCCGAAACTAGGTTTGTGTCTCTTCTCACCTAGGGGGACTTCTTTTATATTCAGATCGTTCTCTAACGCATTAAGGGAAAAGAAATAATCGATCCCGTATTTATAGACTGGTGAAGTTTTTGGGGCGGCAAGGAACGTTCGACAGGCCTCGTAATCCATCGAGAAGTCCCCTGCGATCGGTTGTCTGAGATCGCAGCCGTACAGGGCAGCGATTATTGGATAGCAAAAGTGGTTCGTAGTATTCCCTTCGTACCTGTTTCGTTCGTAATTGGCTGTTGCAAAATTTACGTTGTCGGTCAACACGGGGGTGGCCAGTTCGTCGATCCACGCCGGTTCAACCGACGTAATATCGGCATCGATGGTCAGGATACATACGTCATTGAACTCCCCGGACCTTTCCTCCGCATACTCGAGTAACGAAAGAAGGCTCCGACCTTTTCCGAGTTCCGGGCCGGGACGGATATACTCTTTCGGGAAATACGTTTCTGTCGCCAGAAACCGTTCTCGAGTATCGTCCTCACTTTGGTCTACGTTTACGATGACCGCCTCCGATTCGGGAAAATATTCTCTAAGACCTTCATCCGCGGTCCGAGTGACGTGAGCGATGTTGTCTTCTTCGTTAAAGGACGGTGTGCCGATCAGTAGTAGCGTTTCATCCATGTGACGAATCCAGGAGGTGTTTTGCTCTCAGATGGTCGTTCTCAGGGCTTCCTCGCTAGCAAACAGTAGTGGTCCCCTCTTTTTTCGAACTCCTCGGGGTCAAAGTCGGAGAAGACCTCCAGCACTTCCTCCCGCCGGAAATTATGGTGTGGGACCCCTTCTTCGGGGCCCTCCAGGGGGATGTTCGTTCCGGGTTCGACTTGCTCGAACTCCTCCCCGGCTTCCTTCAGTTTCTCCAGTTTTTCGTACGTCGGGACCTGGACGTAGATCAACCCCGATGATTTCAAGACCCGGAACATCTCGTCCACAGCATGATTGATCGTTTCAAGGTCAGCGTGGTTGATAGACCTGATCCCGAACGCGGCGTCGAACGATTCGTCCTCGTAGGGGAAATCCTCGGCAAAATCGGCCATTCTCACGTCCGCATCGTAGTCAACGTCGTCTAACGTCTCCTCTAACTCGTCGATAGCCGATTCGGAGAAGTCGAAACCGCGCACCTCGAACCCGTGTTGAGCCAGATACAAGAGATGTCGTCCAGCCCCACACCCGACGTCCAGAACGCGATTTTTATCCTCCTCGTCCAGCACATCTTTCAATTCGATGACATCTGGATCTACGTCTCCCTCTACCTTTTCGTACCAGTCGTCCCAACTTCCTTGCTTTTCGGTCATAACAATTACCTACGGTACTTTTACCAGTCAAGGCATAAAATAACCTCGATTCTAACCCACCATCAAGTGTGGATCCGAGGCAGTCTAATGTGAGCGAGAGTCGAGAAGCCAAGGCGATTTTGACCCATTACTGGCCACCAGCAATGCTACGTATCGGGTTCTTGGAAGGGACGGTAGGGTAGGAGGTCTATGAACAGAATGGTACCGATTGAACGTATCACAGCGAGCAGGCGGGAATCTCGATGTTGCACTCACTTCGGCCAGAGGGCCCTGGGTGCGATACGGATGGCGTCGAGATCGTTACCTCGTTCGTTAGTGCCGGGAGCGTGACGCGGGTAGCCCCGAGAACGCCCGATTATGTACCTTCATGCGGTTACGATCGGTGGAGCACTTTCGGTGTTGCTACAGGTATGGACGGATTGCTGAAGAAAACTCCTCCCAGACGACGTCATGTGGCCGTTCGGCGTCGATACAGATCACGTCGAGTCGCTCCCAGTAGTGTTCGATCACTGGCACCGTCTTTTCCTTGTACACCTCTATCCGGTCGCGGATGACCTCTTCGGTGTCGTCGATTCGTTCGACCAGCGGTGCCTCACAAGAGTCACAGAACCCCTCCCGCTCCGGCGGTTTGTATTCTTCGTGGTAGGACTCGCCGCACGAGCTACAAATCTCCCGATTCGTGAGCCGATGTATCGACGTCTCGTCGCTCACGTGCATGTAGATCATCACCGTCAGATCGGTGATCGAAGATAGATGCGATACCTGCTCCATCGTCCTTGGATAGCCGTCGAGGAGGAACGAACTCTCTTTGGGGAGAACCTGCCCCACGATGCTGTTGATCACTTCGTCAGGAACGTACTTGCCCGTTTCGATGTACTCCTTCGGTGTTCCGTGTGGCGTCTCCATTTCCCTGTTCTCCCGGAGGATCGTCCCGGTTTCGACGTGCGTAACCCCTTCCCGGCGTTGGAGCTTCCGACACTGTATCCCCTTGCCAGCCCCGAGCGGTCCGAAGATCACTCCTCTCATTCGAAAGCGGATTGAGCGCATGTTCAAATATGTTTTATGGGATGTTCTACTTGGAAGATCGCTATACGTACCTTTATTTCTCACCTCGATACTTATCTGAACATCAGTCCTTTTAACCAAAAACAATAAGCTATTCTGGTCATACTGTTGGTTACAGTAATGCAATTTGAGTCACATGGGTCGGTCGTCCAGTTAGGCGGTGTCGAGTCGGCAGCGTCGGAAATAGAGACAAAGATCGAACGAGAGATTCCCGGAGTAACGCGAGTCACCGACGCAACACCGGACTACACGGTGGAAGTCGATCGAGGTGATCCCGAGGTCGTCGTCGGTGAGGATCGCTCGGTACTCAGGATGCAGTCCGAACAGTACGTGGTATCCGACGTGCTGGCATTCTTGTCCCGGGTTTTCGAACGGCTGTACCTCGAGGACGGTTGTATGTCGATGCACTCGGCGGCCGTCGAGATTGACGGGTCAGCAGTGTTGCTTACCGGGCCGGGGACGGCCGGGAAGACGACGACTGCCTTCGAGCTGTGTGAGCAGTACGACGCAGGCTACATTTCGGGAGACCGGACGCTGATCAATTCCGAGAGCGCCGTCGCCGGCGAGCCGGTCGTCCTTTGCAAGAAAGGATCCCTGTACTACGAGTTCGACAGTTTCGACGTCGACCTTCCCGGCTCTCCGGAGGACGACGACGGTCTCTGGCAGAAGGGGATTACCTGTACACACGACGAACTCGGCCTCACACAGGTCCGCGGGCCGGTGGACATCGAGGCGATCTACTCGGTGATGCGTCTCCCGATAGACGACCGAATCCGAGTCGAGGAGTTTTCCCGGATCGATGCGCTCTGGGAGTTGTTCAACCAGATCGCGTACTTCTCTCACTACCACTTGTCATTACTCTACGGGCCGCGAAGTGTTACTCCGGTCATCGAGGATCGGACGGAAACGTCGAAGCGGATCACGCTCCTCGAAGAACTCGTTGATACGGTTGGATGCTACGGGATCACCGGGTCGATGGACGACATGGCGGCGTTCATCCACCGACAACACGGCGAGTAACCTCCGTCCGAACTGGTCGGGGCGATGATGATAGCCGGACACGTGAGTCGGAACAGCGCTGTCGAATCCACGGACTGAGTCGCCAGAACGACGGCGTTGAAGCGGGAGAGCGCTGTTGAGCCCAAACACGCTTCGGCTTCGTCGAAGAGACGGTTTCGATCCCTCGAAAGCTTACCGTCGCGTTGGTGCAACTACGCGGTTCACTCGAAAACAGGGATACCGGCTGAAAACACGCCGTCCTCCGCTACCTGCGCATCCACCTGGACGCCCCCTCTCGTGGAAATCGTCTATTTCGCCGCGGCGGGGGACCGCATTCGGTGCCAGTTATCCTCGACGGGGATCAGTTCCCAGTCGTTCGTGCGCTCGAACTCGTCCGGGGTCCTATCAGGAAACGACGATTCCACAATCACCACGAAGAGACTCTATCTGACCCAAATGTGACGATGAAAATGAGATCGGCGACAGGATCGAGTACGGGGTTCACAACGCATCCCTCAGCTCGGGGATCAGTTCCTTCCGCATGATCGGTCGCTCCGTGATCGCGATGTGATCGCTGAAACTGACGTCGAGGCTTCTTTCGAGGGGGGCAACCACGTCTTCGTCGTGAGATAGCAACACGTCGTAGCCTTTTCGAACGTCTACACCCACAAGTAATAGCCCGTCCAGTTCTTTCTCATCGCGAATGGATTTCAGCGCCGCTTCGATCCCGCCCCGGTGTCGACAAACGAACTCCTCTACCTCGACGATCTCCAATTGAACGATACCGATCCGGGCGTCGTTCTCCGAAATGATCGCAAAATCGTTCTCGAATACCGCTTCGAGCCTTCCGGTGTCGATATCTGACTTGTACTCGAACATACGATCGGTGACGTCTTCTGGAATATCAACGATATCGGCCAGCCACGAAACCATCCGTTCGTCCCGCTCGGTGGTAACGTTTGCCTGAAGGTTCAACGTGTTCGATATGATTGCAGTATACAATAGGGTTGCAATTTCCTCAGAGGGAACCACGTTGGAGGCTTCGAATTTTTCTCCAATCAAGGTGGCGGCAGCACCCACGAGTTCGATTTGTAACTCCGCGTTGGGAAAGGCATCCTGGTCGTAGTCTTTTCTGTGATCTATCACCTCTGTCACCGTGGAGGGTTCGATTTGATCCGAAATTCCCCGTTTGTCACTTGCGTCGACGAGCCGTATTTCTTCAAACGATGAGTCTAAATCCCCGATCCAGTTTATGTTCACTCCGACTTGATCCATCACGAACTGCGCTTCCCGATGGGGCGTTCCGAATGCTCCCGCGATAGCACTGACGTCGTTCGTTCGCAGGAACTCGGCATATGCTACCGAACAGGCAACGCCATCTAAATCCGGCCCTTCGTATCCGGTAACGAGGACTTGATAGTTCATCACCGTCCTGTACAAAATCTTCGCCAATAGGGGTTCTGTCTTCGCTCTCTTGGGCCGGTCCGGTCAGCCGCCGGGACGAAATCCCGGAGCGATGTGGAAATCAGCGGATACAGGTGCGGAAAGGGGGTGTCTCTCGATCGGGGAGCAGTTGATTTTCAATTCTGGCTGCGCTGGGCGACGGGGAATAGCACCCGGAACACGACAACTGAATGATTCGATGTATGTACTGGATCTGTTTCGAACCGGACCGACCGCGAATTTCCCTTTTTGGTGTTTCGGTACTTAGAAGGTCGCTGGAGGGAAAATCCCGCTGCTTTTTCTCTTGATGATGCGGTGATATGGAAATAAATAAGGTGTTAGAACAAGCTTACCTCTATAAAATATTCATGATAAACGATACAAACCTAGGGCCGGGAGCGGAAAAACGTGACGTCGAGGCGGTTAACTCTATCTGCGGCTGTGGCGGGAAGATATCGTTAGAGGACGTCATTTACCCTGCCCGACGAAAGCTCTCGGAACGGCTTCGAGAAGTGGGGGTTGAACTGGGTGAAGCCGGCGACGTCGGCATCTTCCCTCTGACCGATGAGTATCGACGCACGGTCGCGAAAGCCGAGGCCGGCAACGGCGAACCCACCGAAATGCCACAGTCCGACCGCCACGTGTGGACGTTGACGGCGACACTTGCGAATGCGGACATCGGGGGGAGCGAACAGCAGTTTCTCGACACTGTCGGCGACATCTACGAGTCACTGGGGGAGATCGGATCGGTGACGATCGGAAAGGGCCACTCGGTCCAACTTCCGGAAGCGAGCAGCATGGTACAGTGGTTCGAACACTTCGAACCGGTCGGTCCACGACGGGAGGGGCACATGGTAGCCAACGTCGATATCATCCACGCGTTTCCGGAGTTACCCGTCCGTCGTCAGGCGGCGATTGCGTCGTTTCACGCGCTCAACGATTGTTACTCGGCCGGCGCCTACGAGGACCGGACGATCAGACCGATCGTCGTCGTCACGACCGGGAACGACGTAACTCCCGAGGAGGTAAACGAATGGTATGGGAGTGCGCTACCCAACGACGTCACGGTGCTTCCAGGTGTCGTTCTCGAACACGATGGTTACGGCTGGTTGTTCGGCGCGACGGCGACGGCGAGCATCTCCCACGATCCGCCAACCTTCGAGCGACAGATTACTCCGGGGGATCAGGTATTGCTCCACCGACCAATCGGTGGACTTGCGATGTACACCGTCGGCATCGATGATTCAGCCGAGAAACTGAAAGACTCGGCGCTCCATGAACTGTCCACCGACAATCGACCGGTAGCCGGGGCGCTCGCTCGGTACTGTCCGGGACCGGAGGAGTCGTTCGACCCGTCGAAACACATCAAATACACCTCGGACATCTCCGGACCGGGGATTCGAGACCTGCAGAAACCGGCCGAGACGAACGATTTGACGTTCCACATTCGGAAGATCCCGATGTTGAGCGAGACGATCACCGACCACGTCAGCCAACGCTGGACCGTTCCGGACGTGACGGTCGAGACGAACGGACCGATCGCCGTCGTCGCCAGCGCGACTGTGATTCGAAACCTCAAGGAGGACTTGTTGGGTCTCTCTCCGGCCGATCCGGCAGTCGTCGGAGAATACACGGAATCGGCCAGCGCACCGATTTCGGTCGACGGGAATCTCGAGGTCGAGCAGTATATAGAGGATCTGTCGTAACATGATCGGTCACGTCCACGGTCGATTTCAGCCGTTCCACGACGGGCACCTCGAATACGTGAAGTGGGCGGCCGACGTAGCGGACCGTCTCATCGTGGGGATCACGAACAGCGATCCGTCACACACTGAAAAAGAGCGGGCAGACTCGGAACGGCACTGCCCGGAAGCCAACCCGTTCCGGTACTTCGAGCGATTACGGATGGTTCGGGAGGCGGTCGACGACTCGACGATTGACGTTCCGGTCGAAATCTGCCCGTTCCCGATCAACAGGCCGGAACTCTGGGACTACTACGCGCCGAAGTCGTGTGTTCATTTCGTGTACGTACTCGAAGACTGGCACGAGGTGAAGGTAGACCGACTCCGGGACCAGGGCCGTCGGGTCCGCACAAAACCAAAACAACGGGACATTAGTGCGACCCAGATTCGTGAAGCCATGGCTGAAAACGAGGAGTGGAAGGCTCACTTGCCGTCGGCCGTCATCGAACGGATCGAAGCGATCGATGGACGGGAACGCGTCCAGGAGCTTTACGCCTGACCGTACCTCCAGGCCCGATTGCACGTACGAGTGTGGGAGCGACAGCCCACTGTCTGGTCGGTGTCACCGGCTTCCATTTCGCCCATAGAAGACACGCAGGAAGGAGACCTGTACCGATTATTCCGGAGTTCGAGCCCTGGTCCGGATCCCTGGTATCCGATCGAGTTTTAGATATTTTTCCTCTTCTTGAACGCTTTTATTCTATTTCGGGGGACGAGCACCCCATCTTCGACAATTTTCGCAGTCCAGTCTTCGTCTTCCAACGTGCTCTCCACCAGATTCTCTATGGCGGTCTCATCTATCTCCCGATCCGTCTCGACCGTCACGTTCTGTGGGTCATACAGGTCATCACCGAATTTGCTCGTCATAGTCACGTTACAACGACAGTCGAATCGTTCCGCTATCGCCCTTGATAGATGATCGCTGATCACCTGATACACTTTGCCCACATGATACACGGGATTCTTCCCGTGAGGAGCTTCCATTGACGAAGGTCGCTGGACGGATATCGTTCCACGGGCCTGGTTCCCTCGACCAACGACTCCCTCTTCTCCTCCCTCTATGCACGAACCCGTGGCTAGAATGTAATATTCGTCTTCCCACCTGCCTTCACTATTTATGGTTACACTCGATCTATATTTCCCATCCATTATCTCTTCAGTCAATTCTTCTAACCTCTCTTCGAATTCTTCTATTTTTTGCTCGTAAAACTCTAACTCGGGCGTTTCCTCCGAAATAAACGGGACTGCCAGAATAAATTCGACCTCGTCTTCGTTACGGATGGCCATTATTTTGATGTCTTGGCCGATATATTCGAATCGGGGATCGACGTTTTCGTCGTAGAAGAAGGATTCGATCCCGAGTACTGCTTCTTCGACCGGTGAAGGGGGCCAGTAACTTACGCAGGTAGATGTATCGTTGGCCTGGGGGAATTCGGCGTCCGGAACGTCGTCAAGGTCCCGGGGCCTGTACCAGTGTGGGTTGTGAGAATAGTCGTTCGTCTGAATGATTAGCTCGAGTGACTCGTCCCGGTCTAGGCAGGGCAGTATATCGTCGAGATAACGGTCAACGCTCTCTCTCATCAGGGATTCTATGTCGATCTCTTCGTCTCCGAATCGGGTACTCATTCGACCGTTCAAAATTGCCTTGGGGGGAACCCTCTCGTTTCCTTCACCGAAGTCAACTTCGGTTAGTCCCCCGATCAAGGAAAGTTTGTCAATGTTGTGATGGAGTACGGCGCCGAACTCCTCCAGGCAGTAGGCAGCGTAGTCCCTAGAGATGATTTCTGCCAGGCCATCAGCTAGGGTGTCTGGATGTCCAAGGCCTTTTCTTTCTACCACCTCGAAGCTTCGTTGTTCGGGTGTTACCAAAGTGCTATCGTGGTCTACGTCCATTTTGTCCCCGATCTACTGATAACAAGAAGAAGGTATGGTTATAAAGTTTGTTATTTCTTGGAGAGACGAAGACGACAGCCGGCCGATGGCCAGATCGTCAAGGCCGCCATCGGTATCCGACGCCATACCCCCGTCCGCCGGGGGCGAATCCTAACTCTCATCGCCGACGCCTATCACATTTCAGTCCGGAGTTCCTCTGGGAATTTTCAGGTACTGCGCCACGCCCTTTTCAGTGAGGGAAAGCGGAGATGCACGACCGGCTTCGAGACGTTCCCAGCAGAGCTCTACCGGATTCAATTCGGGGAGTGGCCGGTGGGTGGACGAGAAGCAGGCCGCTGCCGACTGTAGTCGAGTTCCGCGTCGATGAACTACGGTGGGTCATCCGGAATCCCCCGGGTCAGAACTCGCACTGGCGAAACGGTTCGTACCTACCGTCGGAAAGCGATAATGGCGTGAGATAGTCACGTAGACCCGTCGTCGGTGACAGCGCCGCCGTGAGTCGGTCGAGTGCCTTCGGACTAGTTTCCGTGGGCAACTGCGCTGCCGACTCGGACCCCAGCGTCATCATTTCCCCTAATACGTGCTCTGAGCGCGTGGATAAGACAGCTCTTGTCTATATATCAATTCGAGCCAGGACCGAATTTTTATAATGTAGGATAGAGATTAGACACTATAGCAGATACGATGGCTTCTAATCGGACACAGGCCCAACTGAGCGTGGGCAACAAGCAACGAGTACTCTTGATCGGGTACGGGGCAGCCGGGCGGATGCACCGGGACTGCTATCCCGACAGGGTCAAGGTGGGTGCGGTGGTCGAGAAGGAGTCCGACAAAATGCCGGAAGACGTCCCCGTGTACGAAGGGATCGACGCGATATCTGACGACGATTTCGATCTCGTCGACATCGCCGTCCCGACCGATCTCCACCACGAGGTGTTCGAGAAAGTCAGCCGAACTTTTCCCTCGAAGCCTATCCTCGTCGAGAAACCCCTCTGTGTTCCCGACGCCATCGAACGGATCGAAGAACTGGTGGAGGCTCACTCGAACGACGTGTTCGTGAACGAAAACTATCGATCCTCGAGGATTGTAGAAAAAATGATCGAGGTCCGTGATATGTACGGTGTCTCGGATCCGGAAATCTCCATATCGTTCTGTAAGAACAGGTACATGGACAATCTATCGGATCGTTTCGTCGATCTGGAGTGGGGGATCTGGGGGTACGAAGGACCGCATATCATAGCGATACTGACACAACTCACCGGTATCGAACCCAGGCACTGGGACGTTAAGACGTCGGTGGAGTTGTCGTTTCAACTTACGGCTATCGAGAGACCAACGCAAGGGCTGGCACAGGCGACACTAACCTCTGGGGAGGTCGATGCACATCTCTACACGTCCACGAACGGATTACTTTCCGACGGTACGTTCATCAGTCCGGCTTCGGAGACGCGACATCGTATCGCGAAGATCGCCGACGGCGACGTCACGATCACCGGCGAATTCGAACCGGTCCCCGGAATCGAACGGCCCCAAGGGAGAGTCACGGTCGAAATGGCGGACGAGCATCGCGAGTGGATCGTTCACGACGACAGTCTCGGTCGCCACCTCGACCGCGTTATCGCCGGCAAAGGGACGACGGGGGACCGCCAGGAAATGTCAATCGGAAAGAGTATCGACGTCCTCCGGTTACTGCGGAGTATCCGGGAGTAACTCCACCAGCGTCCGGACCTCGGATTCCATCTCCACGTCCACGTTCAGTGCCTCCAATGAAACGGACCCGACACCGTACTCGTCCAACCGTTCGAAGAGTTCCCTATACGGTATATCGCCCTCCCCGAGCGGCATGCACTCCCCGGCGGCGGCGTCTTTGACGTGGACGTGAGTCACGCTCTCGCCGGCCCGATCGACCTCCGCAAGTACGTCGTCCCGGCCGGAGAGAACGTAGTTGCCGGGGTCGAGGAGGACGCCCACGTTACCTGACACACGTTCACTCTCTCGTTCGTATTGCTCGTACGTCGTCACGTTGCACATGTGGTCGAGTTCGAGAAGCGGGCGTAATCCGTATTCGGACAGGATGGATGCGACCGACTCCAGCAGGGGCGGTAACTCCTCTTCCCAGTCGCAATCCTCGTTCCATCCAGAGAAGATGCGAACGTAGTCGGCGCCGAGAACGCTGGCCTTCTCGCCAATATTCCTCGCGAGTTCCGCCTGCTCCGAGACGCTGAATTGGGCATCATAGTTCACGTACTCGGAGGGGTTGTCGTCACCACCGGAGAGCGACGTTTTCAGAATCGGACTCGCGACGCAAGGGACGTCGAGACCGGCTTCGTCGAACCGGGTCGCTACTGCTTCGACGGTCTCCAGCGAGACGTTCGCGACGTTGTCTCCATCGAGCATTCGCACTTCGACGTGGTCGATGTCCGTTCGCCGCGCGAAGTCGAGTATTTCGTCGGTAGTACCGACCTCGTCCGATATCACACCGATGTTCATATTTTACGTCGATACGCGGAGACCAAGATATTAGTATATTCGATATTCCCCAGAGGTGACGAGAACGGGCACGCCGGGTGCCCGGATGACGTTTGTGACCTCCTGGAAGAAACGGGATTGGCGTCCCCACGAAGAATCCAAGCGAGTGATCAGGAACGAGTAACAGAACGTTTACCTCAGGGAGAATCCTGGTTTGTTTCATGGTAGAAACTAGTACGAAAACAAGGGTCACCGGAAGTCGGAACGGCACCGTCCTGTGACCGTAAAAGTAATTATCATCCACTTCGTAACTAGGGTCCGAAACACGGTCCAACGGAGGTGATCCACAAATGGCGAACGCCACATTCATACGAGGTCATCGTAAAATCGAATTCTTCAAGCGGCCACCGAGGGGATCCTGAGGGTGCACGTCGTGATACTGGATGTATTCTGCTTCGAACGGTATACGGGCATTAACGTCCGGCAACGGTCGATGTTGCCGATTACGGTTGACTAGTGACAGACGTTCTCCACGAGTTCGAGTCGCTTTTCAACTTTAGCAACGCCACGCGAAAACGTCCGTCTCAGGTGTTGTTGCGTGCAGCAACGAGACCTCGCCATTCGTCGCACGTGATGGGTCTCCCGGCGGCGAGCAGCCACACCGCTGTACGTCCCTCGCCTGGTTCGACTGGGACGAAGTCGTCCACCAGAAAGGGCCCGTAGAACTTGTGAACAGAAGCGCGTCGATGCAGTGGGAAACGATGCGACAAAACGTGAAATCGACGGAGTTCGGGTCGGTTCGCAGATCAAGTGGGGAAATGCAGCGACCCGTTCCTCGCTCGGATCGTCCTCGGAAGCGACGAGGCTGTCACCGGTCGACCCGGATGACCAAGGACGACGCTATCGACCCACGACGTCGGCCTCTCTTTTTGGTTCGTCGACCGACCACACCCGGCGGCTGTTGCCGGTCAGGCGTCGTCGAGAAACTCGATGACGACGTCGCAGTCCGTAAGGGCAGCGTCACCCAACTCGTCTAGGCTTGTGATGGACATCGATCGCTGTGGGGATGGATCGGTTTCGTCTTCCGACCGAGCGGATGACCTGCTGGGTTCAGTCACTCGACGGCGTATCAGTTGTTTGCGCTGCGCGTTCGTACAGACCGTCGTTAATCATGTAGAGATAATAGCCACCGAGACTGATAGCGACGACGAATATAGAAATCGTCCGAGCCCAGAAGACGCCGAACGCGCCGAATCCGAGCACGACCCCGCCGAATATCGCCATCGGTATCTGAAGAAACCACGTTTTGGCCAGCGAAGCCACCATCGTCGTCTTCGTCCGGCGTGCTCCGTCCAGGCCAGCTTTGATCAACGACAGTGCCCCGTTCACCGGATACCCGATAGCAAAAATTCGGAGGCACGCGATAGCGAGGACGAACGACCGGCCGTCGAGTTCCGGGGCGATGAAAAGCGTGATGGAGGCGGGGGCGACCCACTGACCGATACCAATGACCCCGAGCGTGCCGGCTGCCGCCCCGGCACCGATCCACGTGGTGTCGGCCGCGCGTTGCGGGTAACCTGCACCGAGGTTCTGGCCGACGATGCTCTGGGCGGCGTGATTCAAGGACATTGCCACCCGCAACGCGATTGAACCGACCCGGGAGCCAACAGTATATGCTGCTAATCCGGGCGCACCCGCGGCCGCAAAAACGACGGTTACCATCACCAGTTTTCCACTCGTCGCGGCGCCACCTTGCACGGCCTTGGGAAGACCGATGTCGATGAACTCACGCACGTCGCCAGGGTTAATTCTCGCGGTGGCCCACGAGTAGATCCCGCCAGCGCGTCCCCGAGCAACGAGTACTGCACCTACCAGAAAGCCCGCGGCGTATCCCACGACGGTCGCTAGTGCCGCGCCTTGTATCCCAAATCCCGGGATCGGACCGGCGCCAAAGATCAATATCGGATCGAGTCCGATATTGACGAGTACCCCGGTGACGTTCATATAGAGGGCCGCCCGCGAATCGCCCCATCCGAGAAACGCGGCCTCGATGACGTCGCTCAGTCCGGCGAAGACGATACCAAGCGCGATTACCTCGATATATTCGGTAGCGAGTCGCGGCACGCCGCTGTCGACCGTTTCTGGACGCAAACTCGTGACGAGGCTGAGCAACCAGCCGATGTTGAAATACAAGACGAGACCGATGCCGATACCGAGGGTGCTCGTCAACAACAGCCCCGTGAACGCGGCGCTCCGAGCAGCACGCGTGTCGTCGGCCCCCACTCGCTGGGAGACGAGCACCTGTGTGCCGACAAAGGCTCCCGTTATCGTACTCGACAGGAGGAACCATACGACGGGCGAGGCGAGCCCGATCGCCGCGACGGCCTGGCTACTATAGCGCCCAACCCAGTAGAGGTCGATCACCTGCTGGGCGACGTGGACCATGTTCTGCACCAGCATCGGAGCTGTGAGGACGATGAGTGCGCGCGGAATCGGGCCCTCAGTAATCTCTTCCGGGGTGAGGTCGAACCATCCCATAACGTTACCAGACCCGAGGTTCGACGAGCCGCTGCTCGTTCTTTAGGAGAAATGAACGAGGGTTCGATGGCACTTCTTACACCTTCCCTTCGGCTATACTTCATTCCGATTCGCAGATTATAAATCCCACGTTCTCTGCTGCAGCTATCTCCGAAATACGGACCGTGCAGGGAGGCAGCCGTCGGGATGACAAACTGGCGTTCCCGGCGGGTCGGGGGACGACGGCCGTCCGGTCGCACGCCCGGTCATCCTCCAGGGACGCGGTGTCTACTTCGGCCAGTACCCGCCCCGCTGTTGGGGCGCCCGACCGAAGCCGCACAGGAGAGCCACGAGCGACGGGCGATACTCCAGGAACCGCTCTCTCCCGCTACGCAACCAGTGTGGCTTAGCGGAGGACGGACGACGGCTTGAACCCACGCTTTTTGCCGGCTCGCAACATGCCGATCCCCAGGTACGGCCAGAGGTTCCCGATGGCGTATCCGTACACGACGTAGTCAGTATCGTAGACGACCTCGCTGGAGAATTCGAAGGAGGCGGTCATCGTCTCCCTGCCGTCCAGCTCGGCGGTGACCGATTCGGGCTGGATGTATCGCTCGGAAATCAATTCTTCGGCGTCCAGTGGCTTGACCGTCGGGAATACTGTCGTCAACATCCTGGAATCGGTGGGATTCTGGAACTCGATCGTGATGGTCGCATCCTCGTCTAACCCGTTGGATTCACCTCTGACGACGGGATACGGGAGGCGCAGTTCGCCGTCGACGATCGGAACGTCGAATCGTTGCCCGCACTTCGGGCAGTTCCCGATCGCTCTGGAGAATGTTCCCGAAACCGTGGTGGCCTCCTTGACGAACAGTCGGCGATCACACTCCCAACACCTCCGGTCGGACACGGTAATTTCGCGTTCGATCATCTTGGAGGCGTACAGGTGTGAGAGCGGCCTCGCCCCCGCAAGAATCGGATGGAGCGCCTCGTGAATCCGCTCCATGTCCCCGGCGATGTCGTCCACGTCGTTTCGGTACTCTTTGCCGGAAAACAGGTCGAACCTCGCGTCCCGCTTTAGCTGGACGAGATTCGCGACGCGGTTCGTGAAGTTGTCGTACTGTTCTTTCGTTTTCTTGTCGCTGACGTTCATCCAGTCGTTGGCCATCGCGGCAGTGACACTATCGAACAGCATCTCCTCCGTCGGTTGGGAGGGAAGCGACTGGCCGACGGAGAGGGTGAAACTCCGGTCGCTCATCGGGCCCTCCCCATACAACAACAGCCGATAATGGTCGCCCTCCCCGAAGAGGAGATAGAGCGGTGGAGCACCGCTGCCCGGGTTGGCCCACGCTCGGCGCAACTCCCCTTCGATCAGGTGACCAGGGATCGTCAAATCCACGACGTATCCACTGGCATCGTGAACGTCGATGGACAGGCCGTCTCCCGTACTCTCGGTCGATATTTCGGCCGTGCTGTCGGACTCAACGGGGTCCTCGACCGAATTTTCCGGACGGCCGAACGCCACGTATGGGTACAATTTCGTCTTGGACTGGTGGCTACTCCGGTTGAGCAAGTAACACCGTTCGGAAACCGAGTAGCCGGCCCGAAGGAGCGAATAGTTGAGCAGGACGTTCTGGTGCTCCGTCGGTCCCATTTTGTAGCCACCGATGAGCGTGTCCGCCCCATTCAGTAGGCCCATGCCGACGCTCACCGGGAGCCCCGTTTCGTCGTTGTCGATCATTGACACACACGAGTCGACGAAGACGTGGGCAGCGTCCAGCGATTCGACCGTGAAGAGGTCCCCCTGAAGCGGACAGTCGCGTTCGCCTTGCTCGTCAACGCAGTACGGTTGCACGGCGTCGGGGTAGTCGTTCGGCGAGACGCTTTCGGGATACCCACAGATGTACCCGCCGTCGACAAAGAGGTGGATCGACCCCCACCCGTTCGTCAGGACGGAAAGCGACGAGAGGTCGGTATTCGCGTACGATTCCAGAGCGTCGACGGTGATCTCTCCGTGTTCCAGAACCGTGGCCTGTTCGTCGGAGAACCGGTCGTCCCATCCCAGGCGAGAGAGGATCAGGTGATCCTCGTCGCCGTCCTCGACGCTGTCGGAAAAATACAGGTCGTGGGCTTGCTCTGCTGTGTAGCCGGTCACGACCCCGAACGCGGTGCTCTCGTTCGCCGTTTCGAGTTGTCGCTTCTGGAGTGCTCTGAGAACGGTCCCGTCGATCTCGTCCGGTCGCTGGACGTAAACCACGGGTGAACCGTCCCCGATCGCATCGAGGTCAGTACGTATCGGTTCATCGCGGTGGTCCGCTATCCGCTCGGCTAGCGAGCAAAAATCCCCATCCGAAGTAGTAAAAACGGCCATTGCCGGATTATCTAATGAGTGGGTAATACTTTTTTCGGTAACGCGTTACCGTCTTCAAATTAGCTCGGACCTATCGAACACCGTTTACTATCGGTAGAAATAGTTAGCAGATGGGAAGTCGGAGCCAAGGCACGTCCAGTACCGGATCCGACACCGGCCAGAACACGGAAGACTGCCGTTCGTGAGCATCGCCGAACCGATGCCGACGCCCAGGGTCTCCGCGGAGCCGGCTTCGGGCGTCGACTTGCCCGGGTTCACCGCGTGGCCGGCGGTGCTCGTCGTGCCGGGGCCGCCGCAGTGGCCGCGGCCCGGCGGTAGGCGGGCGGTCTTGGGGGCCAGCGGCACGCTCGACCTATTACCAAACCAATAATACCCGACCGTTCCTAGGGCGTCTCGATGGCGGAGTTCGCGGGCGGCGTCGTCCGGGTGTTGCTCGTCGACGACGAGCCGAACCTGGCCGACACTGCGGCCGAGTACATCGAGACCGAACACGACGGGCTCTCCATCGTGACGGCCACGAGCGCCCGCGAGGGCATCCGCAAGCTGGACGATTCCTTCGACTGCGTGGTCAGCGACTACGAGATGCCTGGCCGCAACGGCCTGCAGTTCATGCAGGCGATCCGGGACGACTACCCGGACCTGCCCTTCATCCTGCTGACCGGCAAGGGCAGCGAGAAGGTGGCCGCCGAGGCGATCCAGGCGGGCGTGACCGACTACGTCCGCAAGGGCCGTGGCCCCGAGGGGTTCGACGTGCTGGCCAACCGGATCGTCACCGCGGTCGAGAAGCGCCGCGCCGAGCAGGAGGCCGAACGGACCCACCAGCGGCTCCGGAACCTGCTGGCCCGGGTCACCGACGCGGTCGTCAGCCTCGACGACGACTGGCGGATCACCCACATCAACAGCGCCGGCGAGGACCTGTTCGGCCGGGAGTCGACGGAGCTGGTCGGGGAGGTGTTCTGGGTGGCGTTCCCGGACGCCATCGGGACGCGCTTCCAGGAGCGCCTGGAGGCGGCCGTCGAGCGCGACCGTTCGGTGACCTTCGAGGAGTTCTACCCGCCGCTTTTCACCTGGCTGGAGGTGCGGATCTACCCGGCCGACGACGGCGTCTCGCTGTACCTCAGCGAACTCGACGACGTGCTCTCGACGGAGGGGGACCCGCGGGCGTTGCGCCGGCAGTTCGAGGCCGTCTTCGAGGCCACCGACGACCCCATGCTGTTCGTCAACGACAGCGGCGTCTGCATCGAGGCCAACGACGCCGCCGCCGGGTTGATCGGCACGACGACCAAGGACCTGGCCGGCACCCCGCTGGGCGAGTACGTCCGCGACGAGGAGGGCCTCGGCGTCGCCTGGACGGGAATCGCGGCCGACGACCAGCGCGAGGGATCGGTCACGTTCGACCCCGAAGACGGCGACCCTCGCGAGGTCGACTTCGAGGTCGCGGCGACGTTCCCCGGCCGGTTCCTGGTCGTCCTCCACGAGTGAGCCACCCGGACCGACCAGGGTCGACCGGGACTACCGCCGACCCCAGACGCCGGGCGTCTCGTTGAGGAACGCCCGCCAGCGGAGCGGTGGCGCGCGCGAGCAGCGCGCAGCGAGGGTTCCGCGAGCAGCGCGAGCGACCTGGCGAGAACGTACTCTCGCCCGCCCCGGGAGTCGAGCGTGCGGGGGCTTTCTGGCTGTCGCCGACCAAGATGCCGTCTACGGAGAGCGCGCGGAGGCTTTCCGGGCGGTGCTGTCCAAGATGCCGTTCGAACCGACCCGTCACCACAAGGTCTACTACGCGCCGGGCGTACCCCTCGGAAAATGGGAACGTTCGACGAACTCGGCGACGCCTGCGCCCGCTGTGACGACGAGGACGCGCCGCTGTCGCTGGTGCTTTTCACCCAGTGGACCGACCACCTCCGTGAGCACCGCGGCGTCGACGTCGACAGGAACCTGGAGGCGCCGCTGTGCGAGCGCTGCTACCGCTACATGAAGGACATGAAAAACGACGTGCTCTCCGGCCGGGACCCCCCCGACGACGTGGTCGTCGAGGCGAACCTCGACCGCCTCCGCGTCGAGGCGCTGGCCGAGGAACAGCCCTGAACGCGCGCGCCGGCCGGCCCGGTTTCGGCCGCTCCGCGGTCGCTCGCGAGCCACGGCCGACCGCCAATCCTATAGAATCCGAAGAATATACTTTAGAAACTAAAGAATCGGTCGCGTCCGGGGGTGCCGGGAGCGCGGCGGGCCGCCGGACGCACACGCCGAAGCACCGAGCGGCGGTCAGGTTTCGTCCCGTCGGGCGAACGCCGGGCCGTGACGGCCGGAGCCTTCACGACGCTGGTGCCTGCCACGGTCGACGTCCTCGCGCTCCCGACGTACGCCCTGCTCGTCCTGCCGCTGCCGACGGTCCCGCTGCTGTTGCCACCGGGGTGGGGCCGGGCCGCCTACGACGCCCAGCGGTACAACGACGTCGTGGACCTATCGCTGGAGTGAGCAGGGGGTTCGGACCCTACTCCAGCGCCTCGTACGGGGCGACCCGAACGGTCTCGCCGGCCGAGCGATCTTCGGTCGTCACCACGACCCCGTCCGCGCGCGTCGCGCGCGTGCTCGACGAGAGGACGCTCGGGTCGAACGTCTCCCGGTAGACCGACAGCGCGGAGTCGGCGTGGCCCAGCGGCATCGCTTCGCCGCCGTCCAGGGTCACGGGGACGGCGTACTCGAAGCCCTCCGGACCCAGGTTCACGTCCCGCGCCAGCGTCGCCTCGACCGTCGAGACACGGCGCTCGCCGGTGAAGAAGGGTCGCGCGACCAGCGCCGTCACGGTGTGGGCGCCGACGGGTTTGCCCGGGACCGCGATGACGACTGCATCGTGGTCGGGGAACCGCGCGAACGCGATGGGCTTACCGGGACGGAGGCGGACGCGGTGGAACAGCACCTCGCCGAGCGACGACAGCGCGGCGACGACGTGGTCCTCGTGGCCCACGCTGGTGCCGCCCGTCGTCACGACGACGTCGTACTCCTCGGCGAGGTCGGCAATCCGGGCCTCGACGCGGTCGTACTCGTCGGGCACGGTCCCCTCGTAAGTCGCCTCGTGGCCCCACGAGCGGATCAACCCCGCCAGCATCGGCGAGTCCAGGTCGCGGCTGCGCCCCTCGTGGATCTCGGTGCCGGTCGCGAGGACGCCGGCCGAGGGGCGCTCGCGGACCGTCACCTCGTCGATCCCCAGGTCACCCAGGAGGATGGCGTCCTTCGGGGAGAGCCGTTCGCCGGCCTCGAACAGCCGTTCGCCCGCCTCGACGTTGCTGGCCCGCTCGTAGACGTACGTGCCGGGATCGAGGTCCGGACCGCGGAGACGGCCGTCCTCGGCGGTCGCCTCCTCGCGCTTGAGGACGACGTTCGCGCGCTCGGGCAGCGGCGCCCCCGTGGCGATGCGGACCGCCTCGCCCTCGCCGATCTCGGCCGGGTCGTCCGCGGGGAAGGTCTCGCCCTCGCGGACGGCCAGCGGGTAGTCGTCGCCGGCGTCGAAGGCGAACCCGTCCATCGTGGCGTGGTCGTGGGCCGGCACGTCCGCGGACGCGTCGACCGGCTCCGCGAGCACCCGGCCCGCGACCCGGTCGAGCGGGACCGTCCCGGTCCCGCGGTCGGCCAGAAAGGACGACCGGAGGTCGAGCACGCGGTCGACGGCGGCCTCGCGCCACAGCATGTCGTCGTGGCCGTGGTCCGTGTGGTCGCTCATGCGCCCGCGTTGGGGACCGGCCCCGATAACGGTTTGGCGGTCACGGCTCCGCTCCGTCGGTCCGAAGCCGCCGCTCGTAGCGGTCCAGTCGCTCGCCCAGTCGGTCGAGGAACTCGTCGGTCGAGTCGACGTGGAACGCCAGCGGCTTGCCCCGGCCGTCCACCTCGACGAGGACCTTGCCGCGCTTGCGGTAGACGAGGACGAGGCTCGCGACGCCGGCGGCGACGAAGGCCACGCCGAGGAGCGGATTGCTCGCGGCGGTCACGACGCCGACGCCGACCAGCGCCACGCTGAGGACGGCCACGAACCAGTCGACCTGCCTGGCGGTGACCTCCTCGATGGACTCGAAGGCGACGCTTCTGGCGTCGCCGTCGACGACGAGCAACCGCTCGTCGGTGACCCCGACGGCGCCGCCGCCCCGGAGGTCGGCCGAGTACCGCAACGCCTCGCCGTCGGGGACGGCCGACTGCAGGCGGTCGTCTGCCATCGTCGGGAACGGCGACCGCGGGACACTTACCTCTTCCCGTGAGTTCGAACCCGAAAAGTCGGGGTCGGTTCGCAGTCAGTCGGCGCCGCGCGCGGGCCGCTCGTCGGTGCCGCGGACGCGGTCGAAGACCGACTGGAACTCCGACTCGTCCTCGGCGATCTCCTCCCACTGTTCGAGGCCGCGCTCCTCGCGGGTGCCCTCGACGGTGTTGTCGAGGACGAACGCAATGATCCCGCCGACGGCCATGCCGGTCGACCCGACGACGAAGACGGTGTCGGAGACGATCCGCGAGCCGAGCACCGACCCGAGGGCGGGGAACGCCGACATGCCTTCACGGAAGGTCCCGGGACCCGCGAACTGCGCCATGTACTCCGGGATGGCCAGCCCGGCGAACAGCGCGAGCCCGATGATGAACACGTTCCGGGAGGAGTCCAGGTCGACGTACTTCAGGTTCGCCAGCCCGACCGCGGCGATCTGGCCGAACATCGCGATGAACAGCCCGCCGACGATGGGCGTCGGGATCGTGGCGACGAGCTGGCCGAAGTACCCGACGAAGCCGACGACGATCATCACGACCGCGCCGATCTGGACGACGTACCGCGAGGCGACGCCCGTGATGCCGATGGCGCCGATGTTCTCGGAGTAGGAGGTCGACCCGTTGCCGGTGCCCATGATGCCGGCGAAGACGTTGCCCAGCCCCTCCATGCCGATGCCGTGGTTGACCCGCTTGCGGCTCGGGGCGCTGATACCCGCCAGCCGCGCGACGGCGTGGTAGTCCCCGAAGCTCTCGATCATGGAGGCGACGACGCCGGCGAACATGCCGATGACGAACGCGGTCGAGAACTGCGGCATCCCCCACTGCAGCGGCGTGATCGGCTGGATGGCGCTCGCGCTGGCGACCTGCTCGAAGTTGACGCCGCTGATGCTGGTGGGCTCCAGGACGCCCCCGGCGGTGAGGACGGCGGCGACCACCCAGGCTGCCCCGACCCCGAGCAACACCGGGAACAGCCGCGCGTACCGGCTGTACTTGTCCAGATACTGCGAGAAGCCGACGATGAGCAGCACCGTCAGGCCGAGCAGCCACCAGTTCTGGTTCGACCCTGCGGTCAGGTGTAGCGAGTCGCCCGGATCGACGATCTGGGGCGTGTTGAACAGCGCCAGGCCGATCAACGCGATCACCGGCGCGATCACGACGGGTGACATGTACCGCTTGAGCCACCCCATGACGCCCCCGTAGCCGATCACGACCTCGATCAGCGCCGCGACGATGATCGCGCCCTGGAGTTCCCGGAGCATGATCTCGTAGCCCGCACCCTCGGCGCCGACGGCGGCGATGATGGCGACCGCGGGTGCCAGCATCGAGAACGTCCCGCCCTGGACGATGGGGTAGCGGTTCCCGATGGTCGTCTGCGCCAGCGTCGCGATCCCCGAGACGACGAAGAACGTCCCGATCAGTTGCGCCTGGGCGGACGTCGGCATGTCCACGCCCTCGACGCCGTTCATCGTCGCGATCAGCGCCAGCGGGATCGCGATGGTGGCGCCGATCATCGTCAGGTAGTGCTGTACCCCGAGCAGGATGGACTCCCCCAGCGGCGGTTTGTCGTCGATGCCGTACTCTACGAAGTCGGACTCCTCCGGCGGGGCCGGATCGCCCTCGGCGGCCGCCGGCGTCGTTCCGTCGCTGCCGTCCGGTGTATCCTCGTCTGTCATGTGGCTCCTCCGGTAGTGTGAGGTGATGCCATCCCTCACACTATACGCCCTACCATCAGAAACCGAGCTATTAAATTTGTCGTTGGACAGGTCATCTCGTTGAGGGGATTTGACGCCCGCTTCCTCGCTTGGTTTCCGGCACATCTAACAAAAAATTGATGCGACGTGGCGGGGTTTTACTGCTGCTCCCGACCCGGGGTTCGCCCCGCGTTGGGCAAGTTATTTCTTCCGCACGCCACGTGTGGGGGCATGGCATCCGAGCCGCAGTACGCCGTCCACGCCGACCTGGACGTCCGGGTCGAGACGCGGGACGGCACGGAACTGGCGACCGACGTCTACCGGCCCGCGGACCCGGAAACCCGCGACCCCGTCGACGACCCCCGGCCGGCGTTGCTCGACCGGACGCCCTACGACCGGACGGGCGGCCGCCTCCGCCACGGCGAGTGGTACGCCTCGCGGGGCTACGTCGTCGCCATCCAGGACGTCCGCGGCCGCTTCGACAGCGACGGCGACTTCTACATCCACACCAGCGAGGCCGAGGACGGCGCCGACGCCGTGGAGTGGTTGGCCGACCAGCCCTACTGCGACGGCCAGGTCGCAGCCCTCGGGACCTCCTACGGGGCGTGGGTCCAGAACGCGCTGGCCACCCAGGACCCCGAGGGCCTGGCGGGGATGTTCGTCAACATGGGCGCCGCCAACGGCCGCGAGAAGACGTTCCGGCACAACGGCGCCTTCGAGTTGCGGTGGCTCTGCTGGGCGCTCACCCTCGGCGCGGGGTTCGCCCACGAGTCGCTTGCGGACCCCGAGGTCCAGCAGACCTTCGCCGACGTGGACGTCCGCGAGGTGCTGAAGGACGGCCCCATCCAGCGCGGCGAGTCCCCGCTCGCGGAACTCCCCCGGTACGAGGAGTGGACGTTCGACGTCATGACGACGGCCAGCGCCTCCGAGGACCTCTGGCAGAACCCAGGGATCAACTTCGAGCGGTACTACGACGAGAGCGCCGACGTGCCGACCGTCTACTCGGGCGGCTGGTACGACTCCTACACGGGTGCGACCGCCGACAACTTCCGCGGCCTCGCGGACCGCACGGACTCGGATCACTACCTCCTGATCGGCCCGTGGACCCACCTCGCCAGACTGCCCGGCGGCCACGACCACAGCGAGGCCCTGCTCTTTCCGCCGCTCACCTGGGAGCACTCTACTGCCGGGGACCTCGCGTTCGGCGAGGACGCCGTCCGAAAGTACCGCGAGACGCGCCTGGCATTCTTCGATCACTACCTGCGTGGCGAGGACGCCTGGGACCGCCCGCGCGTGGAGTACTTCCTGATGGGCACCGGCGACGGCCACCGGACCGACGACGGCCACCTGTTCCACGGCGGCGAGTGGCGCTCCGCAGCGGAGTGGCCGCCCGAGGGCACCGAGATGACGACGTTCTACGCCCACGGCGACGGCACGCTCTCGCGGGACCTGCCCACCGCCGACGACTCCGCGACCACCTACGAGTTCGACCCCGAGGACCCGGTCCCCACCATCGGCGGCAACACGTCCTCGTACCTGACCTACGAACCCCGCGAGGAGTCGGTGGGGGCGTACCCCCTGGGCGACCGCAACATCGTCGACTTCGCGGGCCGGGGCGGCTACGATCAGCGCACCGACGAGGACGCCTTCGGTGCCTCGCCGCCGTACGGCCCGCTGGCGGACCGCGACGACGTGCTCGTGTTCCGGACGCCACCCCTCGAAGAACCCGTCGAGATCGCCGGTCCCATCCGGGTGCGGGTGTACGGCGCCACCGACGGGCCGGACACCGACTTCACCGCCAAACTGATCGACGAGTACCCCGGGAGCGAGGACTACCCCGACGGGTACGCGCTGAACCTCTCGGATTCGATCTGTCGGGGGCGCTACCGCGGCTACCGCGACGAACCGGACCCCCTGGAACCGGGCGAGGTCTACGAGTTCTACATGGAGCCGTACGACACCGCCAACCGCTTCGACGCGGGCCACCGCATCCGCCTGGACGTCTCCTCGTCGAACTGGCCGCGGTTCGACGTCAACCACAACACCGGCGGGCCGCTGTACACCGACGAGGAGTACCGGGTCGCCGAGAACACCGTCTACCACGAACGCGAGCACGCGACCCACGTGGAGTTGCCCCTCCAGCCGACCGGGTGACGCCCGTCCGGCCGACCGGGCGGCTCCGTTTCCAGTCGTCCGGAAGATTTCCGGCCGGCCGCGGATCATTCTTCCACGAAACGCCAAAATCTGATGGTACGCGCGCTGTGGAGTTACAATTCTCATCACGGGCCGAAGCGAACCCGGCGGCGTCCGACCAGGGGACCCACATGATATCTGAACTGTACCGCTCCATCGCTGCCGCGTTCGGAGGCCAGCAACACGAGGGGGGCTACGAGGCCAGCCAGCGCGCCCGCGAATCCACCGCCGAGTTGACCGACGACAGCGACCACGTCATCGAGGCCATCGACCAGCTGGAAGGCCGGATGGACGCGGCCGACGAGATCGACCAGTTGATCGCGGGGTTCAAGGCCCAGACCGACGAGGTCGCCGAGGCCGTCGAGGCCACCAGCGAGTCCGTCGACGAGAGCGTCGCCGAGATCGAGGCGACCCTGGACGCCCTGGCGTCGGTGACCGCCTCCGTCGAGGAGGTCTCGGGGAGCATCGACGAGGTCGCGGCGGCCAACGACGACCAGGCGGCCATCGCCGAGGAGATCGCCGTCACCGTCGACCGGGTCAGGACCTACGCCGACGACGTCCGGGCCGCGACCGGGACCATCGCCGAGGGGACCCGCGAACAGGCCACCGCCGTCGAACGACTGGCGGCCCACGTCGATGCGATGAGCGAGGGCCAGGCCGGGGGCGAGCGGCGGGCCGGCGACGACTGAACTCCTGTGCCCTCGTCCTCAGGGTTCGCCGGCGACGGGATCGCCGCCCTCCTCGTTCGGTCGGTCGCGGATCGGCGGCAGGCTGGGATCGCGGTAGGGTGACCGCCCCAGGGCGGCCCCCTGGAGGTCCTGTTCGTCGAGTTGCTCCCGGAGGGTGCGTTCGAGGCGGTTGACGCTGGTCGTGTCCAGGTCGTAGGCGTCCAGCAGTTCCCCGTACCGGGGGTCGTCCGTGATCGACTCGAAGCGCTCGTACAGCGACTCGAACTCGTCGGGGTTCCGCCCGTCCAGCCACTCCTCGTCGTGGAGGCCGAGGCGACGCTGTCGCTCCCGGTCGACGACGTGCTTGATCACGACCAGCGCGACCTTCGGGATGGCACGCTGGCTGCCGAACGCCGTCAGGTCCAGGTCCGTCACGAGCCCCAGCGCCCGGTCGCGCTCCCAGGGGGTCAGCGACAGGGTGTTGCAGAACGCGTGGGTGATCCGGGCCTTCTCCAGGCGGTGCATCCGCGCACTGTGGCCCGCCATCGCCGGGTGTTGCTCGTCGTGGAGCCGCCGGAGGTTCTCGT
>CAYTAG010000001.1:0-71636 GCA_964435625.1 uncultured Halobacteriales archaeon | reverse complement strand
ATCGGCAGCGATGGCCCCGCATACGGGTACTCGGGGAGTGACCCCGCGACCTCGTATGGCACGTCAGGCGGGTACGGTCCCCTCTCGTTCGGTGTTGGTGGGGGCGGTGGGCGGACCGTCCGAGATCGGGGCGGCGGGGAGCCGGAGCCCGAGGTCACCCGGGGCGACCAGACCACGGTCGAGTACGACTACGACAACCCGGTTGCTGGCCCCGGAGCGCTGCTCGGAGTCGACTCCTCGGGTTGGACCTGGGAGCCAGGCGACGTCTCCCAGCAGGGAGCACAGCCCAGCGACGACGACTGGCCCTTCGGGACCGGCCTCTCGGGTGACAACAACCTCGATAACTCGATCTTCTGATCAAAGCCATGGCAACCCGCCAAAACTCGTTTCCGTACGTGTTCATCCTCTCGGTCATCGGCGGGTCCCTGTCGATGGTCCTCTGGGGCGCCCTCGAAACCTCGCTCGTCGACGCGATCACGCAACAAGACCAGTGGATGTCCGGCCGGACGTTCGCGCAGATCGCCCAGGAGACGATCATCCTCTCCTGGGAGTGGCTCCCGTTCATCCTGCTCCTGGGCATCGGGATGGAGTGGCTGATCGCCTCTCGGCTCCCGGGCCCGTCCTCGGGGAACATCGCCATCCGGGCGTTCACGCTGGTCATCGTGAACGCGCTGATGGTGCTGTTCGCCTTCGTGTTCTCGCTCATGGGCGGCCCGATCTTCGAGCTGGCCCGTGACGGCGGGACCGCGACGGATGCCCTGCAGGAACTCTCCTGGCTGTGGATCGTCGCCTACGCCGAGGACATCGTGGCCGCCTACGTCCCTGCGTTCTTCATCATCGCGGCCGACGTCTACTACTTCTGGGCGCCGATCCGCGACGACGTCTTCGGGGGGATCCGCCGATGAGGGGACCGGGCCGAAACCGAAGCCGCCGTCGCCGGTACGCGTGGGCCGGCGTCGTGGTCTTCGTCGCGTTGCTGGCCCTCTCGGCGCAACCAGTCTCGGCGGCGAACTCGACTCTCGTCAGCCACCACGAGACGGCGAGCGAGCTCTCGAACGGGTCACTGACGAACGCCGACGTCGAGCGGAGCGGCGAGGCCGGGTTCGTCGGCCACAACACGTACCGGTCGACCGCGGTCTCGCGGTGGGCGTTCGACGAGGGGAGCGGGTCGGCGGCCCACGATCACGTGGGGAGCAACGACGGCGCGATCACGGGGGCGTCCTGGACGACTGGCGTGACGGGCCAGGCCCTGAGCTTTGACGGGACCGACGATCAGGTCAAGGTGCCCAACGATCCCTCGCTCAACCCGACGGACGGCCTCACGGTATCGACCTGGATCAAGCTGGATGGCGAGGCCGGGACGAGGGGCATCGTCTCCAAAAATAATTGGAGACAATATCGGATCCACATGCAGGCCAACATCACGAAGGCAAATTTCAGGGTGACGGACGGGAGTGGCAACAATTCCTTGGAGACTTTGAATAGCGGAATCAAGATCAACGACGGCGAGTGGCACCACGTCGCCCTCACGGTCGATCCAAGCGGAATGGCGTTCCTCCTCGTCGATGGGCAGATCGCCGCCTCGACCGAGACTCCTTATGACCAGCTGGGTACGTCGATTGAACCGCTGTACGTCGCGAATGGATCCGAATCGGAGCACTTCCCCGGGACTGTCGATGACCTGCGCGTCTATTCGGAGGCGCTGACGCCGGGGCAGATCCAGCGGCTACACCGCTACCATGACAGCAAGCTCTCCGCGACCGCGACCGAGCGCTGGGCGCTCGATGCTGGACAGGGCGAGACTGCCTTCGGTGACGAGGGCGACGATATGTCCATCACGAACGGGACCTGGGTCGATGGCCCGGCCGGGCAGGCGATTTCGTTCGACGGCGATGGGTCGATGGCGACCGGGAACTACGGCGCGTCGAACTTCAGCATCTCCTTCCGGCTCTACCTGCCCGAGAATCAGTCGGACCGGTTCGTCGTGAACAAGTTTAGATCAGTCGCCACGGACGGGTGGGGCATCCGGGCCGGTGGCGGCCGGATCGGGATTTATGATGACATCGACGACGTCGACGAATACCGATACCGGACCTCGATCTCGACGGGGGAGTGGCATTACGTCACCGCCGTGATCTCGGGGACGGAGAACAAGCTCTACCTGGACGGCGAACTGGTCGGAAGCGGCGAACACTCGTCCAGCCCGATCACGAGCTTCACCGGCGACCTCGTGGCCGGGGAACGAGGGGGAGACGAGTTCCACATGAACGGCTCCATCGACGACCTGCGGGTCTA
Organism: uncultured Halobacteriales archaeon; assembly: GCA_964435625.1. Classification (GTDB taxonomy): domain Archaea; phylum Halobacteriota; class Halobacteria; order Halobacteriales; family PXRE01; genus PXRE01. The sequence goes on along the minus strand of CAYTAG010000001.1, from coordinate 69,341 downwards.
CAACCGGGAGCTTACCGCCTCGGACCACGAGTGGCTGTTTAACCATCCGGGTGCGCAACTCCCAGAGACGAGTTCATACCAGGCCACGCACGACGTGACTCACAGCGTTGAGGGGGTCTCCGACCTCACGCTCCGGAACGCGACGGCCGACGTGACCTGGGAGGGATCGACCGATGACGGATTCTCCTGGACGACGCTCGCGTCGACGACGGTCTCCTCGTCGCAGAACCTCACGCAGTCCTGGAGCGAGTTCAGCGGCGATCAGGTTCGGATCAGCGTCGACGTTGAGCAGACCGATCCGGACCACACGGCACGGCTCCACGACGAGGGAGCGATCGTGCGGAACGAGGATCCTATCGTCGACGACACGTCACTGGAGCCGAACACGACGGACACCATCGACGAGGACCCAGTAACGCTCAGCGCGGACGTCTCCGACCGGGATTTCGGGACAGTGCGGGGCGAGCAACTCAACGTCTCGTTCTACGTCGACGGGGACTACCAGGCCTCCGATATTCTGGGCGGCAACGGGACGGCGTCGGTATCGCTCAGTGCGGTCGAGACGGACGAGCACGACTGGCACGTCGAGGTCTCGGACTCCTGGGGCGGGTCGGATCGCGGGCCGGAGACCGGGACGGCCACGTTCGTGCTACCGAGCGATCTCACGATCTACAACGAGTCGGACCCGATGGACAAGCTGACCAACGTCGAGGTCCGGGTGCGGTTCTACGGCGAGGACGACCTCGTGGTTGAGCGGACGACGACCAACGGGGAGATCGACATGAGTGGCCTCCCTGCTGATCAGTCGTTCATCGTCGTCGCGGAGGCCGAGGGCTACCACAATCGGCGCATCCACGTCGACTCGCTCGTCCAGCAGCAAGAGGTCTACCTGCTGCTAGACGACCCCAACAACGTCACGACGGTCTACAACCGCTTCGAACTGGAGGACCTCACCGGCCAGTTCCCCATCGAGAGCACCCGTCTGGTCGTCGAGCGCGCGTTGAACACGACCGCGTCGAACGGCATCGAGTGGGTCACCATCGGCGGTGACTACTTCGGGGCGGACAACTCCTACGCGATCAACCTGGAGCAAGGCGTCCGCTACCGACTGAAACTGCTCCGCGACGACGGTACCGTCCGCGTCGTTGGGCCGTACCAGGCGCTCGACGAGGACAACCCGAAGACCATCCGCGTGGGCGAGATTCGCTTCTCCGCGCAGGAGAACCAGACCTTCCTGTCGACCTCGGAGATCGTCGAGGAGAACGGCAACCGCAAGCTGATCATTACCTACAGCGATCCCGCGCAGGAGACCCGTGACTACTACGTCCGCGTCCACGAGGCCGGCAACTACAGCAACTACATTCACGAGGACGAAGTGTTCGAACTCGGGAACTACTCGGCGGAGGTTGACCTGCCCAACGGGGACACGCGCTGGGTGGTCAACTGGACGGCGGTCCGGTCCGGCGAGGAGATCGGGCAGATCGAGCGGCCGGGCAGCATCTCCGTCGTCGACGACTTCCCGCTGGGCGAGCCCTGGTCGGGCATCTTTAGCTTCCTGTTCGTGCTGACGACGATCACGTTGAGCGGGGTCGTCCAGGCGACGCGGGGGGCCATCGCCACCTGCATGGTCGCCGGACTGCTCACCGGGATGGGTCTGGTCGAGATCTACCCCGGGTTCTGGGTTATTGCGATGACCATCGCCATCGGAGGGCATCTCCGCGTTTCGGGGGGGTATCGCTGATGCAGGGAGCCATCAAGCTAGGGATGCTCGTCGTCGCGGTCACCCTCGCCACGACCACCCTGACCGCGATGGGCTTCTACCAGGTTGCTGGCGTCGGCTTCGACACCGGGATGCAGCAAGAGGTTAACGAGTCGTCGGGCGACATCCAGGAGCCGGGCGTGTTCGGCGCGGGCGGCGGCGGCGTCGGCCCGTCGATCTTCGGCCTCGCAGTCGGAGCCGGCAAGACGTTCATGGCCGTCTTTGGCCTCTTGCTGGGCGGCGTCTACAACGCCCTGCGGTCCTGGGGCGTTTCCTGGCCCATCGCGATGAGCATCCAGACGATGTTCGACTTCGCCGTGGGCCTGTCGCTCCTCATCATCATCAGGGGGTTCGACTTCGTCCTCCGGTGACACCATGTTTCCGAGCAACCAACTCCTCGTGATCGCCGCGGGCTGGCCGGTCGTTGCACAGGCGCTCGCTCGACTAGTCCTGAGCGGCCACCGGGGGACGGACTGGCTTCGCGACTGCCACATGACTGGCGACTGGGCGTGGTGCGTCCTCGGGCCGGTCTTTCTCAACATCGGCGAGGCACTGGCGACGACGATCCTGGTCTCGTTCTACATGGTCAGCCTGTACTGGTGGACAGAGTCGATTTACCCGCCGGCCGTCGTCCTCACGCTCTTCCCGGCGACGCTCATCGCCAACGTCGAGGGGCCTGTTGCCGTGTTCCTGGGCCTGCTCGTTACCGTCGCCCTGGGCCTGGCGTACTACGCCATCTTTGACCGGGGGTGACGATCATGCGTTTGTCACTCTCCGAGACGGCGTCGACGGTGGCCGAGCGGGGGACGCCGGCCTGGTGGCGGGCGCTGCCGCCGTTCGCGCAACTGGGCGTCCTCGTGACCCTGCTGCCGGGGATCGTCCTCCACGAACTCTCGCACGCCGCCGTCGCCTGGCCCTGGTCGATTCGCACAGAGTTTGAGTGGTCCTCGCGGACAGCCGTCGACATCTACTGGGTCCCCGAGACGCCGCGCTGGGCCATCCAGGCCGCCTACCTCGCCCCGCTCGTGTTCGGCTGGGTCGGGGCCTGGGGGCTGGTCCTCTGGGTCTGGAGTCGCCTGCCCCTGACGGCCTGGGAGATCGTGGCCATCGCCTACTGCACGCTCCAACTGGCGTTCTACACGCTCCCGGGCGTTGGCGACCTGCTTCTGTTGATGCAGCGAGACAAGCTATAATTATCGTGCAAGCAATCGTTTTAATATGGTACGAACCTCTCCCGGCCGAGCGCTGATCCTGGCCGCGGTACTCGTCCTTGCGGGGTGTATGGGTGGCGGCCCGGCGTCCACGCCGGCGGAGACCGACACGCCGAGCGGGACTGCGACCCCCTCGGACGCGCCGGCGACGCCGACGTCGACCCCAACAGCGACGCCGACCCCGACGCCGACGCCGGTTCCGAACCCGTGGGCGAAAGAGACGCTGACCGTCGGGATCGAGACCGACGTCAACGAGTCGCGGGACTTCGCCCCGCTCGTCCAGGAGGCGCTGGACTACTGGAACGAGCACAACGCCGACTACGCGACCTATCCCGCGCAGTTCGAACTGGACGCGGACGCGTCCTCGCCGGACATCCTGGTCCGGATCCAGGAGGAGATGCGGTCCTGCGGGCGGTCGTACTCGAACGACCACGTGGGCTGTGCGGACACGCTCACACAGGACGACGACGTGACGCCGCCGGCGCGGATCGACATCGAGGCCGGATGGGACGACCCCTCGACGGTCACGATCCTGAAGCACGAGTTCGGCCACCTCCAGGGCATCGCCCACGGCGAGGCACCGATGCCGCTGATGAACGACACGCTGCCCGACATCCAGCGGTTCCCGCAACCCGATCTCTCGGCGCGGGAGTGGCCCTGGGAGGACGAGGAGACGCCGCGACTTACCTACTACGTTGCGTCCGACGAGGGCGAGCAGCTGACCGAGACGGAGCGCCAGCAGGTCGCGCACGCCATCGACTACTTCCGCGAGGGGGCAGATAGGAGCCTGGCCGAGGACGTGACGTTCGTCGAGGCCGAGCGCGCGGAGTATGCCGACGTCGTAATCTACGTGAGCCACCAGGAGGGCATCTGCGGCGCCGAGTTCGAGGGCGGGAGTTGCATCTCGACCGACCGCCTCGATACTGACCGCGACGGCGCCCCGGAGTTTTACGACGGAGCCTCCGTGATGACGGCGGCGGCCGACGAGGACGCCGTCGGCTGGCACGTGGCGTACCACCTGGCCACGCTGGTCGGCCTGACCGGCGAGGATCGGCCCGACGTCCTCTCCCCGGACGCGTCGTTCGCTGAGCGGCGGACCGAGTGGTGGGAGTGAGGATAGCTTTACCCGTTGGCGATGCGGGATCGTCGCTGGAGCAAGTAGAGCGGCGCCGTCACGAACCCCGTCACGAGGAATGATAGTCCAATGTAAATGTACCAGGTCGGCGGATTGATCCCGTGCTGTTCAAGCGATTTGTTATCTTTGTAGTAGTAATAGAGCGCGACCGGGTGGGCCAGAATCGCACCAAACATGGCGGGGGTGAGGATCAATCGACCGATTAGTCTATCGTAATACGGCGGGACGGTCACCCAGAGGATCGCCCCGAGAACGACGTAGATGATCGTCGCACCAGTGATGATCTTGTGAGGAAGTGTGTATTTACCATCGGGTTCGGATTCCATGCTTGTCAGTTCAACCATTGCGTATCAATGCTTACTAATCTTTGCTTGCTCTGTTGTCATATCATCAACGGATAGGGTTCAGCTGGTTCGTCATTCTCAATCGCAGAGAGAATATAATCAGTTAGTGGATTCTTTTCCCAACCTCTTTGAAGTAGCACATTATTTCGGGTCGTCAGGAAGTTCCTACGCCAATCCGCGTTTCACTTTCACCGGCGATTCTCGCCGCAGTCCGATAGTTATCGGGTATCAGACATAATTTGGATCGCCGCTCCGTCTCAATATTCCGAAACCACCAGATGGTTCAATCACTATACGAGGCGCAGTATAATTCCAATTTCACTTTCAGGATGGTCATACCCATGAGAATTATTACCTAAGCACTTCCTGATTTGCACGGCGCGCGGCGGGTGCCAGTGATTTGGCCCCGGCGGGTCCAGCGCCGAGGCCGCGCGTCCCAACGCTCCGAACGAAAACGCGGCTAGAGGGACACGCATGAGCCACTACACCACAGCCAGGGATATAAGTAGCGGAACCGACAACCAGGGCCGTCCTCCGGCGGAGGCCTTTAAAGACCCCTATCGCCTCGGGTGTCCTCGGGGCCACGTGTTTCTGCGCGAGATCGACCCGGGCGCCGACGAGGTCCACTGCTGGTCGTGTGACGAGGGCTACTTCGTCGAGGCCCTCGTCGACCGCAAGCTGGACACCTGGACCGAGGTGGCGTTCCGGGAGGGCCGGTAGATGGCATCTAAGATCCTCGCTCGGGGGCGACGATCAAATCTCGCCGTCGGTATCGGGATCCGGGAGGTCCCGAGCATCGAACTCGCCAGTGAGGAACTTTTCGCCCTTGTCCGAGATCTCGTAGATGCCACGGCCGATTTCGTCCTTGTTAACCAGACCTGCAGCTGCGAGTTTCAGAAGACGAGTGTTAACCGTCGTTCGAGAGAAATCTACCCGGTCGTCGCGGGCAATGTTCGACGGGGATTTCGGGCCCTCGGTGTAGAGATATTCCAGCACCCGCTCGTCGGCGGGCACCATCCAGTCTGCCGGCAGCCTTATTCTCATGGTATCATAGACGATGGAGCGTCGTTTATTCTCACCGTGGAGGGTGACTCAGAAAACAGTAAATGGTCGCTACCAGACTATCTGTTCAGAACTAGTGATGTAGGGTTAAGCTTATTTAACTATAGTGTCTCAAGGCAGATAGGAACCGATGACGGGCTCCGCGCCACACTCCACGCTGGACGTTGGCTGAGCGGTTGCTGGTCTCGTAGAATCTGCGAGCCGGAGAAAGGGGCTCCGGCCCGCGTCGGTTCCGGCAACCACGGTGCCGCAACCATGTACCAATCGGACCACACGACGCAAAAGGATTCCGGAGCACAGAACGACAACCAGACTGGGTACTGTACGACCTGCGGTGCCCCGGTGGCAGGGATCGACGCCGTCGGCCCGGACGAAGTGCGACTCGACCCGTGCGGGCACCAGATCTCTGACTCGCGGATCCCGGACCTCTACCAGAATCAGGGCCAGGGCCGCAAGCGGCCGGTGAACGTCGACAGCAGCGACGTCGCGACCGATGGCGGCGAAGACACGCCGGAACGGATCGACTGGCCGTTCGAGGCCGTCGTCCACGGCGCCGACGTCGACGAGGACTGTCTCGCGCTCACCGGCAGCGGGAAGCCCTGCTCGTACAGCGCGTACGCGACGAACGACCTGCCGGTTTGCAACACCCACGCGTCGGTCGACGACCCCACCCTCGTCGAGGGCGCCCACCAGTGGGCGCGGATCCACGACGGGACGAGAGGGGAGACGATCACTGTCTGTATCGCCTGCCAGGCCGTCTGGCGCGGCCTGGAGCCGGAGACCGCCGTCGACTGCCCCACGTGTTCGGCCGGCGCCGGCGAGCGCTGTATCGACGCGTCGAGCACCTACTCGGCGTCGATCCCGCCGCACGCCGACCGCCGCGAGCGCGCGTACGAGGTCCTGGAGGAGTTCGACCCCTGCCCCGATGGCCCCACCACCGACGAGCAGGCGCAACTCGTGACGGACGGCGGCCAGGCCTCCGACGAAGGAACGCTTCGGAAGAAGAGGGAGGAGAATATTCGTCAGCTTCTTCCTGAGGACTGGGAATTGCAGGATTCTGATACAACCCACGACAGCCTGTTGGTCAACGGAGACAGAGCAATCGGAGTCGACTACGGGGGCACGGTTCGGCTATTGGAACGGGAGGACGATGACGGCTGGGAGCCGATTAGGAATCACTACACGGAACTGCCTGGGCCGCTCGCTGTCGGTATAGCGGTCTGGGACGAGGTCGGCGACGAGCAGGGCGAGCCCAACGGAGGTGAGGGGGCGTGACCGACGGCAGTCGTGACGCCCGGACGAAGACCTACCGTGGGTGGGTGCTCGTCGACTGGCGCGACGATGACCTCCGGTTCCGGAAGACCAAACCAGACAAGAGCGACCGGAAGCCGACTGAGTACCCGGTCAAGGTCGAACTTGAGGTCGAAGTCCCGGAACTGGAGACGCCGACGCTCGCCGCCGAGATCTGCGTCCCCGAGACACAGGTCAAGCGCGTCGTCTACGAGGACCTCCAGGGCGCCTCGGACGTCGACGTGCCGGACTGGAAGGCGACCGCTGAGGAGGTCGTGGCCACCCGAGACGACCTCCGGAAGCTGCACCAGGACGGCGACCTAGGCGGCGAGGAGATCGTCGACGCGCTCACCGGCGCGACGCTGCGGAAGGCCGACGGCTACCCCGACCCCGACGAGGTCCAGCAGTACATCGACCATCGACTGGTCGACCTCAAACGGGGGGATGAGGCATGAAGGCGACGCCCTGGTCGGTCCTGACCGCGTTCCAGTGGAACGTCCTGATCGAGACGGCGCGTCTCGACCACGAGTTGGACGACCCCCCGCACGGCCTCGCCATCAAGGAGCGCCTGCAAGCGATCTACGAGGAGGTCAACCACGGCCGGCTGTACCCGAACCTCGACGACCTCGTCGAGAAGGGGTACATCGAGAAGGGCCAGCGCGACCGGCGGACGAACTGGTACGCACCCACCGAGGCCGGCGAGGACCTGCTGCGGACGGAACTCGACCGCCTTGAGGACGTCATCTACGTCGACCCGGGCAAGGCCGTCGCTGACGGTGGGCTGGCCACCACGGCGAGCGACGAGGGTCTGGAGGACGACGACGTCGACACTGAGGGCCGCGTCCTCAACATCTGCAACGACTGCTCGTTCCTGGTGGCCGAGCAGTTCGACGTCGAGCAGCCGACTCGCGACTCTGAGATCACGACGGCGGCGGCGGCGCACTACCATCAGACCGACCACGACACGTTCGCAGGTGGGCCGGTGCCGGACTCCGAGTTGATGCACGCGTGGGAGGTCCTCGCTACCCACGGAAGTTGGGACGATCTCGAGTCGTCATCCTACTACTTCGCCCTCGCGACGGACGGCGCCGCGCCTGCGGATACGGATAGCCAGGATGATGATGGCCGTCGGTTTGAAATCTCGGTCGGGCGGACGGCAGTCCGCGACGGAGACGAAGAACGCGAGATTTGGTCGGCAAGCGTCGACACCGGCATCAACTATCAGGATGTTGGTGGAGAGACGCCGGCCGCGGCGCTCCGTCACCTGGCAGAGAAGATCGAGGACGCCAACGACCGCGAGGGAGGTGGGGCCTGATGGCGACCGCCTTCGAGTGTCGGAACTGCCAGCAGGTCTACGAGGAGTTGCCCGCTGCGGAGTGCGACTGCGGAGCCGACCGCTGGCGGCAGTTCGACACCGAGAGCGTTTACACCGCTCCGGCGGGCCTCCGCGCCGAGGGCGAGGACGAGTACCACGAGGACCGCCACTGCCCGGACCTGCCGAACGCGGGCGTGAATGAGGTTGACCCCGACACGCTCGACGAGCGCTGGTCGGCCTGCCCGACCTGCAGCGGGGGCGACGCGGCGACGGCGGTCGCGATGGCCGACGGGGGCACGTCTGAACAAATCCCCGACGAGTGCATCTCCTGTGATGCCGAACCTACTCCGGCCGGGGACGCCTGTTGGGAGTGTCCTGAATGCGGTCTGACTGGTTGCGGTATCGAAGGCTGCAACGAGGGCCACGACGCTCGGACCGACGGCGGATCGAAGTACGTCCGCGAGACTGGCGACGGCTACCTCGGCGTGTTCGGTGTCGACTCCCGGAAGCGGACGCAACTCGGGGGCGACGCCCTCCGGCATTTGGGCCTCGACGACGGCGACGACGCGGACATCGTGGCCGCCGAGGACGGAGTGGCCATCACCACCGAACCCGGGGACCGCAAGATCCTCGACGCGGGCACTGTCACGAATGAGCGGAACTATCCGCTATTCAGCGTCGGGGGGCCTGCCCTCGACGCGCTGGGGGTTGGGCCGGACGATGACGTCCGGGCTTACGAACACGGGTCCGACGAAGTGCTACTCGTCGACGCCGACGACGATCCCCGCGTCATGGCGGACGGCGACCAGGCTGTTGACGAAAAAGTCCAGGACGGCGGCGTCGACGTTCACACGGCCCCGGAGGACCTGCCGGACGACCACCCGCTCGCCTGGTTCGACGGCGACCTCGACAGTCACGCCGACCACCTGCAGGCGCTCGGGGAGTACCTCGTCGACGTGGACCCCGAGGAGGTCGAGTCGGTGATGGTGATCGTGTCGGACGAGGACGGGACCGAGACGATCCCCTCGTTCCAGGCGGACGCCGTCCTCGACGACTTCGCGTTCTACCAACTCGCGGCCCACATCTCCCACGTCGCACACTCGCTGGACGCGAACCCGGTCGCCGTCGCGAGACACGCCTGCCACGTCCTCGAGGACCAGCAACAGACCGCCACCACGGACGAGGACGGTGATGCCGCATGAGCGAGACGACGCTGGTCCTCGTCGACGAACGGTTTCGGTCCCTGCAGTGGCACATCTCCGTCGAGATGGAGGGCCGGAAGCATCTGCTGGCCTGCGGCCAGAAGGTCGACGTCGACGACGTTCGCGACGTCGAACTGAGGGCCACCTGGGGAGAGATCGTCCCGCCGGTCGACGGCTGTGGCCAGTGTTCGGGGTCACTGTGGCACCAGGACGACCTGTTCGGCATTACTGACCTCGCGGAGGACGACGAACTCCAGGTCACCTACGAGACGCCGAGATCGAAGTACGACCCGGAGCGGACCGCGAAGGTCGGGGCGATCAGGCCGATCACCGACGAGCACGGCGCCCCGACCGGGACTCCCGAGGTCGTCCTGGCGCGGGAGGACGACCCCGACCTGCTGCTGTGGCCGGCGTGGGAGTCGGTGCACTCCGAGGCAGGGGGGGCGCTCGGAGAGATCGTCGACGTCCAGCGCACCGACCGCGCAGACGACCAGGCCCGCCTCGCGACGGACGGCGGTCAGACTGTCTCCGAGACTGAGGGGGCCGAGGAGAACGAGGACGGGACACCGCTGCCGGCCCAGGAGGCCTGCGACTGCGACCGGCTCTGTGCACCGTCCTGGGACTACTGCCCGTCGTGCGGGCGGCCCCTGGGCGACGACGATGGGCATCTCGCAACCGACGGCGGGACGCCTGCCGGTGACCCCGCTGGGAAAGCGTCGGAAGCCGGCGCCGGCGAGGGACAGGATGAGATCACCAACCACCACGCCGGCGAGAAAACCGTCTACGACCACGAGGCCGACAGTTACGGGACCGTTGAAGTCGTCGAGGTGCGGTGCCCGACGATGGACGACGCCCGGGACGTCGGCGCCGTGGTGAGCCTGCTGAACCGCCACGACGCCGAGGAGATCCGCGAGCAGGTTGAGCCGTCGGGAGGTGAGGACGATGGTGAGTGACGCCTCGCCATCGTCCGTCGAGGGCGAGACGGCCCGCGAGACCGTCCGGTACCGACAGGAGGCCGTCGACGCGGTCCAGGACCTCGTCGAGGATGGCCAGTGGCCGTCCCGGAGCGAGGTGTTCCGGGCGGCCGCTGACCTGCTGCTCCTGTTCGACGACGAGCGCGACGATACGGTGTCCGTGGCGATCAGCACGCTGCCCACGGCCACCGTCGACCAGGACGCCGCCACCACCCAGCCATCGCAGGTCCACTCCGTTTACCACGAGGTGGTCGACAACTCCGGGAAGCAAAAGCCGGTCTGTGGCTATGCCGGCCTGGGGTACCTGGAGGTGCCCCGGGCCGTTGCGGAACGCCTGCTCGACCTGGACCAGTGTTCGCGATGCCAAAACATCGCGGAGAACCTCGGCTCCGAGACGGGGCCACTCCGCTCCGACGGCGGATCGAAGTACGTCAACCCTACCGGCGACGGCTACCTCGGCACCTACTCGATCTCCAACCGCGAGGTGATCTTCAATCTCCGGACGAAAGGGCCCTGGGGCGAGGACATTGCCGAGGTCCATGCCCTCGAAGAACCGAATGAAAGCGTCGCCCTGGTCCGGGACGCCGACGCCTCGGACCCCCGCTTGATGGGCAGCCACGAGGTCTGGGAGGACGGCCGGATCGGCGTGGGCGGCCAGGCGCTCGACCACCTCGGCGTCGCTGGCGACGACGAAGTCCGCCTCTACGAGCGGGCGGCCGGCGGCCTGCGTCTCGTCCCCGCGGACGACGATCCGATGCTCCTGACGGACGGCGGCCCTGAGCAGGAGGCTGCCGACCAGGATGCGGCAGGCAACCCGGCCACGGCGCCCGACGAATCGCTGGCCGACTGCAACTGCGTCCACCTGCCGAGCGGGGCCATGTGCGCGGCGTGCAGTCCGCACGTCCCCACCGATGGAGGTGACGAGACGTGACGTCCCTGTCGGTCGTCGACGTCAGCGACGACGACGAAGGAGCCTACTACGAACTCGAAATCGACGTCGACGACTTCGACCTGGAGTCGCTTCAGCAAGGCGCTGCCCTCAACGTGTCGTGCGGTGATCCGCTCGATGCGGACCGCCTCGACGGCGTGCATCTCCGGCCCGTCGAGCGGTCGGTCGAACCCACGGCGTTTCGCGTCGGCTCCGACACCATCGAGATGAGCCCACGCGTCGCCGCGGTCCTCGGCGTGGTCGTGTTCATCCTGCTCGTCCTCGCGGTCGTGGGGGTGGTGTTTTGACGGACGACTCGTCGGTCTGGCCGAAGTTCGATTTCCGCCTGGTGGCGGTCCTCAGCCTCCTCTCGCTCAACCTCGCGATGACGACCGCCGTCTTTGCCGCGGTCATCAAGAGCCATGGGGCTAATTGGTCGCTCCCGTCGAACTGGGAATCGGCGGCTGGCGCCGTGTTCCTCCTTCTGGTTCTGTTGGCCGTGTTTTTGATCCTTCACTGGTCAGGTAAACTAGGGGCATCTCTGGCGGCGCAGTGGGCGTCGCGCAAGTACGAGGTTGACCCGACAGACGTCAGCCGCCTGATGCGGATTGCTGGGGCCACTGCTGTCATCGTGAGTCTGTGTCTGGTTGCCGGTCTCGCGGTCGTGGGGGTGGTCTTCTGATGTCGTCCCAGGACTCGGAGGTCGCCCTCGATCCGGCCGCCGTCCACCAGAACCACGGCGACCACCTGCTCGTGTCCATCGAGACGAGTCGAGGGCGGATGCTCGTGATCGTCCCGGCGGACCTCCCGAGCGACGACCTCGTTGAGGACGTCGACCGTCTCCGGGCCGAGGTCGAGCGCTACCGGCGGGCCCTCGCGGAAGGCCGGCAACGGCCGCCGCGTGTGGCCGACCAGGAGGACGCCGGGGAGCAGGACCAGGACGACCAGCGCGACCAGCGGTCGCCCGTCCTCGCCGGCGAGGACCAGGACTACAAGTACCTCGTCAACGGGGGCCGCGAGAATGGACCGTCGCCGGTTGGTGGCCGGCGCGAAGGAGGTGAGCAAGCGTGAGCGACGACGTCTCCACCGCGGCAGCGCTGCGGGCGCTGGCCGACGTGGTGGACCTCCTGGAGGGCACCGGCTGTCTCGTGGCCGATGCTGGCCTCGTCGACGATGCCTCGCCGGCCCAGGACGGCCAGCACCGCGCCGAGTTGCTGATCGATGTGCCCGCGGAGGGCATCAGCGACGAGGGTCTGCAGGTCACGCCTCAATTCGGGGACGTTCTGTCCGACCGCAACGCGCAGGTACCCGACGCTTCCGAATTGCCGATCCCGTCGCCGGCGGCGGGGACAAAATCCGACGGACCAGTGCGGATCGAGCCGGACCCCCTGGCCGATGAGGAAGCCGACCCGCCCAAAATCGAGGGCAAGTCCCTGGCCGAGCACCGCGACCGACTCGACGACGCGGAGGACGGCGAGCAGGACGACGAGACGGAGGACGCAGAACCGGAGTCCAACCAGGACGCGGAGGAGGGCCAGGTGCCGTGTGCCGTCGACGGATGCGAGGAGACGTTCGGCTCCGAGCGCGCGATGAAGATCCATCGGACGAAGGCACACGGCGGGGACGATGACGAGGCTGAGGACGAAGCCGCGGACGATGCTGTCGAGGACCCATCGGTCGAGGAGGAGATCCTGGCGATCCTCGACAAGGCAGGGGAGCTTCCGAGCAGCGAGATCAAGAAGCGCCTGGAGACGTCGTCCTCGCACTACCGGAACGTGCTGTCGGCCCTCCAGCGCGAGGACCGAGTCGAGGCCCGCTCCGACCCTGAGGACCGCCGACGCAACCTGTACCGCCTCGCTGATGCCGACGACGGTCCGGCGCCGGCCCCGGACGACGTCGACGAGGACGCAGAGCCGCCCGCAGAGCCGCCGCTCGACGAGGACGACGAAACCCACGTGACGTGGGCGGTCGAGCGCGAGGAGACGTTCCGGGCCGCTGCGGAGTGGTTCGAGGTCACCCACGCGACGATTCGGCAACGGACCCACAAGTTCGAGGTCCGGGCCGACCAGGACGACGCCGGCACCGAGGATGCTAACGGCGGCGCCGGTGTCGCCGTCGACGTCGACGGCGCCGACAGCCACGACGACGAGGCCGACGGGGCGGAGACGGTGCCGGTGGACGAGCGGGACATCCCCGACGACGTTGACCCAGACGCCACCACGAAGTACGGCTCCCAGGATCAGGAGACCAGCGAGTCCAGGGACGTCACGCTCGTCGGAGACGTCGTCGACGGCCCGCTCTACAAGGCGGCAGGAGGCGGCACCGGTGGCACTGGGAAGACGCTCCACGAGGACCCGGAGTGCGACCCACTCACCACGTACGAACAAACGAACGTCACGGCGGTTTCAGAGGACGCCGCAGTCCCGTCCCGCGGCGAGTTCTGTGACGAGTGTAGCCTGGGCGTGAACGTCGACGAGGTGCTGGGGACCGACGATGGCGGGTCGGAAGCGGACCCGGCTGAGCAGTCCGATGCCGGCGCTGCGGAGGGCGGCGACGAGGACGGCGACGCCTCGGCCACGGCACCGGACGGCGGCACTGCGTTCGTCGACGTCGACATCAACAACCGCGACACCAACGCTCCACGCCGTCTCGACGAGGCGTCCCACACGGTCGCCGGCGTCGAGGTCCCCGAGGATGTCGAGCGCGCGGACGTCGTTGACGCCGGCGACCGCGCGGACGTCAACTCGGTGGCTGCCCTCGCGGACCACCTCGGCGTCAAGCCGATCACGGCCCGCTACCTCGCGATGCGGATCGACGATCTGCACGACGAGTTGTGCGGCCCGCCGTTCTCGGATCGGCCCACGAGTGCCGGCGCCGAGGGAGGTGGTCCGGATGCCTAAGCTCCGAGGACGGCCGTTAGATACGGGGACGGTCCTGGCGTCCGTGACCATGCTATCGATAGTTATCATCGTCATCGCGGGGTTGTATCACCTGGCCATGCCGGCGGTGCCTGTCGGGCCCGTGTCACCACCTCCGGTGGCCCCGTTCCTGGCCATATTGGTTGTCCTCGGCGTGGCTGTGGTCGTTGTCGCCGTCTTGCAACCGCGGATTCGGCGGTGGCGCTCCTCGGACTATCCCGACGTAGAGCGATCTCAGTGGACCCTCAAGCGCGACTGCGAGTTCGTTGAGGTCGTCAACGAGACCGACGACGGGTACGGCATCGCGCTCACCGACGCCGAGGGTGGTGTCGAAATCGCGGCGTTCGAGAACCACGATGAGATTTACAGAGCGGTCTGGTTGCCTCCCGAGGACCTGGGCCCGGTCGGGGACGGACTGAGCGCCCGCGCCCCCGAGACGGGACGTGAACAGGAGCGGGGTAGCGATGACTGATTCGGACGTCGGGGGGCCTCCAGAACGGGCCGGCCATTACGATCTGTCTGGCGTGCGGATCTGGCCGGACGACTTCAGCGAGGATGAACTGGTGGAGGACGCCGTTTATAATGTCGTCGTGGGCGTCCTCGAAGATGCGCCACTCGATTTCTGTGTCGAGTACGAGGTGCGTAGCCTCGGACTCGAGGATCGAGCGGACGAGATCCGGCAGAAAGCCCGGAGGAAATTGGAGGTGCGTGGTATCGATGGCTGAGCCTGAGCGCCTGCCCGCGCCCTCCGACGATGAGGCCGCGCCCGCGCCGGCGCCGTTCTCCCCCGAGGAGTGGCGGCGCTACAGCTGGGCGCAGACGGACGCGCTGATGCTGGCCCTGCTCGGCGTCACGATCCTCGTGGCGGGCATCGCGGTGTCGTTCCAGGGCGTCTCGGCCGAGGCGGCAGGCACCTGGTTCAAGGTCACCGTGGGATGGGCGTATGTCGGCGGCGCCGTCGTGGGCGTGGTCGGGGTGGTCCTGCTCAATATCGCGTGGATCCGCTTGCTGATGGCGTTCGATGTCCGCCGCCGGGCGTCTCGTCGGGCCCTGGCCGAGGGAGGTGACTCGCCGTGAGCCGGACCGAGATCCGGACCGCGGCGGACGTGATCGACGAGGTCCTGGCCGGCCTGGACCTCCGCGACGAGACGGCGGCCCTCGCCCGGGACATGGCCGACGAGGTTGCGATGCACCCCGTCGCCTCGGGGAAAAAGCCCACGACGATGGCGGCGGCCTGCACCTACCTCGCGGCCACGCTCAGCAACGACCGGCGCACCCAGGGCCAGGTCGCGGCGGCGGCCGACTGTCACGAGGCCACCATCGGGAAGCGCTACCCGGAGGTCGCATGGGTCATCGACCAGGAGACGGACCTGGTCGACCTCCCGCTCGAACTCCTCTACGATACAGCCGACGATGACGTGGCCGAGCACGACCCCAGCGTGATCGGTCGCAAGACGTCCTCGCTGCGAGGTGGTGGGACGTGACGGCAAGTCGCTCCCGCGACGAGACATCGACCATCGACGCCTCGGCGCGGTCAGTTGACCTTCGGATTGCGATTGCTGACCACTTCGGCTTCGGCGCCGACTTCCGGGAGCGAGTCCAGCAGTCGAACTCGAACTCGCTGGCGGCAATCGAGTTCGTCTCCGGCCACCTGGAGGCCATCGCGGCCGGCCTCGGGATTGAGGACGCCGCTTCGCGCACGGTCCCGGAGAAACTGGCGGCGATCCGCGAGGTCATCGGGTCCGACCGTGAAGTTGAGCGCCTGGATTGGATTGAACTCCGGGACCTTGCCCTTGCGGCCGACGTTAACGTCGACGGTGACGGCTCCCGGAGTGACGCGGACCGCTGCGGCGGGGACGGCGGCGCCGGCGCCGACTCCGGTGGGAGTCGATCCGACCGCACTGACCGGGTGAGTGGGCCGACCTGGAAGGATTTACACTCTCTTGAGGGGGGCGGTCGCGGTGCCTGACCATTGCGCGGACCACCTCGATCCGCACCCGCTCGTCGAGGACCTGGTCCGTGACGAGACGGTCGTCTTCGAACCCGCGGATGCGGACCCCCAGTGCGGGACGGTCCACCGCTTCGCCGTCGACGGCGAGCCGCCCGGCGGCTACTGCTCCGTCGAGGTCCACGTCGACGGGACCATCTGGGACCTGGAGGCTACCTACGAACCCCGTGACGGCTGGGGGACGCTGTGGGCGGCCGAGCGCCTCTACCACGGCAACGAGATGGACCGGGTCCGACAGGGGGCGGTCGAGCGGATCGAGGCCGTCGACATCGGCGTCGCACCCGAGGACCTGGCGCCCGGCGTGACCGCCGAGCACTGGTCCGGCGATCAGTACCGGATCGTCGTCGGTCCCGCCGAACGGGAGTCCGACGACAAGGCCCTGGCCTTCAACCTCGACTCCTCGTCGAACGTGCTGGAGCGCGTCTCGCCCGACGAGATTCGGTCGAGGTCGCTCTCCTGGGAGGTGCCGGCCGATGTCTGACGAGGGGAGGGACACCGTTCCGGCAGGACACGGCCAGGAGCCGCCCGATCAGGAGGCCATCGACGCGGCGCTCTCCGACCGGGTCCGCGAGGAGTACAGTGCGAAGGCGCTCGCCGGCGACGAGCGCCGCCGGGCGCTCCAGGAGCATCGCCACCACCTCGTGCGGGACACGACCTCGCAGATCACGATCCACCCGGACGTCGGGCCAGGGATGGAAGCCGACGTGACCGTCGAAGTGCCGGACACGTACTGCTTCACCTGCGAGGAGTGGGTCGGGCTTTCGGGCCTCGACCTTACGGGAACGCCCCGGTCACGGGCCGACGCCTACTACCTCCGGGGGGCGCCGGACGCAGTCCGTGACCTTCGGCAGGAGGTGCGGGACGACGTCACCGACCTGGCGGAAGCGATCATCGACCGCCATCCTGCAATCGAGACGCCACAGCAAGCAGCCGAGTTCATCATGACACAGATCGAGCAGATCCAGGATCGACTCGTTATGGACCAGTCGACCGGCACGGGAGGTGCGATCTCCAATGCCTGAGCCGGAGAGCGACGTCGCCACTGCCGGAGGTGACCACCCCATCCGGCAAGCCAACCAGCGGCTCCACGTCGTCAACGGGCACCATCTGGCCGTCGTCCGGCGGAACAGCCGCACCCAGCAACCGACGGCCTACGAGTGCCGCGGCTGCGGCCGCCGGGAGGAGTCGAAGAACCTCTCGGCGTGTCCCCGGACGACGATCTGGGTCCAACTCGGGGCGCCCGGCGACGGCGTGGGCCGATGCCGGGACTGTGAGGCGCTGTTCGTGTTCGAGCGGCCGGTCAACCCGGCGCACGAGCATCCCTGCCCCGAGTGCGGGTCGATCCAGTGGTACCGGACAGACGAGACGGATCCCGATCCTCAGGAGGTGCTGACGGATGTCGCGGTCTGACGACGACGCGGTTGACGAGCGATGGCGGGAGCTTCACGAGAAGCCGCTCGACGAACTGTCGGACGCCGAGGTGACGAGCAAGATCAAGCTCTCTGTCCGGCGGCGGTTCGACGCCCCCGAGTGGGTTCTCATGTTCGAGTACGGCGCGCCTGGCAGCGACGGGCGCGTCTGTGACTGCCTCGCGGTGAACACCCTCCCCTCGCGCAACTACAAGGTCGTCGGGTTCGAGTTCAAGGCCAGTCGGTCGGACTGGCTCCGGGAGAAGCGCGACGGCACGAAGGCCGATTACTTCGTCCGACTCGCGGACGAGTTCTACGTCGTCGCCCCGAAGGGCGTCGTCGAGGAGTCCGAGATCCCCGACGGCTGGGGCTACCTGGAACTCAAGCCCAACTCCGAACAGCTGTACAAGCTCCAGGACTCGGAGCTTACCGAACACCAGCAGGGCGAGCCCGGCCGCCGGTTCTGGGTCCGGTTCCTCAAACAGACCGTGGGCGACGAGTCGAACTACACGAAGGACGACCTCGAGGAAGCCCGGTCGCGCGGGTACCAGGAGGCCATCGACGAGGGCGTGGCCGAGCGGGAGATCGACCGGAACCTCGACCGCCTCCGGCGGAAGGCGGACAACTGGGACGCGCTCCAGGAGGCCGGGTTCGACTTCCTCTCCACCTATTCGTTCGACGAGGAGCAGATCCAGACGCTCGAACTCGCGTGGCGGCTCACGAAGCTGTTCCAGCAGGACCGCTACGGTTCGCTACGAGGGGAAATCGACAGCCTCCGACGCCGGATCGACCAGTCCACGGAGCGGATGGCCGAGGAGGTCGACGAACTCGAAGCGGGCATGGACGCGCTCTTGGAGCGGATTGAAGCTGGGCACGACCCGACGGAGGCCCTCCCGGCTGCGTCCGACGGCGATCCTGACACCACCCCGGAGGCTGACGAGGGAGGTGAGCCGGATGGCGATTGACCTCGACTCGGGTCCATCCCGGGACCTGATCAACGTTTGCCGGACCTGCAACCAGCCCACGCCGCAGTGTCACTGCGACCGCCAGCGCCGGTGCCCGTCATGTCGCGGTCGCGGGTTCAGCTGCATCGACGACATCTGTCACGCGAAGGGGCACTGCATCCACGAGGACGGCCGGTGCTCGGTCTGCCTCGGCGAGGGCTACGTGCTCCCCGAGCGGGTCCTGGTCGTCCCGGATCAGGACGCCCTGCAGATCCGCGAGTACCTTCGTGAGCACCCCGAACTCCAGATGGACGGGTACGACACCGGCGAGGACGAGGACCCGCTGCTGGGGCTGTGCTACCCCGCAGCGGAAGCCTACTACCACCTCCGTGACTGCGACCCGGAGATCTACTGCCTCAGCTGGAGCGACGTCGAGGGCGTCGACGACGTGGACGCGACCCACTGGTACCTGCGCGAAGCCGACGGCCAACAGCGCTGGATCGACCTCGCGCTCCCGCTAATGCCGCCGGTGGACCTGCCGCCGTTCGAGCAGGGCACGCACCGAGGGTTCATCACCGGCGACGACCCCTCCGAGCGCGCCCGGCAGGTCCTCGACGCCGTGACCGACGGCGAGGGAGGTGAGCCGGCGTGAAGCGCCGCCAGAGAGAGCCGATGGCGGCTTTCCTGATGGTGTGGCGTCTCACCGCCGGGTTAGTGCTGGCCCTCGTCTGTTTCTATGTTGCGTCCGTAGTCACGGACTCGGTCCTCCAGTCGGCTGCCCTGGGTCGAGGCCAGGGATCCAGTGAGCCCGTCTTTACTCATTCGCTGGCGGATCTCGCAGAGTTCACCAGCCAGGCGTATGGCGTTCTCATGTCGGGCCTCGAATTCGTGGTCGCCGGGTCCTTCATGGCCGTCATCGTCTACGCCGGCGCCAATTGGGGCCGCTGGCTTCTGCGGCGGTATCGGTCGGCCCGCGTCGGCGGCCTCCGCGCCTGGGGCGTGCTCCGGTACGTCGACGTCGACGTCGACGAGGACGCGACCGTCGACTGCTGTTGCTGTGAGCGCCCCGACCAGGACGGCGAGCGCCGGCGCTGGGGCAAGGCCGTCGTCGTGATGGGCCTGCCCATCTACCACGTCGACGGCGGCGTCAACGCCTACTGCGGGCCCTGCTCGCATCCGCTCCACATCTGCGGCGAGGAGCCGACCGCCCCGGACCACCCACCGGTCGCCCTGATCGAGGACATCGACGCGGCCATGACCGCCGAGGAGGCAGGTGGTGCGGCATGATCCTCCAACTCCAGGCCCATGACATCGGGTTTGGCGTCTTCCTACTCCTGATTCTGGTCGAAAGCCTGTATCGGGAAGTCAACGACGGCCGGTCGACGCCGGTGCTACAGGCGGCGATTGTGTTTACCGTCATCGCGCTACTGATGGACGTCTTCGTCCGCGCGACCGCGACGGGGGACGCCTTCGACTTCGTCGCCGCGCTGCTGGCTTTGTGCCTGTGGCTGGGCCTCGGCTACTGGCGTGGCCGCGTCGAGTCCGGTCCGCCCCCTGCCGTCCGTGAGGCCGACCGATCACCCACCGATGACGGGGGTGACGCCTGATGGGGTCCGCTTTCGATACCCGGACGGACGCGAGACGAGGCCTGATCATCACTCGACTCGGGTCCGGGTTGCTGACGGGCGGCTCCCTCGCGGCAGTCACCCTGCTGTTCGACACTAGCGTCCTGGTGCTGGCGATCCTCGGAGCGATTGCCATCGGATTCTTGCTCGCCATGACTCCGGTTGGCAACCTGCTGTGGGTGTTCACAGCCTGGACCGGGTATGCCGTCGTCTCGTGTCCGTACTGTCCGCACGCCCACCTCCGTCGGGTCCAGGTGTGCGAGGCGGAGTGTGTGCAATGCGGTGTCGAGAAGTACAACATCACAGTCGGGAACCGGATTCCCGGGTGGACGTACCGGAGCACCGACGACGGGCAGGTGGCGTTCTGCTCGTGGGTGTGTCTGGAAGCCTGGGATGACGGGGGTGACCAGCGTTGATCCGGACCTCGTACTTCAGCGCCCTCTCGACGGGGTCCGAGGTCGCAGAGCCCGCGCCGGACGACCTCGTCCTCGGCGTGGTTCGGCGCCCTCGGGACTTCGTCCACGCAATCGTGGACTGGAACGAGGAGACGCTGGGCCCGCCCGAGGACCTCCTGGCCCCGACGAAGCAGGTCGAGGAGGCGGCCGACGAGGACGGCGCCGCGCGGCCCATGCAGGTCGCCTGGGCGACCGTCGACTTCGAGAGCCGCTACCGGGACCATCTGGCGCAACCGGAGCCGCATCAGGTCCTCCAGCAGGTCCAGCGGCGCGTCCTGGACCGCGCGGACGCGGGCCACGACGTGTGGCTCATCTGCTGGGAGCGCGACCCGCTGTGGTGCCATCGACGGCTCCTAGCGGACGTCCTCGCTAGCGAGACCGACATCGACGTCGCGCACCATCCGGCGCCGGACGAGATCGAACGGGAGTCCTCGGGGACCCAGCAATCCGAGCACGCGACGCTCGACCAGTTCCAGGGAGGGTCTGCATGAGCCGGCTCCGATGGTATCTTGATGAAGCGTCCCCACTGGCCGCAGCCGGTGCCGGCCTCGTGGCGATGCTGGTTATCGGCGTCGATTCGCCGCCGTCGCATCTGGCTCTCGCGGCGTTCCTGGGGATCGGCTTCTATCTCGCGGTGACCGTCCTGCAGGCGATTATAACCGACTGGGGGGGTGAGTCGGCTTGAGCGAGCCGTCCTCGGTAGAGTGCGACTACGGGGGCGCAGATCTCGTTGTCGTGATGGACGGCTTTGGCGACTGGACGCCGTTCGCGGCGTTCTACGATGGCTCCGAGGCCGTCCGTCTGCGAGAGATGCTGTCCGCCGATGCAGAGGCCGTGTGCGCGACAGGACCCTACTACGACGGCCAGCAGGCTGTTCGGGATGGTGAACCGTCTGAACCACCGGAAGGGCTGGAGAGCATTTACATCGTCTTCGCCGATGACGAGGTCCTCGGGCTCTGCGACGTCGAGATGGCTGCCCGGGAGGTTCAGTGCGAGCAAGGGGGCCTGCGGACGTCGGTTCCGATTTACCAAACGGCAGAGGCCGTGGTTGAGGATCGGCCGGCCGCTGTTGGCCAGTTTATCGCCTCAAAAATGACCGCAGAGGATCTGTTGGAGGCGATCCGATGACGCCGACGATCACCACCTCGCCATCGACGACAGCGCTGTCGGACTCGGACCTCGTCAAGAAGGGCCTGAGCGACCTGGTGGTCAACGTCGCGGACGGCTGTCTCCACGGCTGTCGCTTCTGCTTCGTGCCGTCGATGCCGGCCATCTGGGGCGACCCCGGCGACAAGTTCGACGACGCGGGGATCGAGGACCCGGCCGGCGACTGGGGCGACTACTTGCTCGTCCGCGAGGACCTCCCGCAGCATCTCGCCCAGGACTGCCAGCGGTACCTGGCCGACGACCGGGAGTGGCCCTGCACGCGGCGCGGCCAGGGCGTCGTCCATATGAGCATCTCCACGGACCCGTACCAGACGCCCGCCGTCGCGGCGGTTACCCGCGCAGCGGTGATGGTGCTGGCGGGCCATTGGCGCCCGGTCCGCATCCTCACCCGCAAGCCGCACCTGGCCGCTGAGCGGGATGCCGAGTTCCTGGCCGCGCTGGCCGAGCGCGACCTCGTGACGGTCGGCGCCTCGATCCCCGCGCTCGACGAGGCCGCCGTCCGGGCGCTGGAACCGGGCGCCCCGACCGTCGAGCGCCGCCTGCGCGGCCTGGAGCGGTTGGCCGACGCCGGCGTCCCGGTCTACGTCTCGATGTCGCCCACGTACCCGACCCAGGACCGGGAGGACCTCCGGCGCCTGCTGGCGACGCTCCAGGACCGCCTCGACCCGACGGTCGTGTTCACGGAGCCGATCAACCCCCGCGGGGCGAACTACGAGGGCTGCATCGAGGCGGCCCGCGAGGCCGGCCAGGTGAATCTGGCCCGGGCGCTGGCGGACTGCCAGGACCCCCGCGTCTGGATCGAGTACGCGTTCCGCCACCTGCGGACCGTCCAGGACCTCGGCGCCGACCTCGGCCAGCGGGTCCACCTCTGGCCGGACGAGCGCCTGACCGAGCAGGGCTCTCCCGCCGAGCGGGCCTGGGCCAAAGCCTGGCGGCGCCGCCCGACGCCGGAGACCATCGGGGACGGGCCCGCGTACCGGGAGCCGTACCCGGACCTTCCCGACCAGCAGGCCGGCCTCGACGCCTATCAGGGAGGTGGTACGGATGCCTGAGCGGTCCCCGGAGGCCGCCGACGCAGCGGAGCCCGACGCCGACTCCTGGGATTGGCTCACCATCATGCAGGGGCCGGAGGTGTCCGGGAAGGGCCGGATCTGGTTTGGCCGCCACGACGCCCGGGAGCAGTGGTCCGAGAAGTCGGATGGGCCGGCCATCGCGGCGGAACCGGTCCAGTACGTGCCGTTGCCCCGGCCGATGACGCGACCAGAGATCCAGGACTGGTTGGAGGCGGACGACGGACTCCATCGCCTTCTCGACGAGTTCGACGGCGACCAGGCCGACCAGCACACGGAGAGTGAGAACGCATGACCAGCACACGGAACGACTCTAACCGACGACCGGACCGCACTGCCGACCACTCCCAGCAGACCCCCGACCGCTCGGTCTGGTACCTACTCGGGGTCCTGTACGCCGGCATCCGGTTCCTTCTGCGGAGCCGGGATGTGGCCGCCGTGGCCGTGATCGTTGCTGCCCTGTTAACGCTTCGGAGGCCGTTCGGAGGGGATTCGACGTGACGCCGACCAACGGCGAGGCTGCCAGCGCGCCCCCCGCGTTCGAGGTCGAGTACGCGTGCGGGAACTGCGGCGGCCAGTGGGCCGACGAGTACCCGGTGCGGACGGAGGTCAAGACGGCCCGCGGCCGGGTCCATGTCTTCAGCAGGGACTGTGACGCCATGGCCGGACAGTGCGGGGACTGTTGCGGGCCGGTGCAGTGCCCGACGTGCGAACTCTACGGCCACGTCGAGATTGCCGACCGGCGGCCTGTCGAGGAGGGTGACGATGGCGAGTGACGCGTCTGTGGGCGGTGGTGGGGGATCGGAGGTGGTCCGCCCGCCGATCCAGGACAACATCTTCGACGATCCGGAGACGCCGCTCGTCCTCGATCTGTTCTGCGGCCATGGCGGCGTCGGCCACGCGCTCGCTCAGCTGGACCAGGACATCAACCTCATCGGGTTCGACATCGTGGATCGGTCCGACACGTACCCTGGGCACTTCGTCCAGGCGGACATGACTCGGCCGCCCATCGGGGCGCCGTTCGCGGATCTCATCTGGGCGAGTCCGCCCTGCTCGCCGTACACGTCCCTCGCACCGATCCACTACGGGTCGCGCGAAGCGGCCCTTGAGGCAGGTCTTCGCTACCTGCATCGAAGCCGCGTCGTCGACGTCCACTATCGGCAGTGGTCGCGCCACTGGATCATCGAGAACGTCCCCGGGGCCACGCGGGTCGGGGACCTCGACCCGGACGTGCGATTGAACGGGTTGGCCTTCGGTCAGCCCTACGACCTCGAACGCCATTTCCAGACCTCATTCGAGTGCCCGAACGCCGTTGCCCCGGGCACGCCGGAGATTTCGATAGACACCCGCGACGAGCAGTCCGTGCAAGCCCTGGCCGACGCGAAAGGCGTCCCCGCCGAGTGGGGCAAGCAGGGCGTCCGGTCGGCGGTCCCGAAGGAGTACGTTTACTGGCTCCTCCATCACGCGCCCATCGACGTCCTCGACATCCCGAAGCCGGACTGTCTTCAGCCAGATCTCACCACGTTCGGTGGGCATCCAGGGGGGCCGGCAGATGTCTGAGGACACTGCTAACAGGTTTGACACGGCAGATGAACCGTACCGCAACGAGCGCGGGCTCTCCCACCCACCCCAGGAGTTCGTCGAGCGCGGTGTCGGTCACCACGTGTGTCCGGACTGTTGCAATCGGGCGTGCCTCTGCGGTGGTCGGCCGTGTCCTCACTGCGGGTACGAGGGAGGATACCAGCAACCTGCTGATGGATGGCGGGTGAGCGAGTCATGAACAGTACTGACCGCTCACTCGGTGACGAGAGGGACTGTCCCGACTGCGGAGGGCGTCAGGTACTAACATCCGTAGGGCGCGACGGCTCGCGGGCTTTCATCAAGACCGGCGAGGCTTGGATTTGCACCGATACCTGGTGTGATCGCCGCGACCTACACACAGGCATCGGCTGTGATGGAGGGTCCACCGATGTCTGAGGCGCCGTCGGAGGCGGCCGTCCCGACAATCAGCACGCTCCCGCCCCGGACGAGCCCGCCCTGTGGGACGGTCCCGGACCCCGACGACGACCAGTTCGACCGCGTGGCGCTGGCCGTCGACGGCTTCTGCGGCCACGCATCCAGGATCAGCGTCGACGTCGCCGGCGCCGAGGTCCTGACCTGCGTCCACCACTACGAGGCCGCCATCGAGCGGGCCGCCGAGATGGCCGGCGTCGACGTCGCGGCCCCGGACGTCCGCGGCGAGCAGGCCGTCGACTACGACGTCGAGGTCCTCCGGGACGCGCTCGACGCCCAGGCCAGCGACCTCGACGAGGAGATCCCCTGGTGTGACGACTGCGACGCGCCGATCATCCCGGACGGCCCGGGCGCCGGCCTCCGCTGCGGGACCTGCGGCGAGCCTGCGGTCGACCATCGCGACGCGCCCGGGCGAGATCTAGGGCCGACGGGCAACGGCGCCGCGACCGTTTTCGACGGCGACGCCGGCGATGCTGATCCGTCCTGCTCGTCGAGCGGCGCCGTCGACGAGGCTGGCCGGCCGGACGCGACCGGCCAGACGACGCTCGACGAGTGGTCGGCCACAGACTAACTTCCCAGACCTATGTGCATCCCCAACTCCATCCCGGCCTGTGTTCGCGCCGGGGGCCGCGAGTTGGGGGATGTCAACTATACGTCATTCGTCAGACGGAGATTTATAAGGCCCTCCGAAGAAACGACAGAGCGCAAGCTAGGGACACAACGTCGCGGAGAACCGGGCGATTGGACATCCTCTGGTTCTCCCTCCGAGCACATAAAGATTGCCCACCGCCGAGAGTGGCGTCTCTGCGGTTCTCGCGGGCGATCCGGTTCGGGCAGCGCGACCCGCACGCTGGCGACCAGGCGCGGGGCTGCGCCCATGAGCCAATTTAGGAGTCGAGAAGCCGGGATCCGGGGCCTGACCCCCGGGGTGACCGTGGATAGCAGCGGCTCGATCCCGCTTCAGCAGGGGATCTTCCCGGTGGTTGATCCATGAGCGGGGGCTGGGATGTCGTCGGGTGTTCGCGGTGCGACATCCCGTGGCTGGTTGAGCGGGAGCATCGACGGACACGGGATCGCTTGACTTGCCCGAATTGCCGGAAGCAGCACCGCGCCTCGAAGCTTCGGCCACTGGCCCAGCACGACGAGAGGGACGGCGCCGCGGAACTTCGGGGCAGGATCCTATCCATCTGGTCGGGGGATGAGGATCGGTATGCGGAGATGGACGATTACGCCGCCCAGGCCGAGGTCGTCGAAGAGCGGTTCGATGATCTCGGCCCCGACGCCGACGTCGAGGTGTCGTCGTCGAAACGGGATGCCTTTGCGGATGCGGTTCCCGAGGACTCCCACCATACGCAGCTGTTCAGTGAGGCTGCGGAGACTCACCTCAAGCGATCACGCGACTGGTCCGCGGCGCAGAACGAGTTCCGATGGACTGAGCAGCGGCAGGCGGCGTATTCTGAGGAGGTCGCCGAGCGTCTCGACGAGTGGGCGGCCGAGAAACCGGACGAGTTACCGGTCGAGTGGTCCGCTGCGGGGTCCGTTTCGATCCGCCAGCAGCAGCGGATTTCGGAGGGGACCATCGACCTAGACGACTCACCTCCCTCGGCAATCTGGAAGCGAATCGCGACGTCGACGGAGTTCCAGGACGCGCTGATCGACGCGGTTCGCACCGCGCTCGCCGACGTGCCGTCTCACGAGCGCGCCCGCGCCCTCGAGGATGCTGGCCTCGATGGGCCCTGGGCGCCAGTCGCCTGGGTGCTGACAGGGTTGGATCGACCGCATGAGGACGTGTCCAAAACGGACTTTGCCGACCGACGGCGCCGGCCCGTCGCGGCACAGTACGAGGCGTTGCAGCGGCATCAGGACGCACTCGATCTCGTCTCGGGGATCGGACAGCCTGATCCGACTATCGTCGGCCACCTCGGGCTCGAGGTCGTGGACGGGTTGATGGATGTCCTGGACGCGGGGGACGCGACGTTCGGCCTGGACGTGCGGCTGCGACGGGACTGGTTCGAGAGGCGGGCCGATCAGCGGCGACAGACCCTTCGGTTGCTCTTCGCGCTCGCTCGCTGCGCCGACGTGTCGATTATCGCGACGACCCTGACCCAGCGACGTCTCGCCCAGCTCCACCGTGAGATGTTACCGCCGGGCGTTCGCGAGCAATGCAATGCCCCTACTACTAGCCCCCCGTCAGGCACCGTGGACGTCGAGAGCCTGGTCAGAACCGCGCAGCAGCGGTTCGATCCCGACGAGACCCATGTGTCCATCCTCCGGAAACTCGCGTCATACGACAGTGAGACAGCCAGCTACCGGGCGCTCTACTCGGGGTTCCCTGGCCACGATGACCAGACGATTCGAGGCCATCTCAAGCTCCTCAGGGACCACGAGCTTATCGAGTCCTATGGGCCGGACCACGACCGTCGTGTCCGTCTGATGCCTGCTGGCCGGGCCTACGTGGCCGATCTGACCCAGCAGGCCACCCTCCCCGAGAGCGTTGATGCTGTCCAAAAATCCATCGACAATAGCCGTGTCCCACGCAGGCAGACGCAGGGGGAGGGGGGGACAACCCCCGGTTCGAGTGGAACGACCCCCGATGCCGAACAGGAGACGGCCGAGGCGATCGCCACGCCCGACCGGCCGCGGAACCGCATGGGCGACGGCTACGCCAGCGTGAACTATCTGAATCGGCGGGAAGAGACCGTCTACCGGACGCTATCGCCGGACCGCGGGATTGCGCTCCACGACTACCCGGTGGACGTCCAGACGGACCGCCGAGAGCCCAGCTGGGGCTACGACTACGACGAGGACGTTCTGGTCGTCGCCGCCGAGTACGACAATCCGATGCAGTATCTGGTCAGCATTGCACGAGCGTTGGCGAGTCCGCGCACCTGGGAAAAGGTGCTCACGCCGGCCCGCGTCGACGGCGCCGCCGGGGATGGCCTGGGCGGCCTCGGCATCTCCGATCCAGCGCTGTTGCGGGACCTCTGTAACGTCGGGTGGTTGGACTCGCGGACCATCGACGATCGCGACGATCTCTGCGAGGCCCTGACGGTCGGCCTCGAGCAAGTCCTGGACCTGACCCGTCGCCTCAGCCAGGGCGATCACGAGGAGGACGTCGCGGACCTCCGGGCCGAGATCACGCGGAAGGCGAGCGGGCTGGCCGGGAGCATGGAGATGTTGCTGTGGCTGGCCGGCGTCGAGGTCTGCCGCGTGGTCAAGGTCCCGCGGTACGCCCAGGACTTCGACGGAGAAGACGCCGAGGACCTGGCTCGGAACCTGGCGATCCAGGCCAGCATCTGCTCACAGTACGGCGGGCAACCGCTGTACCGGTTGCTGTACGAGCAGGATCAGTCGAAGGTCGACCGGGCCGTGGAACCTCAGGTCGAAGGCCCCAACACGTGGGCGCGGTTGCTGGGGAAGGTCCTGGTCGTCGGCCCCGGCGTTGAGGACCTGGAGGATCCGCTCGACCGACTCCTCGACAACCCGCTGGAACCCCGTGAGGGAGCGCCGGAACTGGCGGCCCGCATCCCGGTGCGGTCGCACGTGCCCCGGTCGGTGTACGCCGAACTGGTGGGCTGGGCACTCCGGAACAAGGGCGGGCTCCGGCCGTCGCGACGGGCGGTGAGCGTGCTCCGGGCGCTGTTGCCGTCTCCGATCGACGCGATCAACGCGCTCCACTGGCTGTCCTCGGAGGCGTCCAGTCGCGGCCTCCGTCTCGACGAGGTCCGCTGCGCAGTCGCCCAGGCGCTCCAGGAGGGCACCGTCGACGAGCGGCGGTTGCTCCCGGGTCGGCCGTCGACGCCGCGGCAGATCGTCGCGACCCTGTTGACTGCGGAGTCCATGAGCCAAGCCGACCTCGTCGACGCGGCCGGAATCTCGGCGCAGTCGTTCCGCAACTGGCGGGACAAACTCCACGCGCTGGGTCTGCTGGTCGCCCTCGACGGCGGGGATGCCGTCGATTCGATTCACCCCCGGACGGACTACCAGTACCGGCTGGCGCTGCCCGTGGATCACGTCGAGGCCGAGCGCGTCGAGCGCGACGACGAGGACGTCCTGGACGTCGCACTCCCGTGGTGGGTCGTCGACGACCTGGCGACGGCGCCGCAGGTCCTCTGGGAGATGGCCGAGCGCCTCGTCGACGATGTCCAGGAGATCGTCGATCCCGAGCACCCGGTCGGCCGGTGCTTCTACGCTGATCGCGATGGATTACCCCCGGTCCAGGATCTCGTCGATGAGTGGCCCTGGATCGCAGCGCTGCTGCCCATCGTCCGCGCGCTCGTCGACGCGCCGGACCCCCCCGATTCGACGGCGTTCCTCGGCGTTCGTGAACCCCAAAAACGCCTGGCGGCGTACACTCGGAGAGATGTTGGGCCAGAACTGGCGAGTTTGCAGAACACCTCGTAGTGTCCACCGGAAACGTGGTCTCCGCTCGATCAGGACCGCTGCGACGTCCGGGGTTTAAAGGCTCCGTCCGCCGTCGGGATCCCGTATGGGTCCAGACAAGAAAGACCCGAGGTCTGTCCTCGCATGGTTGTGGATCACGCTCGTCCTCGACCCCTGGCGCCGGGTCCGGGGCGTTCACGACGACGCGCCAGCGCCCAGCCGGCTCTACCGCGTGGCCTGGGTCCTGCTGGCGCTGGGCGGGAACGTCGCCTTCCTGGTCCCCGCGCTCGAACTCCTGGCGCTCTACGCGGCGATCTACGTCGTGGCCGCCGGGTTGATCCGGATCGTCGACACCATCCGCAGAATTAGTGCAGGTTGAACTGCTCCTCCTGGAACCGCTGGATCAGGAACGTCGCCTCGTCGATAGAGTCGGTCGGCCCGAGGTCGCGCCACCCTTCGATGTCGGGATCGTGGACGAGCGCGTGGGCGTCGTCGATCTGCAGGGCAATCGAGTGGACGGGATCCTCACCTTCTTCGTCGCCCTTGCCGACGCCGACCATCATCGGGATCGCCGTCTCGACCCGGTCGAGCACTTCGAGGTCGTTCAGGAACGACTCGGGAACGGGACCATCCGGCAGCGAGTCGACGATCGAGGTATCGTCGGCCATACGTCCCTTCTTCCCTGGCGTTCTCATAAATCTTCGAGGCCGCCGAGTCCACCCGATTGAGTTGAATGGCCTGAATCATGCGAATCAGTCAATTCAGTTAATCGGTTCAATTGAACTAATTGGTTCAAACCAAATCGGGGGTAGACCATAGGGTTTTATCAAACCACTCGGAGTAACTGGGTCGTATGGAGTAGTTCACTTACACCAATTGGTTCAAGCGAACCAGTTGAACCAATTGGATCAATTGAACTACTTCGGAGGAGACCATGCAAGCCTACGACACCGACTCCGACCCAGGTGAATCGCGAGCAGTGATGCTCGGAATGTTCAAAGGCGGGTTCGGCAAGACCCCGCTGGCGCGGGAACTTGCCGAACGCCTCGCCAACCGCGGCCACCGCGTGCTGCTCATCGACACCGACCCGGACGGCCACCTGTCCCTGAGTTTCGGGTTCTTCGACCGCAAGGTCGATGGGCCAGACCTGGGGACCGTCCTCGTCGACGAAGAGGATCCGCGGACGATCATCCGCGAGACGGGCCACGGGTTCGGCATCATCCCCGCACACAACCTGGAGGCCGTCAACTCCCGGTTAAACTCGGTGCGGGGAGCGAGCGACGAACGGATGCGGATCAACCTCGTTGATCCGCTGCTGGGCGACGAGGTCGATTTCATCCTGATCGACACGCCTGGGACCAACACCGAACTGGTGACGAACGCGGCCGTCGCGGCCGGGAACGTCATCTTGCCGCTGAAGTCTAACGCCCAGGCCGTGTCCGGACTCCGGGGAGTGATGCTGAAGCTCATCGGCCACCTGCGCCACTACGGCCGCGACGTCAACGTCCTGGCGGCCACGCCGACAGTGCTCAACCAGCGGATCGACATCGAGACCCAGGACCAGAACCTCCTGAAGGCGATGAACACCAGCGACTACTTCGCGAGTCTTCTGCTGGCGGGGCTGGATGGCGCGGATCCCGAAAACGGGACGCTCCCCGAGGGGGTGACCGCCGCCGACGTCGCGGACGCCCACGTGCCACCGTTCGCCAGGATCCCTGAGGAGGACTGGGACCGTGTCGAATCCGGCGATCTGCATCTGCGCCCCCAACTCCGGGAGAATGTCGCCCTGGACGACGCGTACGATGCGAGGGTACCGCTGTCCGACCACGACCCTGAGAACGAATTGCTCGGGCCGCTGGACCAGCTGGCGGACATCATCGAGCATGGCGGCATCACCGACGAGATCCGGCAACCGGAGCAGCTGCGGTGCAAGGACTGCGGGGCTGTCGTCGAGGACCACCCGCTGCGGATCGGCAAATGCACCGACTGCGGGGACCAGTTCAAATCCGTGACCGAGGACGAAAGCGAGGTGGCAAATGTCTGAAGACCCGTTTAACCTCGGAGGAGACGACGGCGGAACCGAGGACGACGACCAGAACGGGCAGAGCCCGCCTGCAGAGGCCTCGGCGGATACGCCCGCCGACTCTGCTGACCCGGTCGAGACCTCCGAGGACGAAACGGGGGCCCGGACGGCCGACCCCGACGACACTGCAGGGACGTCGACCGAGACGCAACCGGGCCAGACGACCGAGCGGCCGGACCGCGACCTCGACCCCGGTCCCGACCCCGCCTCACGGGATGAACCGGCCGGCGAGGCGACGGACGACCGCGACCGCTACGAGCGGGCGGCGGACGCTGGCCGCGCGATCACGAGCGACGAGGTACGGGGGACGACCCGGTACGCGCTGCCGGGGACCTGGGACGACCTTGAGGACTTCTTCGACTTCGAGGTTGAGCCAGAGCTTCGTGACCGCGGTATCCGCGACGCGACGGACAACGAGATCTCCGACGCGACAAAGGTCGTCATCCAGAACCACGCCGAGGACGTCGCTGAGCAGGTCGTCAACCGGCGCCTCGAACGCGAGTAACGCAGGACCAGCCCCGAAGTCGCCTACGAGGGCGACTCCGACCCGCGGACCAGATGGCCCGCGGTGGACCAACGTTCTCCCCGTCGATATTTCTGCCGACTCACCGCTACGGCGCCGTGCGCTTCTTAACTCGTCCAGAAATGGCGACCTCCGGGACGGCGCTCAGTCGACGCCGGCGACCTGCAGGACGATCTGGCCGAGAACCGTGGCGATCAGGATGATGGCCATCGCCGCGATGGCGTGACCGAACAGGAGCGCCTCGGAGGCCAGTGTCAGCCCCTCCTGGTACGAAATTCGACTGCCACGGATGAGCAGAAACAGGGCGGCAACGGCCCCAACGAGTAGCAGGCTGACTGCGAGGCCGTGGGCAGCAAGCCGGCGGGCGTCCGGGACAACCGCCTCGACCTTGCTGGGGATCATCTACTCGTCGGGGGCGACCTCGGTTTCGGCCTCGTCAACGTCGTCGTCGGCCGGCGGGTCGTGGACGCTGGCCATGATGACGCCGTATGCCCCGGCGATTGCCCCGACACAGATCGCGGCCATGGAGACGACCAACGAGGGGAGATGTCCGAGCGACAGCAGGCGAGTGGCACCGTAGGCGGCCAGGCCGGTGGCGATGGCGACGACGTAAACCGCCGCGACCCCGGTCAAGTTGGCGATGACGAACGACCGCGTGGAGGTCATTTTTCCATTTCAGTCGGCGGGTTCATGTTGTGGTACATGACCCCGGCCGTCCAGTCGCGGGTCTGCTGGAGCCACTGCACGCGCAGGTCCACCACCTCATCGGGGACGGCGTAGATCGGGGAGTTGCCGACGCTCCCGACCTCCTCGACGAGGCCCGTCTCCAGGAGGTCGTCGCGGACCCGGTACCAGGTGTCGTGGTGGATGTCCGCCCGCTCCTGGATCGTCGACGGGTTGAGCGGATCAATCGCGTTCAACAGCACGGCCAGGACCTTCACCTGGGCGCCGTCCCCGAACAGCTGCACGAGCGGGTCCTGCTCGATCATGTCCCCCGGGCTGTCGAGGACCTCGACGTCCTCCGGAGCGTCGACGTCGGGCGGGTGGTCGCTACCTTCCAATTCCTCGTCCGTCGGCGGGGTGCGCTCTCGCATACACGCAGTAGTTGTTCCCGGCCCTACTTAACACCTTCGGGAGTATCCGAATGCACTCACCACACAACCAGAACCACACTCAGGATATACCAGAATCTACCTTCGGATTAGTCCGAAGATATTAAGTGGGTAGCCGTGTTACGACTAAGTGGGAGGTGAGAACCAATGTCCACCGACGACGACTACGAACACTACACCGACGACGAGTACAAGGCGCGCATCGTCGCCCGCCTTTGGCATCTCGACGCGGTCGACAACGACGTACCGCTGTACGCCCGCGTGACGACGCTCGCGAAGAACGTCGCCCGCGAGGGCGAATCCGGCCGCGTGTGGTTCCTGATCGGCGCGATGGCCGAAACGGATTACGCACCGGTCAAGTGGGCCGGTGAAACGGGCCGGTTCGTGACGCTCGAACCGACCCCGACGCGCATCCAGGACTACACCTGGATGATGGACCCGACGGCGCTGCCGCCGTCGCTCCGGTCGCTGGACGACGACCCTGGGGTGTAGGCCCCGGTGTCAACCCGCGGCCCACGCGGCCGCTAGCGGCAGCACAACGGCCGCCAGCGCGCCGGGCGTGGTGTGGCTGTCGCCCGCGGCACGGCCTCGATCTCGCCAGCGCTGGCGCGGCGGCCCCTGCAGGGACGGGCGCCCGTCGGCGGTGGACGTCGCCCGTTTCAAACCCCTTCGCTTTTACCAGACAGTACTTTCGGATTGATCCGAAGGTATTAAGTAGGAGAGGGTATTACTACTAATTGAGGCGGGAAGCCCGGACGGGTGGAACGCCTTAGGAGGTGAGAAAAACATGCCGACAACCGAAACGACCTGCGACCGGTGCCAGAAACGGTACGGGCCGCTCGACGACATGCGGTTCCGCGCCGGCAACTTCCGCGAGGAACAGCCGGACGGAACGGTCGAAACGTACGACCAACTCTGTGAGGACTGTCACAGAGAGGTCACACAAAAGTAAGCGGCGTGGAAACACCAATTTTTTGGTGACGTCCGCGCCGGGTGCGCGTCGGCACTGCCTAGGAGAAGCGACCCGAAGCGACCGGGCGCTACGCGTCGGTGGCCTCGTCGCCGCCGCCGTCGAGCGTCTCCCGCTCAAGGACGGCCACAACCGCGTCGCGCCGCTTGTGAACGTGGTCGTAGCCCACGCGGCCGTCCGCGTCGATCTGCAGGCGTTCCACTTCGACGACCGGGCCGTCGACGTCCTCGCGATCCACAGTCCCGTGACTGCAGTAGGCCAGCGTCGAGACGTCCCCGTCCGCGTACCGCTCGACGGAGATCGTCCAGCGGTCGCCCCAGCGCTCTTCTGCGAGGTCCTCCAGGCGGTCGACCCGCTCGTCGACCGAGAGGCCGTTCGACGCAGCGGCCGTGGTCATGCGTGGGCGTTCGGTCGCCGGCCATAACGGTGTTTCGCTCGGCAGTGGCGTCGACGCCGGCGCTGGCGTCGGTCCGGTCGCTGCCGCCCACGGCCCTCGGGCGCGTTGCTCGCCCGCGCCGCCGGCGCCGATCACGCCAGCCCCACGTGGTCCGCCCGCGCGGCGTCTCGGTCGTAGAGGCCCCCGATGCACGGAAACCTATTAGTGCTTCTATGGGTGATATCACATATAATATGCCTCAGACCACCATAACCAAGACCGAGCGTGAGCGTGATGATGGCATCGAAGCGCAGTACACGACTACCGTTCCAAAGGGACTGGCAGAGTCGCTGGGGCTTGACGGGTCACGCATCGAATGGGAAATAGTTGACCGCGAGACGTTGATGCTGCATATCAATGGAGAACATGACAATGACCGATCTTGAACAAACAATCGATACGTCGGATGCTGCCGAGGAACTGTCCGAGGAGTTGTTGGAACTACACTCTAAAACGGTTCAGGATAAGTACGTCAAGGCGGAAATTACGCAGGTGGAAGAGCACGATAGCGACGAGATTATGCTCGAAGCCAAACTACCAAACGGCGAAGAAGAATCCTATACATTCGATAAACCCATGCCCTGGAATGCGTCGTTTTTCTTCGCGCGGCTGGCCGAATCCTACGGCTACGAGCCGGGGAACATCCAACATCTGATCGGCGATGAACTGTTGGTATATCCCGACGACGGTGAATGGGAGATTAAAGAGCCATACAGCACACGTCAATTCGTATTCAGCTGGATATCCTATGAGATGACGGGACGCCTTAAGCTCATGTTGCTTGCTATTCCCATTCTGATCGCGGTGCCGGTAGCGCTGATACTTATGATGCCTGACTCTAGCTTTGGTCTAGTACTCATCTTTTTGGAGCTTTTTGTTGGGGTACTGGCCGCCGACGCCCGATGGGGCAACGAGTACTAAAACGGCGAACGCAATCCTCCTCAGACGGATACTGAGCCTAAATGAGCCTCTCAGATATATTTCTAATAACGGTAGCCGAGCGCGTTACAACTTGACCTTCGCTTATCCCGGGGCTGCTCCGGTCTACGCTGGGCCAACCCACTTTTCTCGTCGACGGTCGGACTCATGCAGCGCGGCGGACGCCGCAACGGGATCGAGCGGCACCAGGCCGTCGTGGAGTTCTGCCCACTGCCGGCACCGGTTTCCGCAGAACGCCCGTACCTGGCCATCGTCGTAGGCGACCACCTCCGTATCAGCGGCCTCGAGGTCGGGCCGCCGCCCGCAGCGCGGGCAGACCCGGACGTCGACGTCCGCGGGCGTCGGGTCGTCGAGGACCGCGTCGACCGGCCCCACTGGACGCTCGGCCGGCCAGACACCGCGCTCGCGCCAGTAGGCGCGGATCTGTTGGAGGCCCCGCCGGACGGTCCCCCGCAGCGAGAGATCGTCCGCACGCCGCCAGTGGGGCCGCTCGCGGTGCCAAAACTCCCCCTTCTGGGCGACCCCGAAGATGCCGTTGTAGTCCAGGCCCACGACGTCGACGTCGTGGCCGCCGTGGCCGGCGCCGAACGCCGCCAGGGACTCGCCCGGCTTCGGCGCCCCCGTGAGGTCCTGGATCGCCCGCCAGGCCGTCGGCGGCGTCCCGCCCAGCACGTGAACGCGCCGGCCGGCCCAGTCGCCGGGCCGGGAGTAGTCCGGCGCCGTCCGGTCGGAGTAGCCCACGGGGTAGCCGACGATCATGTCCGTGGGGACGACGTCGAGCGCGTCGACGGACTTCGGGACCACCACCGGGTCGTCGACGACGTCCTCGCGCTGGAGGTCGCGGGCCAGCGCCACGAGGTCCCGCATGGCCGCGGCGTCGACGGCGTCGCCCACGACCGCCACCCGAGGGTTGACCTCGCGGGCGCGGGCGGCGAACCGCTCGGGGTCGGGGTCCCGAAAGTCGTTGTCGAGCATGTAGACCGGGAGGTCGAGCGTGGGGTAGCGGTGCTGTCGGAGGCGGTAGTCCTCGCGGATGCCGGGCGCGAAGCCCAGCTGGTAGGCGTCGAGCGCGAACGGCGCCCGGCCGGTGAACGCCACGTAGTCGGCGCAGTGAGCTGGGCGGCTAGCCGTCCTGGAAGATGCGCGAGACATGGGTGGTCGGTCAGGGCGTGGCCGCTGGCGAGCGCGGTTCGGTGACGTCGACGGCGACGACGACCCCCTCGCTGGGGTCGCCGTGGGCGCAGGCGCAGGCCCAGCAGACCGACGCCTCGGGAAACACGGGGTCGCGGTAGACGACGATCTCGGCGCTCCCGCAGCGGGCGCACCGCGGGACCTCCACCGCGGCCGGGACGCGGACGGCCTCGGGCGTGATCACGCGGCCCTCCTGGTGGGACCACCACCCGCCGGTGTGGTCGCGGCAGTACACCCGGTGGTGGTAGCGGGCGCGGATCTGCTCGACGTCGAGGCGGCGCCGGCAGCGCGCGCAGTTGAACGGCGCCGGCATCGTGCTCATTCCCACCCCGAGCCGTCGTGGCCGGTTGGCGCCAGCGCCGCGGGCGGGTTGATGATCCGGTCGCCGGTGTCGCCGGCCATGTACGGCGCGTCGTCGACGTAGACCTCGACGACGTACGGCCAGCCGAGACGCCAGGGGCCACGCGGGCCGCCGGCCGTCCGGCCGGTCACGCGACTGACGCGGCCGCACACGGGGAGGCGGTGGCTGATCCCCTCGCTCCAGTAGACGACCACGAGGTCGCCGGTGCGAAACTCGCACCCGCCGCCGTGGCGCTTACAGCGGTCGTCGCCGGCGACGGCCTCGCGTGGGCAGTGGTCGCGGCGGCACCCCGTCATGCTGGCCCCCCGTCGGCGGTGTCGTCGCCGTCGTCGGTGGCGGCCTCGATGTCGACGGCGGTATCGTCGACGACGGCGGTCAGGTGGCCCAGCGCCTCGTCGACCGCGGCGCGGGCGTCGTCGGGGCGCTCCTCCAGGAGCGCGAGGTCGGCGGTCACCAGGCTGTCCCGGAGCGCCGTGACGGTCCCGAGTTCGGCCAGGACCCACCCGGTCGCCGCGCGGTACGCGTGGAACGTCCCGCCGCAGTACGGGCACGTCTCGCCCGGCGTGGCGTCGCCGGGCACGGCCCGGCAGTCGATGCACATGACCACCGTGGTCGGGACATCGGTGTCGTCGGCGTCGGTGGGGGTCCCGGTCATCGGTCGTCGCCCTCCCGGCAGTCGCGGGCGTCACGTCGCTGGTAGTCGGCCTCGTCGTAGCCGCTGGCCGGCCCGCTATGCCAGTCGGTCCAGAACGCTTTCGGGACGCCGCAGTCGGGGTCGTACTCGGTCTCCAGGTAGATCTCGTCGCGGGAGACCTTGATCCGCTTGCGGAGGGTTTCGAGACGGCGCCGGAGGTGGGCGGCCGGCGGGTCGACGTCGGCCGGCGCGGGGAGGTCCTCGGGAGCGACGCCGGCAACGTCGACGAGGTACCGGCGGAACGCCCAGCGGTAGAGGGCGGTCCCGTCGGCGTCGAGCGGCCGCACGAGGGAGACGGTTGAGAGGTACAGCGCCGTCTCCGGCCAGGTGGCCCGCCGGATCGGGTCGTCGACGGGCGTGGCCAGCGCCTGCTGGAAGCGGGCGGCGGTGATGTGGTCCTGGAGGCGCTCGCGGGGGTTGCACGCGGCGGCGCTCGCCGCCCTGGGCGCGACGATGATCGGGTCCGACAGCGCCCGCGCCGCCTTGATGGCGGCGAGCGCAGCGCGGTCGAGCGACCGGCCCTTACCGTCGGCCATGGTCAGCCTCCCGGGCCTCGCAGGCCGCGTCACGGGCGGCCTCGCGGGCGTCGTGGCGGTTGTGTTCGAAGGCCACTTCGCACCCGTCCGAGCAGAACCGGCCGCTGAAGCCGCCTTCGCCGCGGGCCGGGCGCGAACACGACGGGTATCGGCACTCCGGGCGGTCGTCGTCGCCGTCGGCGTCCGGGTCGGGGTCGTCGTCGCGGCCGGCGCTGTCGTCGTCGTCGGTGAACCGCCGGCGGTAGACCTCGCGGCACCCGTCGCAGAGGTCATCGCGCTCGTCGATCCAGTCCTGGACGCGGCCGGCGTAGTCGTCGGTGCGGCGCTGGGGGTCGCCGTCGACGGGCGCCGGGAGCGCGTGGGGCCGGTGCGCGTCGAAGGCGGTCCCGCAGAGCGTCTGGGTCGGGTCGAGCGTGGTGGTCAGGTGCGTGGTCGACTCGTCGCCCATCGGGGGCAGGTAGCGCAGTGCTGAGATGTTCATAATCGCGGGTGGGAGTGGGTGGTGGGTGGTTACCAGCGGAACCGGCCCGCGGCGACGACCGCCCGCTGGCAGCGGGCGCACGCCCCGGCGGTCATCGGGCCGTTGCAGTCGTAGCGGCCGTTGGGACACGGCGCGACGTGGTGGTCGAAGCACGGCATGTCGGCCCCGCAGTCGTCGCACTCGGGGTCGACGTTGTAGGCCGGCGTGGTCGGGTCGACCGTGTGGTCCGTCTGTATCAGCGACCTGGCACTCATGGGAACTGTCACGGGCTTTCGCCCTATATACAATTATTGTAGGAAGAGCCATAAAGGTGTCGATTGCGCCGACGAAAATCGCCTGCAGTACGGCGATTCAGTAAAGCCTAAGTGCCTTCCCGCAATGCTTGTAGATGCGGGTGAAAACCCGTGACAGTTCCCATGTCTGACAGTGAACGAAATCCGATACATGAGGAGGTCGGGCCGGAGCGCGACCGCGAGCACCCCGGCATCGAGCGGGACGTCGCCGGCGAAGCGGAGACGGTCGAACGGCTGTTGAACGGCCTGCAAGTGAGCAAGCCCAACCTCCGGGCGCAGTGCGAGGCCTGCGGCGACCGGCTGTATTCGCGGGACTCAGTGACGGTGACGATGGCGCAGCACGGCGACCGGTGGACCGACCCCGTGCTGTACTGCAACGAGTGTAACCCCGACGGCGAGGACCCGAACGCGCGGCGGGCCGTCGAAGCGCGGGCCACGCTCGGCATCCTGACCTTGCCGACGGCCCGCTTCAACCGACTAGTCCTGACAGACGTGACTCTGCGGGACTACTGCCCAACGGCGGGGTAGCGATGCTAACCCGACTCGTCGCTCACCACCGACGGCTGTTCCGCTTCCGGCGGGCGGTCCTTGCCCGCCTCGAAGCCGATCACGGCGAGGACGTCGCGGCAGAGGCGACGAGACTACTCGTTGGCCGGGGTAAGCCCGACTTCCGCGACATCGCGGACGCCGAGGGCATCGAACCGACGGTCGCCAACGCCGACCGGGTGGCCGACGCCGCCGCCGACTACCTCACCTAGCGCGGCGGGTCCCCGACCCCGGCCCTGGTCGCAGGTAGTGCGCCGCCGCAAACCGCCACCCGGCGCGGGAAAACCGATGGTTTTATGCCCATTCCTACAATGATTGTATATAGGGCGAAAGCCCGTGACAGTCCCCATGCCAGTGCAAACGCTCGACCCGAGCAACGTTCTCAACGACGACCCGGACGCCGCCGACGGGCGGTCCGTCCGGGCCTGCGAAGAACCGATGCTGGTCCTGCCCCGTCTCGACGAGCGCCAGCAGGCGACCGGCCTCTACGCGGTCAAGAAACTCAACAACGGCGCGGGCTACGTGGTCGACCTGACGGAGGGCGCCTGCACCTGCCCGGACATGGCCCACAACGACCCCGCTGGCGGGTGCAAGCACCTCCGCCGCGTCGAGTTCGAGATCACCCACTTCGGCCTCCCCGACGCCGGCGACCTCGCAAGCCCGGAGTACCTGCGGGCGCTGGCCGTCCTCGACGAGGCCGCGACCCGCGTCGAGGACCTCCTGGACGACCTCCCCGCGTCCCTGGATGGCGGTATCGAGCAACGCCTGACCGACCTCCGCGGCCTCACGGCGCCAGGGGCGTCGATGTAGGCGGCGCTGGCCCCTGCCCCGGCGCCGACCGAGGCCGCCACGGCCCGGGTCGCCCCCGCGCCGATCCGGCGGCTGAACCCCCTACCTTTTTATTTTTCCCACAACGATTGTAGGAGTAAGGGACCGAAAGTCCCGTGACAGTACCCATGCAAGCCCAGGTAGCTATGTCCCATCGGACGCAGTTCTCGCCCGTCGCGACGACCGCCCTCCGGTACGCAAGCGGCTCTATCGTCGTCTCCGACAACCTGGGGGACGCCCTCCAGGCCGCCGGGATCCGCCAGGCGCCCAGCCTCTCGTTCCGCCCC
This sequence comes from uncultured Halobacteriales archaeon, assembly GCA_964435625.1. Classification (GTDB taxonomy): domain Archaea; phylum Halobacteriota; class Halobacteria; order Halobacteriales; family PXRE01; genus PXRE01. Next base: position 28,849 of record CAYTAG010000001.1, on the reverse strand, counting down.
GGGACCGTCCAGGTCAACGGCGAGGCGCCCGCGCTCGTGGCCGAAGGTCTCGACGAGGCCGTCGACGGCCGGTCCAACCCCCACGCCCGACGTCTCGAATCGCTCACCGAGGAGGGCGTCCGCCTGCGCATCCCGGCCGCCGACCTCGAGGATTCCCTCGGCATCGCCGGCGCCGAGATCGAGTCCGCGCCCCAGGAGGTCCTCCTGCTCGCCGGCGACGGCTACATCGCCCTGATCGAACCCGCCGCGCTCACCGTCGACGTCGACGTCGACGAGTGGGGCCGCACTGAGGGATGACCGACGACCCGCCAGATCTGGAAGGAGATGTGGTCCAGGCCGTCCGCGAGTCGTCGACGTACGATTTGGTCGTCGAATTCGAGAGCGGACGGGATCTCCATGTCGCTAATGCAAACTGGTGGATGGAGGACGGCGCGAACTGACCACTACTTTTTTATCCGACCAATCGCCTACAAGCAGGTGCGGGCAGCCGGCGCTGGTCAGGTCGCGTTCACATACTGGGAACTGTCACGGGCTGACCTTACCGCCGGCTCGTTTTCCGCGGCTTCATCCTCCGAGCAGCGACGCGTCCTGGAGCGACCGCCAGTGCCGCCGTCCCGGTTTTGTCAACAGCCTACCTCGACGGCCGCCTCGAAGTCCCGGACGACGACGCGTAGCTTGTTCTCCGCCGATTCGACGTTCTCTAGGAGCGCGTGCTGTCTCGCCAGCGATCAGCGTGGGCCAGCGCCGGCCATCGTTGCACGCGAGTGCAATCGTCACTCCACGAACCCACGTACTTGCAATCTATATTGCAAGGTTTTATGTAGTAGGGGGTTGTAACTACAATTGCAAGGTGACACACGATGGCTGCACTCGACCTGAACGATTGGCTCGACGGCGTCCGCCCGCACCGCGACAAGACGGCCTACGTGGCCGCGATCACCGGTGAGCACCCGAAGTACGGGTTCGACCGGGAGTTCGTCAGCGACTTCAACGGCAACGACAGCAGTTCGGGCAAGCACGTGGGGAAGGAGGTCGCGCTGGCCGATGTCCAGGTCGGCGGCGTCTTTGAGGTCCGCCACGACTCCTGGAACAACGACAAGCGCCGCTACCAGATCGTCGTCGCGATCGACGAGGACGCAGGCACCGTCGAGACCGAGCGCCTCACCGAGGCCGAGGTCCTCGACGCCGTCGAGAACCCGGCCGCGTACCTGCCCGACGAGGAGGATGACGACAGCACGGCCGACGAGCACCACTGCGAGGAATGCGGCGAAAGCTTCGAGACGTTCCACGGGCTTGCAGTCGACGTCGACGAGGCGCCGTCAACGGCGGCCGCGAACGACCCACCGGTCGCGACCGACGGTGGCCGCGACCAGGATCTCGACCCGGCGGACGTCGACCTCGAACCTGGCCAGGTCTACACGCGACGCGGGCCGTCCGCGAGGCCGCCGGCGCGCGTCGAGGTCGTCCGCGACGAGGACCTGACCGCGGGCTACCGCGTCAAGACGTTCGACACGCACGACAACAAGCTGGGGGGCCTCAACCCGGCGTTCGAATCGACCGGCGGCGACCGCAAGGGCAACAGCATCGCGGACATCAAGCGCTGGATCGCGGAGGGCGAGCTACAGCTGTCCGACGCCGACCCGGGCGACTTGCCGCCGACCGCCCAGGAGAAGGTCGACGCGCTCCGAGCGGATGAGCGGGCCCGCGTCGACGAGGACGGGCTGGTCTACAATCCCAACATCTTCGACCGCTGGCAAAAACACGGCCACGACCGGCTGTACGTCCGCGATCCCGGCGAGGGCTACCTCGACCTCTCGGGCGGCGGCCCGCTGGTCGGGGAGGACCTCACACACCCGGAGCCGCAGCACCACATCGGCGGCAAACGGAAATGGGTCGACGTCGACGGCGGGCGAGCGCTGTTCGCGAGCGATGGCGCGAGTTCCGACTGGGCGATCGCGTTCATCCCCGCGGAACTCCTTGAGGAGGACGCCCCGGACGGCGGCGAGGATGCCCAGAGTGGCGACCAGCCGGTTACTGACGGCGGCGAGACTGCGGACGCGACCCCGCCGCACAAGGACGACTTCGAGCAGCCCGTGAGACGGAAGCACTATTACGAGATCGAGGACGACGATGGCCCCGCAGGCGGCATCAGCTTCTTCTTCCCGAACGACGCCCTTGATCCAGCGGTTCCGTACTATAGCGTCCAGACGCGCGATCACGGCTCCTTCGACCTGAACATCGGCATCGAGCGCGACCAGCAACCGGGGGCGTGGCGGAGCTACCTGTCGACGTTCCCCTACGAGGACGTCGGGATGGAGGTTGGCGAACTCCTCGTCTGGCATCGGTCGCCGCAGAACTCCGACGACGAATCCCACGTGTACGACCGCTACACGCTCGACGGGCGGACTCTCGTCGAGACGGGCGAGACCATCGAAGAATATGCGAAACGCCTCCTCCATGAGGTCACCGGCGTCGGCCAGGACGATACGGCCGACACGGACGACGATGACGACGCGGCCGGCGAGTCGACGGCCCGGACTGACGGAGGGTCCCCGAAGCCGGACGCGGTCGACCACCCGCCCGTGCTCGCGGTCGACTGGGACGCCGTCGAGGCCGACGTCGGGATCGAGATCCCGGCGGCCACCCGCGACTGGATCGAGCGCACGGGCTCGCATTACGGGACGGATCGGGCCGACGTCACTCTCCCCGGCGCCGACGCCGTTGAGGAGCACTCGACGGCCATGATGGCGGCGCTGCACGAGCACGGCCGCTGGCGGCTCCCGGACGGGACGCTCCTGGAGACCGACGTGGCGGGTCCGGGCGCGGTGCAGCTGTCGGGGGCGCTCCGGAAAGTTCACGGCGCCAACATGAACGTCGCGACACTCGTCGAGGCAATCGAGGGCGACGAGATCGACTTCGCGGCGGGCGTCCGGGACCTCTACGACGCGGCCACCCAGCTGCGGGCCGAGCGTGACGATTGGGTCGAGGATCGCCAGCCAGCCCTCCGGATGGGGTCGTACGGGCCCGACTACCTCGGCAACCTCTACGTGACAGCGGCCCACTCCGACCGCGCGGTCCTGGAGGACCTCTCGCTCGGGGAGTTGCCCGTCGACCGTGAGCACATCCGCAAGGGGCAGGACTGCTACTCGATCACGCTGCGCCACGAGCGGTACTACCAGTATCCGTGGGCCAGCGACCCCTGGGGCAAGCGGACGCATCGCTACCTCGAAACGGTCGAAGAGAACCACGACCTCCGGGGGCGGGAGAGCCAGTCGGGCGGCGCGAGCATCGAGGCCATCGTCCAGGACGAGGGCGGCCTGATCGAGCAGGACGGGACCGTCGACTACCAGGGTACCGCGTCGACGATCCGCCGGTACCGCTACGAACTCGACGGTGACGAACGCTGGGCCGTCGAGTGGACCGACCGCGTCGACGTCGACGAGGTCGTTACGACCATCCTCACGTTCGACAGCTACCCGACGGCGGCCGACGTCGACGCCGTGCAGGCGGGTCGGGACGCCCGGAAGGCGTTCCGAAGGGGCGAGGCCAGTCCCGAGTTTCGGTGCTGGGAGTGCGGGACCGACACCCACTGGCTCGACGTGACCGACGGCGAGGGCAACACGCCGTCGCTGCGGGACCGGATCGACCAGGCAAAACGGACCTACTGCGGTTGTTAACGAGATAGCACACCCATGAGCGAGACCAACACGGGATCCCAGGACGACGCCGACGAACAGCACGCGAACTGGCAGGCGCGCGCCGACGAACTCCACGCCCACGGCATCCCGGAGCGCCGGGCAGCCGTCGTCGCGATGGTCGAAGCCGGCCTCACCTACCGGGAGATCGCCGCGGAACTGGGGTTCGGCTCCGACAACGACGACGAGTCGCAGGTCGCGACCCACGTCAAACTGTACCGGACGGAGGACCTCCCGAACGCGCGCTGGCTGGCCGAGAACGGGCCAGAGATCTGACCAGCGATGACCAGCAGTCACAGTCTCCCGGTAATCTTTCGGAACAGTCAGTAGTTCACGATTTAATACTCTGTCAAACGGGTCGTATATGGTTTAACACACGTCTTTCGCGCAACCTTTCAGAATCCGGATACCGACCACTCACTTACCAAGTAGTATCAGCAGGCGGTTAGAAATCGAGGAGTCCACCGAGTTCCTTCGCAGCGAGATCGACGAACTCCCCGGCGGTGAGCTCGGGCGCACCGTCGTACTCCAGGTCGGGATGGGCGTCCTGATAGTAGAAGTCGGCCAACCGCCAGGCGTTCTGTAGCGCGCACCCGAGATAGAAGTAGAACATCCGCACGACGTACACCCGGCTGGTGGTCAGCGCCAGAAACTCGTTCTTGATGGTCTTGAACTGGTTCTCGACGTCCCAGCGCGTCCGGTAGCGAGTGGCGAAGCCCTCCGCTGTGTCGACGTCCACCCACGGGTCGTTCGTCCGGAAGACCTGGGTTCGGGTCCCTTCCTGCGTCGACGGGACGTACAGATGCTGGAGCATCAGCGTCTGGTCGACGGTGCCGTCGGGATCGCGCACGTCCAGATACCAGGGTTCGACGTCGACGTGGATCTCCTGCCGGCGCATGTACTCGATGTGGTAGTCCTGGTGGTCACGACGGTTGCTCAACGGCGTCAGGAAGGTCACGTCGCGCTCGGTCACTTCCCGCGCGACCGTCAGCGAGTCGTACTCGCGGTCCATCAGCAGCAGGCTTACCGACACGTAGTCGGTCGCCTGGTCGAGCAGCTGGCCGACCTGCTTCGCCGTCGGGTACGTCGTCCCGCCCCAGGGCGACTCCTCCTGAACGGGGACGATGCCGAGGATGGTCGGGATGGTGTCGCCCGCCGTGGTGATCGTGGCGAACTTCAGGGCGTACGGCGACTGCTTCTCGGGGCGCATCCCCGAGGTCATGCGGGCCATCATGGGGTTCGCGTCGGGCTCGCCCCAGTACGGATACGGCGTAATGTCGACGGCGCAGATCGCCGGTTGGGCGAACTGCTCGCGGAACTTCAGGACGTCGTAGACGGCGCCGACCGATTCCCGGAAGCACCGCACCACGTCCACGACGTCGTACCGCTTCGTGATGTCCAGGTGCGTGTTGCCGGCCATCGCGTCCGCGTTGGTGGCCTCGTGCCGGCGACTGCCGGCGGGCGTCCCGGAGTCGGCCATCGCCATGTACGCTGCCTGGCGGATGTGGTCCTCGTCGCTATACGAGCGGTTGTCCGCGCGGTCGGTGGTCCAGGCGCCGAAGACGAGCTCGCGCGTCCGGCGGACGGCCACCTTCTTCAGCCCCCCGTCGTCGACGCCGGGGGTGTCGCGCCCGCCATCAGCGAGGTACTCAGGGCGGACGCCGTGCTCTTCCGCGACCTCACGGATGCGGTCGCTGGCCTCGACGATGAACTGCCAGGCCTCCTCGTCGAAGCGGTGCTGTTTGGCGTAGCTGAACGTCCCTCGGGAGACGTAGTCGACGTCGAACCGCAGGAGGTGCGGGAGGTCGCCCCAGCGGTCGAACTGGCGTTCCATCTCGCTGTACGACAGCCCCTTCACCCGCATGTAGATAAACGCGCGGAGCATCGCGTCGAACGACTTGCGGTCGTCGTCGCGGTCGCGGTACTGGTCCTCGAACTGGTCGGTCGGCAGGTCAAGGTTGCCGATGGCGACCTCGTGGTCCAGCCCCTGTTCTAAGGCGTGCTCGAACTGCGAGACGACGTACTCGACGGGATCGAGGGCCGAAGATGAAGCGACAGTAGTGGTTGTGGAATTTGGGGCGTCAGGTTCGTTCTCGGGATCGTCCCCCACTCAGTCTGGCCTGATACGTCTTCGATTAACCCCCGACTGATAAAACATTTACTCGCGTCGGCGGTAGGTGACGGCGCCGTTGACGTGCTTCTCGCGGTCGACCCGCCCTTCGTCGACGAGCTCGGCCAGCCGGTTCCGAATCGTGTTGTGGGCGGGATCGTACTCGCCCTCGAACTCCGCGCGGAGATCCGCAGCGACGTAACAGCGGTTCGGCTCCATCGCCTCGTACACCTCTTCGATGGACGGCGGTTCGCGCGGACGGGTCACACCTCGACGGGTCGGCTCTGTCACGCTTATATCTGACCATGCACGCAGGAACCATAGTATTTGCGTATGTGCGCAAGAACTATGGTTATTGAGTGTGTACGCAAGAACATGGCAGAATCAACTGCCGACGAATCGGGACGAGACCCGAAAGAACTGAACAACGACTGGAGCGCGGAGAGCAACCTCTGGACTGCCGGCTTCGAGTCCATCGTGAAGACTGAAGGCAACGAGGCGCGCGGGGAAGTCCCCCACGTGAACGTCAATCGGGCGGTTGAGAACCACCTTCGTTCGATGCAAGACGGTCTCCCGAACGTCCGACGTCGCCCCGAAAGCCACGACGCAGAGGAGTCAGTGACCTTCGCAACCGACGGCGTGACGATGACCGTCTCGCTGGTCGCTGACGACGAGCAGGTCGCTGAGGCATTCAAGGACCAGGACCGATTCGACACTGCCGAGGAACTGGTCGAAGGGTTGTTCGACGGCATTCGAGAGGTTGTCAAAGACACGCTCCCCGAGGAGTGGGAGGAGATTGAGGCATGAGAAACGATGGCCTAACCGTTTTCGCCAATTGCACGGCGACTTGTGTTAGACTCGAAGGGAATAGTGTAGGAGTTGGTACTGCTTCCCCGTTGGGCTGGGAATTAAAGTCCGTCCGCCGAAGAGGGAAAGCATAATGGACGACAGCTGCCCGGCATGTGGGTACCGGATCGACGATTATGATATAGAGGGCGGAGAGATCAGGAGAGCAGAGACACGGTTGTACACGAGGATTAGTTGTCCACACTGTACTGAACCACTTGCCTACATCCTCGATTACCACGGGAGGAGTGGGGTAGTCCACGAGTGTACTTGGGAGTCTCGCCCCTGCGGATACCGCGACTGCTCCCTTTGCCTCAGTAGCGACCGAGAAGAATATAACCAGAAACACGCGGTCACCTGTAGCGCGTGTGGTTATCACCTTCGGAACGAAGAGGGTCTGCAAAACGTATAGCGAGATGTGGTTTATCCGTTGGCCATCCTGGCGCCTGCTGGCGGTTTTCCCAGTCTCGTAGTGAAACCGCGGAGCGTCGCCGGCGCTGCAGGGCGCAGGCGAACTTTCAGTCTCCAGACGGGATGGGTCTGCGCTCGACGAGTGCCGCCAGCGCTGCGCGCTGGGCGTCGACGGACTTCCGGGAATGGCCGATTGTCGGCAATCGCTCGGGTCGAACCCCGGGCTGAACCCCCCGAACCCCCTCCTCGACCGCCGCGATCAGCCCGAACCAAAGAACTAAGGTTCCGGAATAAGCCGGTAAGGAATGTAAACCGGAAGTGGTCAATACATGGCTGAACCTGAACTCGGGGATGAAGTGGCGGAAATCGCCGGACGGCTCGAAGAACTGGAAGACGAACTCGCCAACGAAGCGGAGATGGAGATCGAGGACATTCGCGAGCGGATCAGCGAGATCCGCATGGACCTCGTCGAAGCCGGCCTGGAGGACGCCGTTGAGGATGCCCTCAGTTCTGAAGAGTGAATGGCATGATTCGTCAACTCAAAACCATACTCAACACGATTCGGGGATCGTCATCGGGCGCGTCTCGGGGCTACTACCGGCGCCGAGCGCTCGACGAGAACCGCGCCAACGGAGATCGTCCGTACGAGCACCTCGACGACGAAGAACTTCTCTCCGAGTACGTGGCCGCTGTCGGCCGGATTCGAGATGCGGACGAGGGCGGGTTGCATTTATCGCCCGTGATCGACCGCGCGTGGAATCTCTCGGAAGAGTGGAGGGAACGCGGGAACGACGAATCGGAACTGACCGCTGCCCTTCAGGAAGCGGGATACGATGTAGAATCCGCGCCCGGGCATGGAGCAACTGGTAAACAATGACACAAGAAACGCCCTCAAAGAGAGAACAGGCGATGTACGCGACTGCGGCATTTTTCCGCACACCACGCGGGAAAATCAGCGTTATTGGGGCTTACCTAAGCATTATTTTAACACCGATTGCTGTCGTGCAAAGATGGGTCGACGAGGGGTTTTCTGCGGTGATCGAACCAAAATTTATAGCGATCTATGGTGGCCTGTTGGTCATGTCTCTTTTAGGTCTTCTAATCTACCACAAAACAAAACATATTGAGCTGAATAATGAATGGGTTGAGACACACCTTGAGGTGAACAATGGCTAATGATCAAGTTGAACGAGGGGGGTCATGTAGCCGATGTCTCGTCAACCACGACAAGCTGACGCCGATCAACACGCGGGTCAACGGAGCCGTGCAGAAAGAGTGGGTATGCGGAGGCTGTGAACCCGACGCCAGGGAGGACGAGGTTCCCGCTGGAGAACCGCTCACTGACGGCGGTTCCGCGGAGATCGACGGCGACACCCAGCGGGAAGTCAGTCGCTGGTTCTTCTGCCAGAACTGCGAAGTGGAGTTCCGCGATCCGTATGCGGAGGTTCAGGACTGCGGCGACTTCGAAGATAAGATCCACGGCCAGTGCGGCAGGTGTGGGATCACGGTTTCCCGAGAGGTAGATGGATCAGATCCTCAGGAAGCAACAGCATGACCGACCAGTTCCATTACGACAACGAGGAGCAACGGGAGAGAGACGGCCGCCACGAGCTACTCCTGCGCGGCCTCCAGGAGGCTGACCCGGCCGAGGCGTACGACGCCTTCGTCGAGGCGGTCGGCTACCCGCTGCGCATCGGAGATCAACCAGAACGCATCCAGGACACCTGGGAAGAGTTCATTGACGATGACGGAAGCTTTGACCATAGGTGAGGGCCCGCGCGAGGCGATGGACCGATGATACTGACGTGGATATGCGTCGGAGGAATTGTGATTGTGTTGGCGGTGGTCGCCACCCTGATCCCAATCGAAGCGGTTCCGGTGCTGATGCTAGTGGCGACGTTTCTAATCGTCGCAGTGATCGTAGACGCCATCACCGGGCTGGCGCCAAAGTAACCAACAATGACAAAGGAAGCTCTAATCACCGACGGCGCCGAGTGTATCGACTGCGGGAACCCGGTCCCGGGGCCAGACCGCGCGAACTACTGTCGACACTGTGGGGCTGAACAGCCCAGCGAGTTGCCGGAGCCGGTCGAGATCGGGAGTCCGTACAAATCGAGGGTGCACCACGTTATTCTGCTACTCCTCGGAGTGTTCCAGTTAGGCGCCCTGCTGGGCGCTGTCGTCCCGATCCTTCTGAAACTGCTGGGCCCGACGGGAACCTGGGCGGAGGCCGTTCGACTGACCGGAGCGAATGCCGTCGTCTACCTCGCCGTAAGCGCGACCACCTGGTATTTGAAGGAGCAACGGAACTGGTACGACGAGTCCCGTGTCGAGGAGACGACCGACCCCGAGGTCGCCCGGGAGCACGGAGTGATCGGCTGATGGACGACGCATCCACTGCAGAGCGGGCGAGCACGCCTCCTGTGGAAGGCGATGAGCCGGAGGAGGACCACGCCATCTCGTTGGCCGGCGCCGGCACAGCCGTCGTGCTGAGCCTGCTGTTCGCCGGCGTCGCCTGGGCGGTCCATCTGTACGGCGGGCCGCTGTCCTTCCTGGGCACCGGCCTGATGGCGACGGGGCTGACCCTCCTGGTCTTCGCGATGATCGCGTTCTTAGCCAGCATCGTGGAGCGCCGAAAAACATGAGCCGGGACATCGATGGATCGGGGAAGCGCAGCCGGCGCGGAAGCGGCATGATCCTGCTGTCGAAGGTTGCCGTCGCCGTCTCTGGGCTGGCGGCAATCCTGGCGCTTCTCACCGGCCGTCTAACCCTGGCGTACATGGCGGCGACAGCGGGGATACTGGCGGCTCTCGTGGGGATGGATTACGCATGAACAAGCACCAACCCACCTCACTGGAGGACCTCGCAGCGAGGGAGCGTGACGCTGACCGACCGACGATCGTCCACGTCGTCGGGGACTTCGACGTCGACCTGGAGGGACTCGACGGGTAGCCATGCAGACGCGACCCTACCCTGAGGAAGACGGCCTGCGGATCTGGCTGGCCCGTAGCGAGCAGAAAGTCCTCCTGGATGTCCTTGAGGAAGAGCCGCGCCGACGCCTCGCAATGCAGCTGGGCCTGCACGGTCTCCGGGCCGACGAGGTCGTCCAGGTTGAACCCCAGCACGTCCGTACCCTCGCGAACGGGGGCGACGGCCACGTACTGATTATTCCCGACGGCAAGACCGGCAAGCGCGAGGTCCCGATCTCCGAGGACCTCGTGCAGCGGATTCGGCTCTTGAAGAGCGCGGCGAGACTCCGCCAGGACGAACCGCTGATCGACGTCGGCAAGCGCCAGGTCCGCAACTGGATCAGTGCCGCCCGCGAGGAGATCGTCGAGGACGACCGCGTCGACGGCGACCAGCCCTGGGACGACCTCGGGATGCACGACCTCCGGCGGACCTGGGCGACGGACAGCTACTACTCGCTGGCGTTCGAGGGCGTCCCAATCGCTGAGCAACTTACCATGTCCTGGGGCGGGTGGCGCCAGACCGAGTCCGGCCGAACGACGTTCCGAGAAAACTACCTGGGCCCGGTCCCCGACCACATCTCCGACCGGGCCGTCGAGCACCTCTCGCTACGGTAGGCGGCGGGCCTATCCTGCTTTTCCGGCCGTCTCGTCCGGCGTGTTGCGCCGGCGCCGAACGACGTCCTGGACGAGGACGCCGCCAGCGGTCCAGAGGACGAGCGTGGCGAGGACGTCCGCGACGCCGACGCCCCGGGGTAGGACAGCGGAGGCGCCGTGATAGAGCTTCGCGGGCAGGAGTCGCTGGAAGAAGCCCTTGCTATCTGCCCGGGACGTGAAGGCGTCGGAACTCGCCGCGGGCCCGCCCGTGCTCTCGGGGCCGGCCCCGATGACCTCGGCCTCGTAGGGGATGCCGATGGAGACGTTCCACTCGACCTCGCCGTCGGGGTCGACCAGGAGGACGCGGTCGCCCCGGGAGTCGGTGATGAGCGTGTCGCCATCCGGGAGGCGGTCGGCGTCTCGCGGCCAGTTGGTCTGGTCGTCCCGCCACATCCACGTCGACGTCCAGGAGCCGTTCGGGTGGCGCTGGTACTCCATCAGGCGGTCATTCTCGGAGTCCGCGACGATCACGGCGGGCCCGCCCTGCTCGGGCGGGATGTAGTCGGGGTTGTGCTGCTCGAAGAGGACGCTGTGGCGGCCGTCGGCGCCCAGCGTCCACTCCTCGTCGACGCGGAGCGTCGCGTTCGGACTGGTGAGGTTGCCGGCGCTCGCGACCTCGAGGAACGTGACCTGGTCGTGGTTCCGGGGCGACACCATGATCCGGCCGTCCTCCAGCAACTCGACGTCGTTGACGTGGGTCCAGTCGTCGGGCCCGCCGCCGCTCTCGGCCGGCGACTCGAAGTGGGCGCTCTCGTTGAAGTGCCACTCCCAGACCGTCTCGTCCGCCTGCACGTCGACCAGCAGGAGGCGGTCGTGTTCGAGGCCCGCCACGAGGTAGTGGCGCTCGTCGACGCGCTGGGCGTCGTGCCACCGACTCTCGTAGTGGTTCGGCGTAATCTCCGAGTACAGCGTCTCTCGCTCGCCGGTCGAGAGATTCGCGCGGATGATGTGGTTGTTCGTACACTTCTCGCCGGTCGGGCAGTCCTCGTCCCGGTGGTCCGTCACGCCGATGTACTGGACGTCGTACTTGCCGGTGGCGATGGGGTCGACGTCGAAGTAGACGTCGTGGCGGGTATCGGCGTACATCAGCGTTCCCTGTTGGTTGATCGCGACGACCGTCGCGTCGTAGTGCTTCGCGGCGTGGCCCTGGCTGCTGATCACAACCGGGTCATCGGTCGGCGGCGGCGCCGCCACCTGCTCGCCCACGCGGTCCTCTAGGTCGCCGTCCTGGAGCGCGTCGTTGATCGGGGGGGCGGCCTGGGCGCCGGGCAGGTTCGCGACGACCAGCCAGGAGGCCGACGCGACGACGATGAGTGCCAATGCGATGCGTGCTCGGATGCTGAGGGTGTTGTCGGTCATTGGATCAGTGGAAAGTCGTGTCCGGTCGCGGGTCGGTGGCGTCGTCGGCGTCGGCCTGCGCCTCGGAGATGACGCCGAGCGTCGCCTTCGAGAGGTCCTGGTACGACGCAACGCCATCGTCGTAGGCGTCGGGGAACCCGCCGTGGTCCTCGTAGTGGTCGATCAGCCGGAGAATCCTGAGGAGGGCCAGTCGCTCCCCGTTCGCCTCGACGGCCGACCGGACGTCGTCCGGGAGGTCGCTGTGAACGAGGGCGACCCGGTGGCCGTGCAGGGCGTGGATCATCTCTTTCAGGTCGCTCAGGGGACTGTGTGCCGTTTCGTCTCGGGCGTCGGGCTGTTGCTCACCAGTCATCGTTGCGAGTTCGGGTCCGCGTTGAGGTCGTCGTCGAGGCCGTCCCCGTCGGCGTCCTCGCCGTCGACGGCGATGTTACTCTCGGGCATCGTCACCCCCGTCCTTGCGGCTGAGCAGGTAGCCGCCGATCCAGACCGCGGTGAGGAGGGCGGTGAAGACGCCCCAGATTCTCAGTTCCCATCGCACGGATCCAGCGAGGCGCCACAGTCCGTCGACGAGGACCAGGAGCGCAACGGCGAGTGCGATCAGCAGCACGACCAGCCCCATCACGTCCCCGCCGGTTGTCTGCCCGCGATTCGCGGCCGCATCGGCATCGCACTGGCCGCCGGTCGAATGTCTGTGCGTCTCGGTTGCTCCGGGGTTGGTTGCTCGTGGTTTCTCAGTCATTGTTGGTTGCAAGGAGGTAGGTTTGCGTGTGGGTTGCGTGGATGGTCGACAGCTGCCAGCCACGGATCTCGAACCAGTTCTGGACGGCCTTGCCGACCGCGTCGTGATGGACTTCGCAGAGGACGAGCCGGCAGGACGCGAGCGTGTCCTCGAGTCCGGCCAGGACACCCAGTTCGGCTCCCTCGACGTCGATCTTCACGACCGTTGGCGGCGGGACATTACCTCTGACGAGGTCATCGCCACGGTACTGTGGGACCTCGAGTCCGCCGAACGCTGGCTCGGTGAGATAGGGTGTCTGGGTCCCGACCTCGTCGCGTTCGGTCGCGAGGGTGGCGGTCCCGGTCGTGGCGGCGAGCGCGCCGTCGACGACGGTGACCGTCTCGTCGTAGTCGTTGAGAGCAACGTTCTCGCGAAGCCGCGCGACGGTCGGCGGGTGCGGCTCGACGGCGGTCACGGTGTGGGCGGCGTCGGCGGCGAGGCAGGTGTAGACTCCGAGGTTCGCGCCGACGTCGAGGCAGATGTCGTCCGGCCGGAGTTCGCCGACGAACGTCTCCAGGATGTGCTGCTCTTTTTCGAGGGAGTGCATCACGGACACGACCTCCGGCGCCGTCTCCATGTAGAGGGTCGCCGTGGCATCACCGTGTTCGATGTCGATCTGGTCCTCGCGGTAGAGCAGGCCAAACGCCCGGAGATACAGCCCGTAAAGGATAGTGTAGAGTCCGGTCTGCTGCAGGGCGCTTCGGAGCCGTGAGGAGTAGACGGCGTGCGCGGTCTGGTTGAGTGCGGCGATCGCGTCGAACCAGAGGTGGCCGGCGCCGCCGAAGATCCGCTCGGTGCCCACGAAGTTTGAGACGGCGGCCACGCCGACGGCGACAAGGGTCGCGGTCAGGCCGTCCGTCCCGGCGGCCTCGACGAGGACGACGAGGACGGCGCCGCGAATTCCGAATGTGACGGCGTGTAGCCCGACATAGCTGGCGAACTGCCTGGCGAGGGTCCCGTCGGGCCGGTCGTAGGTGATGAGCCAGTTGCCGCTGAAGTTCCAGGAGACCGCTAGGACGAACCCGAGGCCGTTCGCGAGCAAGTAGTGCAGGTGCGGCAGCGTCGTGATCGTGACCGAGAGGTCGAGGACCGCGCCGAGCAGGCCAACCAGGGACCACTCCGCGAAACGGACGGCTCGGGCAGGGTCGACATACTGATCGGCTCCGACCCGCTCCAACAGGTGCGCGAGTTGCGTCTCCGTCCGGTCAAGCATCGGGACGTCCCCCTGTCGACTGGGCCGTCGACGACTCTGGTGGCTGCTCAGTCTCGCGTGATCCGGCCTGGTCCTCCCGGCCTTGCAGCAGCACAACGTAGAACGCGACCGGGACGAAGAACAGGAAGTAGTTGTGCATCGACCGGTAGTGGACGAACAGCAGTAGCGTTGGGGCGATCCAGGCCAGCCAGCGGCCGTCGGGCCAGGCCCGCCAGTAGAGACCGAGCAGGCCCGCCAGGACAGCGACCACGAGGCCCGTGAGAATCCCCGACGGGATGGCAACCGGGCCGTGCGTGGAGATGGCAACGAGGCCGACCCCGTCCTGGACCATCGGCGGCCTGAAGAGGCCGATGGCGCGGTCGAGGCTCGCCAGCCAGGCCAGCGGGTCCCAGACGATGAACGGCAGGTTCGGAACGAGGAACGCGACGAGGCCCCACGAGATGCAGGTCCGAGCGCGCTTGAGAAACGCCTGGGTCGTCGGGGCGGCTCGGAAGAGCCAGACGGCCAGGAACGGCAGCACGAGCCAGGCCTGGGGCTTCGTGGCGCTGGCGATCCCCAGGAGGACACTCGCCGCCACGTACCGTTGTTCATGCCAGCACTTCATCGCGACCAGGAGCGGGAGGACCCAGAGCAGGTCGAAAATCCCGCCCGCGGCGAAGTTCAGCAGGTTCGGCGTCGCGAACAGTGCGGCCAACGGCGCCAACGCGTATTCGTCCGGGGCCTCGACCGAGAGATACGCCAGCGTCGCGACCAGGACCCCGACGGTCGTGAGGTTGAGGTTCGGGATCCCGAGGAGCCGCTGCGGGAGGAACCACCAGATCGACAGGGCTGGATACGAGAACGTCTCGACACGGCCGCCAGTGGCCAGTTCCGTTCCGACCATGTCCTCGACGCCGTACCGTTCGAACGCTGGGCGCATCGAGTGGGCGTAGGGGTTCTCGCCAGCGAGCAGCAGGTCGACGGCGTACTGCGAGTACAGCATTGCGTCGGTCCCGATCCCACCGCTCGGGTGGACGAGCAACCGGACGACCCAGGCCATCGCGACCGCAGCGAGGGCCATCCCCGCGAGATCCGGCGCGTACCGCCGCGCCGGGAGATGTGAGACGGCAGCGGCGAAGCAGGCCAGCCCGAGCGCGATGAGCGTCAGCTGCACGACGACGCCAGCCAGCCCCGTCCCGTCGAGGAACTGGACGTGGAAGCCGAACCCGAGCCGGATGAGGACGGCGCCGGCGAACACGGCCACGAGGTCCCCTGCTCGGTCCCTCATATGTCCTGCCACCTCCGGGTTTTCATGAAATAGCGCCAGGCGAAGAAGTAGGTAGAGAGTGTCACCCCCACAAATATTCCTGTCCGCATCGAGAACGGGAACCCGTAACTTGCTAGGGCTCCGATGATGGCTCCTGGCCCCAGGGCGAGGAACATATAGATTGCTTCTTTAGTGGCCTCGCTGGCCTTGTCCGCCGGGACGGGGGCCGGGACCAGTAGCCGGGAGACTTGGCGCTTCACACGCCTGACGGAGAGGCGCTGAAGGCCGTCGACAATCTGTTGCTTATCAAGCATCCCCATCGTCCCCCCGTTCTCGGCGGTGTCGTCTCAGTGCGCCCACGGTACCGATCAGGAGCATCAGATACGGGATCAGAATACAGATGAGGATGAGCGCATTCCCTACGAGCAGGGCCTGAGATGTTGTAATGTGGCCGGCCCGCCAGGCCCAGTCGGCTACCAGTGTTAATACTGCCCCGACGGCTATCAGCGCCAGCGGCATGACGACGTAGAGCTTGAGGAACGCGCTGATTCGGTAGTCGATGCGCTCAGGTTCGCTGGCGAACGGGACGCGGGCTGCTCGTTTGTAGGGTTCTGGGATCATCGGTTCACCTCGTAGACTCGCGGGTGGTTGTTGGCGTGCGATTCGTTCGTGAGCCGACCGAGGCCGGCAACGGCCCGCTCGGGACCGACGGAGCGATCCTCGCCCAGGTCCTCGCGGCCCGCAGCGGGGCGGCGCTCGTCAAGCATCGCTATTGACCCCCATGGAGGCCCAGATGCGGTAGGCTCCTCGGAGGAGAAGGTAGCCCGCGACACCGGTGACGACCACGAGGACTGCTGACAGCGCTTCGACACCGAGGATTAACAGATCCATAAACGTCCAGAATATCAGCAAGAACACCCAGAGCGGGCCCACCGGCGACTCCTCGTCTGTCTCAGTCGGGTGCTCGTCGCCAGACGAGGACGGGGACGATGGGTCAGCCACCGGACTCACCTCCCTGGGTCTGGTTAGTGAGCCGAACGGGCCCGACGGCGGTCCGCTGTTGCGTGCTGGCGTTCGTGACCACGATGACCGCCTGGGCCGGCGGCACGATCTCCGCGCGCTCGCCGGGCGCCACGGCGGCGTAGGTGGCCGTCTCGTTCGGGGCGAGGACGTCTGGCCCGCCCCGAAGCGTCCAGGCGTTGCGCACGTTCCAGGACGACGACGGCACGCGGACTACGGGGTCTATCGGGTGCGGTTCGTTGTTGGTCACCTGCAGGTGAACGACGGTGACGTTGCCGCCGTTCGAGGTTCCGACGCCGACGACCTCGACGTCGACGTCCAGCGACCCGGCCTCCAGGGAGGACGCCCCCACGCCGATGGCGACGAACGCCAGATGGCCGACCGCGAGGATGACGAGCGCTCGCTTGACGTCGACGGAGAGGGCGGTCGGGTCAAACACGGGCGACCACCTCCCGGGCCCGGGAGACGACGTCGTCGGGGACCGGCGCCCGCTCGCGGGCCAGGTCCCACTGGTGCAGCGCCGCGAAGTACGCCAGCGGGACGACGAACTGGAAGTAGGAGTACAGCGACCGGAAATGGAAAAACAGCAGGAACGCGGGCATCAGCCAGGCCAGCCAGCGGACGCGCTCCCAGTAGACGGCGTACAGGACGAGCGCCCAGATGGTGACGATCCCGAGAAGGACCCCGTAGAAGCCCTTCGGGAGCAGGAGGGTGCCGCTGGTCGTCAGCAGCGTCAGGCCGACGCCCTGGTTGACGGGGGACGCCCCGCCGCCGCTCAGCGGTGTCAGGACGCTCGTGAGCCACGCCTGGGCGTCCCAGATGACGAAGGGGGCATTGACCACGATGAAGGGCGCGAGGCCGTACGCGCCCAGCGTGGCCGCCCTGCGCCCGAACGCGCGGTAGGACGCGGCCTCGTTGTAAACCCAGATCGCCAGGAACGGCGTGATCAGCCAGGGCTGTTGCTTCATCGAGCAGGCGATGCCGAGGGCGACCGCGGCGGCCCGGCGCCGGTCGGTCGCCCACAGTTGCATCGCGACCAGCGTCGGGAACAGCCAGAGGGCGTCGAGCAAGCCGAGGAACGACCCGAAGATGATGTCCTGGACCATCAGGACGATGATCGGCGCCAGGACGAACTCCGACGGCGAGTAGACGGCCAGGAACAGCAGCGTCGCGATGGCGACCAGGCCCGCCGTCTTGCCGACGTCCTCGACGCCGGCGACGGTCGCCGGGACGAACGCCAGGACCGACCCCGCCGGGTACGACAACGACGTGACGTGGCTGCCGTCGGTCGTCGGCGTCACCGACAACGGGTCCGCGCCGTACAGGTCCCAGGCGGGCGCCATGCTCGCCGCGTACGGGTTCTCGCCTGCCAGTAGGAGGTCGACGCTGTACCGCGAGAACAGCGCCGCGTCGGGCCCGGGCGCAGGAACGGTCAGGCCCGTCCCGAGGAATATGTAGAAGCTCCCCAGAAGGACCGAGAACACGATGACGGCGACGATGGCGGCGTGCTCCCTGAGGTCGACGCCGCTGGCGCTCAGCCCGAGCAGCGCCAGGCCGATGGCTACGATGTAGATTAGCGTGATCGTCTGGGCCAGCGGCGCCGGATGGAACAGCTCCCACAGCATCAGGGCGTACCGGAGGATGACCAGCGCCGCGAGCGACGCGACGACGTTTGCGGCGCCGGGGTCCCACTCGTCGAGCGTCAGGTCCCACTCCGATGGCGCCGACGCGAGATCGCGGAGGCTCACGCCGCGCTCACCTCCTCGGCGTCGGCGGCGTCACCGATGGGCGTCGCGACCTCGACGTCGAGGGCGGTCAGGTCGGCGGCGAGATCGCGGGCCGACCGCAGGCTCACCACCAGCGCCGCGAGGCCGAACAGGCCGACGTTCGCGGCCAGCGGCAGCGGCCCCGAGGCCAACATCATCGTGCCGACCGCCAGGATCGCCACGCCGACGGCGTCGACCTCGCGCCAGGAGAGGCCGCCCAGATGCGCGAGGAACCGCAGTGTCTCGCGGGCGTCGAGCTTGCTGACCCCGGCCTGGCGCTCCCGGAACGTGAACGGCACTTCGACCACGCGGCGCGGGTCCGTCCGGGCGAGGATCTCCAGGAGGACCTTGTACCCCGTCGGGTCGAGGTCCTCGAGGATGTCGTCGACGAGCGAGCGCCGCACCGCGAAGAAGCCGCTCATGGGGTCGGAAATCTGCCAGGTGCGGCCGACGCTCACCTCGGCCAGGAGCGTCCCGCCGCGGCTGATGACCTGTCGTGACCGCGACCAGCCGTCGATGCCGCCACCGTCGACGTAACGTGAGCCGATGGTGGCGTCAACGTCCTCGTGCTGGAACGGGAGCACGAGGTCGGGCAGGCGCTCCGGCGGATGCTGGCCGTCGGCGTCCATGCAAACGAGGACCTCGCCGTTCGCCTCCTGGAAGCCGCGCAGGACGGCCGTCGCGAGGCCCCGCTCGTCGACGCGACGGATCACCCGGACCGGATCGTCGCGGAACTGCCACTCGACGAACGACCAGGTCTTGTCCGGACTGTCGTCGTCGACGACGAGCACCTCGATGTCGAGGTCGCTCACCTCCGCCGTCAGGAGGACCTCCTGGACGGTCGCCCAGATTACCTCACGTTCGTTATATGTCGGGATCACGATAGAAACTCGCGGCCGGCTTGCCCCCGCCGAATCCGTCAGACAGGTTTCGGATTCCTGAGATGTTGCCGGCGTCCGGACCGCCCCCGCGAGGCCGAGAAGCGGGGCCAGCGTCCGACCGTCGGCCGGCTCCGCCGGCGCCGGCGTCAGCACGAACGCGAGAGCGAGCACAATCAGCACGAGCGCGGCCAGCAGGAGGAGCGCGATCACCCACGCGAACAGCTTGCGGAACCGCCGGGCCGTCATCCGGGTGAGCCGGCTCATCGTGCGACCCTCCCGCAGCTGCGCTCGACGAGCGACCTCGAGGACAGTCGACGGCCGCGCCCACCAGGAGCATCGCGACGCCGTCGACGTCGACGAGCGGGCGGCCGAGGTCGACCGATCGAGGCCAACGACGAACCGATCCGAGGCCCGGGTGCCCCCCCGGAGGCGGGGTATCGGCGCGACGCCCCGCGCGATACCACGCGTGAATTAGAGTAAGTAACGTGTGTGTCCTGCTGATTGATATTGCTGATGCCGGTGCCGTCGTGCGATTTTGCTGTGTTCGATATTGATTTGGCGTTCATGGCTCTCTACCCCGCGATTTCGACGTCTGCGCTGTCTTTGAACGATGAGTAGACATCGTCGAAGCTATCGGCATTGACAATGTCACTCACTCGCGGTTGTGACAGTCCGACGATGCGACCAATCTCCGCTTGCGTCGCGGAGAAATCGGAGTCCTCGTCCTGGCTGACCTCGTAGGCCGCCTGGGCGTGATTGTAGGTCGCTTTCAATTCGGCCTTCCGCCAGAAGTTCTTCTTTGCCTCCTGGAACTCCTCGCGGGTCACGTACCGCGATTGCGTCTGGTCCGTCATCCACTCGACCTTCATCCGTTCGACGGCCTCGTAGTCCGGGTCGCCGTCGAGGGGTGGCCAGGAGATCTCTTCGACCTTCTTGTAGTAGGTCTTACCCGTGAATTGGTTCTCGTCGAACTCGAACACGACCGCATGACCTCGTTCGCGGACGAGGATCCAGTAGTCGCAGAGTGTATCCGCGATCCGGGCGTCCATCATGGACTTGCTCGGCAGGTCGAGGATGCCGATCAACTGTCGGTAGCGCTTCGTGGCGAAGTCGTGGCCGACAGCCACGATCTCGTCTGACATTGCCCGTCGCTTTTCCAGTGCCTGCTCGGCTTCCAGGAGGTATTGGACGCTGACCTTCCGGAGGCCGTCGTACCGGACCGTGTACTCCCGAGGATCGAGCGTCGCTTTCTTCGCGGCATCCCATCCCCAGATGTCCCAGAGCTTCGCGAGACAGACGCCCAGAGTAGTCTTCCCGACTCCCGTCTCGGCATTGTCGGCAGAGATGATTACTCGGAGGTCGCGTCCTTCTGCGACCCGCTTCATGTACGTCTCGTGTAGCTCCGAGTAGAGTAGGCTGTTCGGGACCTCGAAGTCGACGCTGGAGTCGCCCGCGCCCGTGATGGCGCCAAACAGGACCATCGACAGCAACGCGAAGAACGGATCGACCACGCCGACGCCAGTCAAACCGACCCCAATCATGCCGACACCTCCCCTTCGTCGGCGGCCTCCTGGACGATTTCCTGGACCGTTGCCTGGAAGTTTTCAATGGTCTCCATGTCGAGTTCCGTTTTCGGGACCTCGGTCTCGACGTCGGCCAGCAGGTCCAGCCGTTCGGCGGCTTTGTCGAGATGCCGGCCCACGCGAAAGAGGACCTCCGGCGGGAGCCGGACCGGCTTCTCCTCGACGACGGTTTTCTTCCTGAACGTTCCCTTCTCTTTCGTGACTGTTGTCGTGCGGTTCTGCCAGCCGTCGAGCGTGTCGAGGCCGCGTGCCCACTCGTAGTTGATCTT
Source organism: uncultured Halobacteriales archaeon (assembly GCA_964435625.1). Taxonomy (GTDB): domain Archaea; phylum Halobacteriota; class Halobacteria; order Halobacteriales; family PXRE01; genus PXRE01. The sequence goes on along the minus strand of CAYTAG010000001.1, from coordinate 8,049 downwards.
CCCCTCCTCGGTCCGGTCGTAGACCTCCGTCGGTCGGACGAAGCCAGGACCGCAGATCGGGCAGTCCGCCCCCGGGAAGAGGTTACCGTCGCTCCGCCACTCGTAGAACTGCTCGCACTGCTGGCAGTGCAAGACCCGGATGATGACCGGCCCTTTCGGCCACAACCTGACCTCCTCGCGCCAGCGCTCCATGTCGTCGCGCTCCTCGAGGTAGGGCCAGAGGGCCTCCCACCAGGCCAGGATCGACGAGTGGAGGTTCGCGTGGTGGGCCTCGCGCTCGGCAGCGGTCATGCCTGCGGCGGCGGATTCGACGAACTGGATTCGGGCGTCGAGCGACTGCACGTACAGCTGTAGCAACGTGTTCGTACCCCGACCGGGGGCATCGTCGTCGCTGCTCATTGATGCCCCCCGTCAGCCTGGGGGTGCTGCTGTTGGTTCGGGCTGGCGAGGTCGACCAGTTGACCAATCACCAGACCCTGTTGGAGCGCCACGTACACGTTCATGTCCGGGTTGCTGGCCCGGAGATTCAGTTGCCGTCCGTACGGTTGTGGTACGAGGACGCCCACTGAATCGCCGGACTTCAATGGCTTGTAGGAGTCTGGCAGTTTTGCCAGCCGAATCGATCCATCAACAACCTGACGACCAGGCACGACTGACTCGATTCCTTGCTCCGGAGGCGACATATCCAGTTCAAGACCGTTTAAATGCTTAAACGATTGGGGTCGCTTACTCTTTAAATAGCATCTCGATACGTACAATCATACGTATATCCGTACTCCTACCGGTACGTAGACATATCAGTATTTTGAGTAAACACTAAGATGAGGGCCGAAAATTGTGGAGATATGGCACCTGCCACTGCCACTGTAACCGGTGCTGAGCGGGGTGTTGGCCCCGGGGGTCCCGGGGTCGGCACTCGTGAGGAGCCGGACACCCCAGGAGCGGTCGAGGAGCACGAAGCCAGCGAAGAGCCTGCTACTGCCGTCGAGACGCCGTTCGCGGCCGACGCCGGCCTACTCGCCGACGTCGACGTCGCCCGGATGCACAACATGGTCTCGACGGCCATCCAGTTCGGGATCGGGCTGATGATCACGATCCTGATGATCCTGGTCGTCGGCCTGTTCGTCGTGAACGTGCCGACGTCGGGCGCGTTCAGCGGGACGCTGGAGACGGCCCAGGACATCGGCGGCGCCGGCTTCGTGATCATGGTCGTCAGTCTCCTGGTCGTCCCGGTCGTGGGCCTGGTCGCCTACTTCGCCGGCTCCGGCCTCATGCAGTTCACCGGGCCGCGACGGGGCCGCTAACGCGCTGACCAACCAGATTCCCGTATTTCAAATAGGAAACAGGAGACACCGGGTAGCCGATGGACCTACGCGCATACATCGCGGGCGTGGCGCTGGTTGGGCTGATGGTAGCCGCGGCAGGAGTCGGCGCAATCGCGCTGGACAAGACGGTCGCCGATGAGCAGCGGGACTTCGGCCCGGAGAACGATACGCTCGTCGTCGACTACAGTACCATCGCCGAGGTCGAGGTCCCAGAGGCCCCAGACCGGTTTTACGAAAACGAGACGGTCCGGAACGCCAGCGGCGTCGCCCTCGACGAAGGCATCGACTACGAGTTCCACAGCCACAACGGGACCGTCGAGTGGTTCAACACCTCGCGAACCACCACCGGCGGGGACGCGACGATCACGGTCTACTACCGGGGATGGAACGAGACCACCGGTCAACTGAACAGGACGCTTCCGCCGCTGGTCAACTTGTTGCCCTACGTCGCGCTGGTCATCGTCGGGGCAGTGGCACTGGTTGCACTCGGCATCGCGGTTGTGAACGGCACAATCGGCACGTCATCGGGGACACGGAGGTACTGACAGACCGATGAACAGTACGATCTGGCTGGCCCTGTTCGGCACGATGCTGCTGACGACAGGCGTGGGGTTGTGGAACCCCAACGACGAACCGCTGGAGACGGGCGTGTGCGGCACCGCGACGGTGTTGCTGTCGGCGTTCCTCGCCTACGGCGCGGCCAACTTCGAGGTCGTGTCTCACGGCCAGCGCATCGTCGACCCGCACCCCGGCGTCGCGATCCTACTGGGCCTGAACGTCCTCACCGGCTTCGTCATCATCCTGGTCAGCATCGTCGACTGGAAGGAAAGCGAGTCGACCGACTCGGACGATCACTCACCACTCACGGAGGCGACATAACATGGACGACCCAGAGGAGCGCTTACACGAACAGTTCGAGGGGCAGAAAGACGTTGAGGAGTACCGCCGGGCGCTGCAGGCAGCGATCCAGCAGTCCGGCAACCCCGAGGCGCTGACCGGCGTCGGGGACTCCCATCTCATCGAGATCCTCCTCGACCCGGACGTCGACGCCGAGAGCGAGGACGAGGACGAAGGGGTCAGCGACCTGGCCCCGACGATGCTATCGCGGATGCACCTGCTCGGGGCGATCACCCCCGAGGAGTACGAGGAACGGCGCATCCTCTCCCAGAACCGGGCCGACCGCATGAAGCCGGAGTTCCCGCCCATCGAGGGCGCAGGGAGCAAGTGCGTCGGAGAGTTCCGGGAGATCCTGCTGGGCGACGACGAGGCCCGCCCCCTCACGCCGGAACGCGCCCGGCGGATCGACGAGGCCGCCGACGTCCGCAACAAGATGGACAGCCTCGCGAAGGGCGGCAAGGCGTGGGACGGCGTGACGACCATCCAGAGCGCCGTCGAGACGCGCCAGGCCGGCGACGAATCCAGCGGGTCCCCCAGCACGCTGTCGAAGGCCCGCAAACTCCTGCCGGGGGGGAGCTAAGATGGTGCTGCTCCTCGTCGGCGCGTTCTTCGCGGGCGTGTTCTTCGTCGGGCTGATCCTGGGGCTGGCCTGGCTCCTGCGGCATCGGATCGGCGCCTGGCGCGACCTCTGGTGGGCGCGTCACGGGCAGGCCCTGAAGGAGGAGTGGAAGGGCCACGGCGTCGTCGCGGAGGTCGAGATGACCGACGGAACTCTGCAGTACATCGGCGCCGACATCCTCGACGAGGAAGCGACGATCCAGCTGCGAGAACCGTTCGGCATGAAGTACAAAATCCACGGGAACGGCGGCGAACCGGTCTTCATGAGCGGTGTGCCGATCATCCGGTGCTGGGCCTGGCACGCGGCGCCGGTCGACACCAAACTCGCCGTCGCGATGGCGATGGACGAGGACGGCGATTACGAGCGCGTCGACGAGGACGGCAACACGGTCGAGGACGGCGCCAGCGACGGGCCGGAGACGTCGGCGACACCGGAGGCTCCCGCGACCCCCGACGGCAACGGCGCGTCCGAGCGCGCCGTGACCGACGGCGGGACCGAGTGGACCCAGACGACCGCGGCGGCCGAGCAGACCCGCAAGCAGGTCGAGGACCGCGAGTACGACTTCGAGCCTGACTCTGGAACCCACGGCCATGTGTTCTCGCTGACTGACGCGATCCACCGCGTCCCCTTCTCGATCACGCCGCAGGACCTCAAGTTCCAGGAGGAGCGCGGCAAGGAATCTGCCAGCGTCGAGGGGTCACGGCTCGGGGACTTCCTCAGGGGCATGGTGACGCTCCTGGGCATCCTCATCCTCCTGCTGATCATCGGCATCGCGGCCTACCATCTCCTCGGCCTCGGCGGCGGTGGGGGCGGTGGTGGAGGCGGTGGCCAGAACGTGAACGGCATCCTGCTGCTGTTCCTGGCGGCCGGCCGTCGACTCCGGCTGGCCCGGCCGCGCCAGGCGCTGCTGCATCGGTCCACGACTACCATCGGAGGCGACACGTAACATGACAGATCCAACCATTGACACGGCTGGCAGCGGCGGGGGAGCAAGCGACGACGATACCGGATCGACGTCGGAGGACGCTCAACCAGACCAGCCCCGCAGTGCAGCGTCGACGACGACCAGCGGCGGTGGCGGCACCTCGAACGGGGCCGGAGACGGAAGTCGGCCCACGAGCGGGGTGGGTCCCTCGCTGCCTGGACGCGAGACCACTGAACGGCCCGGCGGGTCCCGTAGTGCAGCGTCGACGACGACCAGCGGCGGTGGCGGCACCTCGAACGGAAACGGTACCGGGCCCGAGACCGGAACCAGGGCCAGCGACGGCCTTAGTGGCGGTAACGGGAACGCTGACGGTCGGACGGGGATGGATCCCTCGTTGCCCGGCCGAGAGACCATCGAGCGGCCCGGGAGGTCCTCCAGCGGCGGCCCGACCGAGAATGGCCCCAGTGGTCTCGATGGGGCCGTGACGTCCGTCGATGACGTGCGACCGACCACGGGTCGTCGCCCACGACGGACACGTGGGATACCTGGCGGCAGCGCTGACTCCCAGGGCCCGCAGGATGTCCGGTCGCCGACCCAGGTGGGAGACAGCCAACGTCCCGGAGATACGTCGGGCCAGGGGCCGACCATCCGTGGCCCGGCAGGTGACGTTGGCCCGCAGGAGGCGCAGGAGCAGGCAACAATCCCGATCCCGGAGCCGACGGCTTCATCCGGGGATTCGCAGGACGGGGTCTCGGAGGACGTCCTCGGTCTAGAGGCTGCGGACAACCTCCCGACAGAGCTGGCGTCAGTCGTTGATGACGTCGAGCAGCGCTTCCAGGACGCGACTCCGTTCGATGCGTCCATCAGCGATTACCGGGTCGTCAGAGATGGCGACCAAATCACCGCAGAGTTAACGGATCAGGGCCGGAGGCGATGGCGGCAGGCGCAAGAGCAGCGCGCGGCAGCACAAGCAGCAGAAACACTCGATGCACGGTATCCGAATATCGATGTGTCGCCCGAGGACATCGACATCGACTACGAAGTCATCGGGTCGGCAAACGAGCCGCGTCTCGATGCAGGGGCGCCGACCCCGAGAATCGCTGCCGGCCCGGTACTCCAGGCTCAAGTTTCTCCCGAGACGGCGGCCTTGATTTCCGCACGACGGCAGCAGGGACCTGATATCTCCCGGGGGGCGGCCTCCAGCGATGGCACATCGCAGTACGCCGCTATCGAGGCCGGGCTGGAAGAGCAGGTCGCCCGCCAAAAGACGGCCGCCGAACTGGCGGGCCAGGGCGGGGACGCTACCCTCGAACCGGGGATGCTCCGAACCGAACGCGAGCAGACGAATCTAATCCGGGGCGAAGACTTCCTATTCACCGACGACGGCGCGGAACTTACCGAGGAGTACCGTCAGGATCTCATCGCGTCGCTGTTCGAAACCGAGATGGAGCGTCGCCTCGGGCGCGACCTCGAACAGGGCGAGGACTACCGCCTCGCCTCGCTGCGCTGGGGGGGCCTCGATGCTCGGGTCGAGGGCGATACCGGCAGCCTCCAGGTGCGGCTCACGCCGGAGTTTCAGCAGGACCTCGTGGCCGACCGGGCGGAGACGCAGCTGGAGGCCCAGAACCCCGGCGCCGACCTCGTCGAGGGCGAGCACTTCACCGTCGAACCGGGCGACGACTACTCGGTCGAACTGACCGACGAGGGGCAAGTCGAACTCGCGGGTGCCGTCCCGGACGACGCCGGCCTGGCCGAGGAGGGTAAGGCCTGGCTCAGCAAGCACGCGACGGTTCACCGGACTGGCAAGGGGGCATTCCCGAGCGGGAGCGAGGCCCGCGCGGGGATTGAGGCGGCCGCCGAGTTCAACCCGCTTCTGGACGACCCTGGGACCGGGTACACCAGGGCGTTCGCACAGGGCGCCCAGGTTGCCGGCGACAGCCTCAACCCAGCCATGTGGGGGCTCTCCGCGTGGAACCTGTCGGAGGGCGCAGCGGACTATGCCTCGGACCTCGCGACCGAGGCTGCGCTCTCCCAGGGCCCCGTCACCCAGACGTCGCTGCCGGGGACGGCGCCGCCGGCGGCTCTCCCTGAGGTTCAGGAGGGCTGGGAGCAGGCCCAGTCGAGTCGCCAGGCCACCGAGGCGGCGGTCGCTCGCACGATCAACGTCCAGGGCCGGGAGGCAATCGACTTCGCCCTGGAGCATCCCGTGAGGGCTGCCGGCGCCGCTGGCGGCATGATTGCCATGGCGTATGGAGGCTCCTACCTCTCGCCGCTCCGGTACGGCAAAGCAACCGTGCCGGCGAAAGCGGCTGGCGACGCCGTCGACTCGGTGACGTACCGGGGGATCGTCGCGGACGTCCCACGGGCGCTCCGAGGTGCCGTCGACGCGGAGCCGCGGCCCATCGCCGGCGTCACCGGGAGCCTCCCAGGGGTCGATACCGGCATCTCTACGTCGGTCCGAACCACAAAAACGGCGCTAGACTCCCCTGCTGGGGTTAGGACGGTGCAACGCCCCGAAGGAATCGACGTCAGCCTGAGCCGCCCCGGACTCGATATGCCGGAGCGGTTCATCCGGCCGGAGGTCGGCACACCGACGGTGGACCTCCGTGGCCCGTCGATGACCCGGTCGTCTGAGGGCATCGCCCCGACGACGCCGCTCGAAACGCGGATCTTCCGGACGAACCTATATCGACAGCTGCCCGCCGACAGTCCGGCGCGGGACGCCGTCGAGGGAGCGATGCGGATCCAGGACCTCGCGGGCCAGGCGCCGATCGGGGAGCGGCTTCGCCGCCGGCTCCCCGGCACGCGGGCCACGCGCCAACCCATCGAGCGTGGCATCCAGGAGGCGGAGATGCTGCCCTCCGGGGCGGCGGACGATCTCGCGGCCTGGCTCCGCGAGAACGATGCCGTCTTCGGCGGCTCCGCGAACCAACTCATCCAGGCCCGTCGGGCCCGGACCCCCGAGGACATCGACGTCTACGTCCGGGACACCGACCAGGCCCACGAGGACCTGGCGGACATCATCTCGGAGTACACGGACCGAGAGATCCAGACGGGCGGCGGCATCGAGATCAAGGCCGGCGGCGGCTTCGGCCACGCGGTCGACATCAATGAGTTGTCCCGGAGCGTCGGCGGGCTGAAAGACTGGGGCGGTCGGCTGGGGACGCCCCAGCGGGCCGGGAAAGGCGGGCGCATCCAGCCGATCGGGGGCCAAATCGCCAGCAAGATCGAGGGGGCCGTCCGGTTCTATGAGGGCGACCTGATCGGTCCGACGGCCTGGCGGGTCAAGGACGCCCACGACGTCTCCGATATCAGCCGGCAACTTGCTGATCAGTGGCAGGAGTCGTCGAACCCGCTCCGTCGGCGTCGTGGCCGGAAACTGGAGGACGCCGTTGAGCAGTTCGAATCGGGAATGGGGGCGCAGGTTCAGGACTGGACGCTCGAACCCACTGAACGAGGGACGATGACAGCGGGGGCATCTGGATGGGACGCCGTCGAGGGCGCGTTCGACACCACGGAGTTGCCAGCGGCCCGGCGGGGCGGACTGTCCGACCTGCTGTCGGATGACGGCCCGCTCGCGTCCGCCCGGCGCCGGTTCGGGACCGACGACCGTGGGCAGGCGACGCTGGCGTCCTGGATGCTCCCCGAGCGCGGAACGCAGCGGCCGACACCTGGCACCGGCCGCACTGGGTCGGGCCCCGACTCGACCACGTCTGGCCTCCAGGAGACCGACGCCATGATCGGTGATTCGACGGAGGTGCCGGGAGGCCGATACCGAGATCCCGGGGCAGCTGACGCCGTCGACGTCCCCATGTCCCCTGGCCTGTCTGATACGGGTAGCCTGTCGGCGGGGCGAACTGACGTCGGTCCATCCTCCCGTTCGATGTCGTCACTCGACGAAGTGGGCGAGACGACGCCGAGTCGGAGCAGGGCCGCCGGTCGGTCCTCCACGACCTCGTCCGGTCACTTGAGCGATGTCCAGACGTACGTATTCGCGTCTGGGGGACTGGCGTCGGGTATCGGATCAGCATCGCTCGGCGGGAGCGACATAAGCGACGTGAGCAATCTCGGCTCCTCGTCGATGGGGTCGTCCAGTAGCCCCGGCACGTCCGCGCCGTCGGGGGCGTCGGGATCCGGCGCTGCGCCCGGTGGCAGCAGTGGCGGTAGCGCCCCGGCGAGCGGGAGCGACCCGGGATACGGCGCGCCTCCCGGGTCCGGCCCGTACGGCATCGGCAGCGATGGCCCCGCATACGGGTACTCGGGGAGTGACCCCGCGACCTCGT